>NZ_JBHSBI010000007.1:0-394182 GCF_042650645.1 Nonomuraea purpurea
GAGACAAACGATGCTAAAGTGAATATTGAGGCGATTGCTTCCTAATAGTCACCGATTACGGGTGACCTTCTCAAACACCATCTCCCTGGGCGCGGCCATCCCCTGAGGTGGGGTGTTGCGACGACCACTAGAACGGAAGCGGGAAAGGGCGGGGGCATGATCGCGTAGGCTTTCGTGGCATGATGGCCGACCTTGTGGCGAAACGGGTGACGGACGTGCTCGCGCCCCAGGTGCTGGTCATCGTCATGCCGCCGCTCGTGGGCCTGCTCGCCCAGGGCTGGGGCGGGGCCGCGTGGGGGCTGGTGGCCTCGGCGTTCTGCGGCGGCGTCCCGGCGGCGGTGATCGCGCTGGGGGTGCGCTCAGGCCGCCTCGACTCGCACCACATCGTGGACCGCGCCAGGCGCACCGGCCCGCTGCTGGCCGCCTCGGTGGCCGTACTGGCGGCGCTCGCGCTGCTGGTCGTGCTGGGCGCGCCGACGCTGCTGGTGGCCACCGTGAGTGCGATGCTGGCCGCGCTGGCCGTCACCGTCCCGATCACCCTGCGGTGGAAGATCTCCTTCCACGCCGCCGTGTCGGCGGGCACGGTCGTGGTGATCGCGCACGTCCTGCCCCCGTGGCCGACCGCGATGATCGGCGGCGCCGTCGTGGCGCTGGTGTGCTGGGCCAGGGTGCGGCTGATCCACCACACGTGGGCGCAGGTGGCCGCGGGCGCGGCGGTCGGCGTGCTGACGACCTGGACGACGCTGGCGGCGTTCGGCGTGGAATAGGAGCACGCCCGCCGGGGTTGCCGCGAGCATGGATGCCACGAACCGCGGCCGGGTACGCGTCGAACGCACGGCCAAGCGTGTGAGGACCTATCTGGGCGGCCGGGTGGTGGCCGACACCACCTCCGCCCTCCTGGTGT
Organism: Nonomuraea purpurea; assembly: GCF_042650645.1. Lineage (NCBI taxonomy): Bacteria > Bacillati > Actinomycetota > Actinomycetes > Streptosporangiales > Streptosporangiaceae > Nonomuraea > Nonomuraea purpurea. The sequence goes on from NZ_JBHSBI010000007.1 coordinate 905, forward strand.
GGGAGGTGCCCTACTATCCCGCCTACTACTTCCCGCTCGAAGACGTCGACGAGTCGGCGCTCAAGGCGACGGGCGCCACCAAACACTCCCCGAGCAGGGGCGAGGCCGTGGTGTACACGGTCAGCTCCGGCACGAAGGAGGCCGCGGACGCCGCCCTGGCCTATCCGGACTCGCCGCTGGAGGAGATCCGGGGCCACGTCCGTTTCGAGTGGGACGCGATGGACTCCTGGTTCGAGGAGGACGAGCAGGTATACGTCCATCCGCGCGACCCGTACACGCGGGTGGACATCCTGCCCAGCTCGCGGCACATCCGGGTCGAGGTGGACGGCGTCACCGTGGCCGACTCCCGCCACGCGCGCATCCTCTTCGAGACCGGGCTGCCCGCCCGCTACTACCTGCCCAAGACGGACGTACGTCTCGATCTCCTCGAACACACCGACACCATCACCCACTGCCCTTACAAGGGGAGCGCCGAGTACTGGACGCTCAACGGCCGGCAGGACCTGGCCTGGTCCTACCCGACGCCGCTGCCGGAGAGCGAGCGGGTCGCGGGGCTGGTCGCGTTCTACAACGAGAAGCTCGACATCTACGTGGACGGCGTGCTGCAGGAGCGCCCGAAGACGAAGTTCTGAGTCGCAGGGCGGCCTTCCGGCCGTGGCGCCCTGCGCGAGAAGGGCTTCACGTGGGACCAGATCGCCGACGTCCTCTCGCTCACGCACGACGTCGGCCCGGTTCACCGCGAAGGCTCAGGGGCCGAGGCGGCCGGCCTTGGCGTTGAGGTAGCGTTGTTGAGGCAGGCTTGGTGTGCGCCGTGCTGCCTCCAGATATTGCTCGCGTGCCGCTTCAGGGTTTCCGGCCAGTTCCAGCAGATGGGCTCGTACGGCGTGCACGCGGTGGTCGCCGCTCATGCGCGGGTCGGCGGCTACCGTCTCCAGCAGCGGCAGTGCGGCCAGCGGGCCGCGGGCCATCGCCACCGCGACCGTGTGGTTGAGCGCCACGACCGGGTTGTCGCCGTGGCGTAGCAGCAGCTCGTACAGGCCCACAATCTGCGGCCAGTCGGTCTGGTCTGCGCTGGGAGCCTCATCGTGGACGGCGGCGATGGCCGCCTGCAGCTGGTAGGGGCCGGGCACGCCGCGCGGCAGGGTGGCGGTGATGAGCGCGATGCCCTCGGTGATGTCGTCGGTGCGCCACAGGCGGCGATCCTGCTCGGCCATGGGGATGAGGCGGCCGTCCGGACCGGTGCGGGCCGGGCGGCGAGCATCGGTGAGCAGCATGAGCGCCAGCAGTCCGCTCACCTCGTTGTCGTCGGGCAGCAGACGGTGCAGCAGCTGGGTCAGCCGGATCGCCTCGGTTGCCAGCTCCACACGCTGCAGTTGCGGCCCCGCCGTGCTGACATACCCTTCGTTGAAGATCAGATACAGGACGTGCAGGACCGCTGCCAGCCGGGCGGCCCGCTCACGGCCGGTCGGCATCGCGAACGGCAGGCCGCTGTCGCGGATGCGGTGTTTGGCCCGGCTGATCCGGCGCGCCATGGTCGCCTCCGGCACCAGGAAGGCCCGGCCGATCTCCGCGATGCTCAGCCCGCCGACCGCCCGCAGGGTGAGCGCGATCTGTGCGGTGCCGGGCAGCGCGGGGTGGCAGCACAGAAACAGCAGGATCAGCGTGTCGTCGGCATCGGCAGGTGGCCGGTCGGCGGCCGGGGAAAGCCACTGCTCGGGTAGCACCCAGCCGGCCACGGTCTCCTCGCGGCGGCGCCGAGCCTGCTCGTTGCGCAGCAGATCGGTCAGCCGCCGCGAGGCGACAGTGATCAGCCAGCCGCCCGGGTTATCCGGGACACCCTGCTTGGGCCACTGCCCGGCGGCGGCCAGCAGGGCCTCCTGCACGGCGTCCTCGGCGGTGGCGAAATTGCCGTATTGGCGTACCAGCGCGCCGAGGACCCGCGGCGCCAGCTCACGCAGCAGGTCCTCCACGCCTCACACCTCCAGGTCCTGGACCGCCTCGGCCAGCGGCCGGACATCGGCGTAGGCGTTGGCGGCCAGCTGTGGCGGCGCCGGGCACTCGCCCAGCCGGGCGGCGATCTGGGTCGCGCGATCAAAGCTGTCGCACTCCACGATCCAGTAGCCGGCCAGCACCTCCTGCGTTTCGGCGTAGGGGCCATCGGTGACGTACGGCACACCGTCGCGGCCGCCGACGCGGCGGGTGTGCACCGGGGCGGCCAGTGCCCTGGTCTCCACCAGCTCGCCGGAGTCGGCCAGGGACTGGTTGAAGCTGTCCATCCAGGCATACATCGGGCCGAAGTCTTCCGGCTTCAGGCCCAGATCGGCGCCGTTGCCGCCCATCGCGTCGTACTCCTGCTGGGAGGCGTAGCTGAGGATGATGTACTTCATCGTGCTCTCCTTGTCGGTTGGTGCGTTCACGGGAGACGTCGAAGCTGGCGCCGCCGATCGGACAGCAGACGGACATCAGAATGCTCTGATGTCCGGATGAGCAGGAGGGCAAGAGCCGCGAACTGGACGAACTGGACCGCGGAACCGAGCACCAGGCGCAGGCTGAGACTGTCCAGATCAGGCCAGGCCACGATGACGGCATACAGGACCGACGCCCCGACGCACGCCCACGCCCACCCGCGCCGACCCAGCCGGAAGAACCTGCGCGCCCACACAACGCACACGGCGATCCAGGCGAGCAGGAACAGCGGACCGGCCAGAACACCACAGGCCAGCAGACGAGAGGTGGCGAACATACGGGGACTCCTTCCGAGTGGTGTCACCTCGGAGGTCGAAGCCACAGCGCGGATCCGGACACCGCCACGAAGCGCTACTGACACTCCGTGCCGTCGGCCGCCGCGCTCAGTTAAGGTGGAAGAGGGTCTGGGTCGGGCGGTCCGGGCAGGAACGGCACTCGAAGATGTACACGTCGCCTCCGCCTCCCACTTCCAGGCCGTGCGGGTTCTTTGTGGCCGCGGCTCGTTGGAAGCGGTGATTCCGGAAATAGAGCGGCCCGCCGTCGTCGTCGGGCCGGTCCTCCACCGGGAGCCAGGTCCGCCAGGACTCTCCGTCGAACTCCTCGTGCCGTACGGACAGCAGATGCTCGACGGGCCCTCCGCACCTCTCGCAGGCGAACCATCTCGTCGCGGCGATCAGGCCGTTGGGGTAGCCGCCAACCTTGGTTCCAGGGGCCACGCTGAGGTGGTAGTAGTAGTCCCACCCGGTGGCCTCCTTCAGCCCGTCCAGTTGGCCGTCGATCGTGTTGTGCAGATCATCCGGCATCTCGTACCCGTGGGGGTACTCCATCACCTGCTCCGGATGCACCACACAGGGCACGGGAACGTGGCCCTGCGGAGCGTCAGCGGATCGCGGGGGCGAGGCGAGCACGCGGCGGACGTCGGCCGCGTCCTTGGCGTAGTGCTCCTCGGCGCACGACGGCCAGGGCTCATCGGCCGGCCATCGTAAAGGCCCCCCGAAGGAGCTGTTCTCGTAGGACGGAACTCCCGTGCGCGGATGAAGCCGAAGCGCCTGCCTGCCGAGCGGCTTCAGTTGCGGGAAGAGCTCCGCCACCGCTACCGGCCGGGGCGGGGTATGACGAGCCATCAACGTCTCCGATCGCGCTGGACGCACGGACTCTATCGCCCAGGTCCGACAGCGCCTCGGACAGCCAGGCTGCTCGCGCGGATCGATCGGCTGGACGACGGCGACCCCATCGAGGAGTACCTGATCCAGGTGCGGCCCGCCCCGCGGGACGGGCCCGTCATGGTCAGGTCCACCAGCAAGACCGCGGCCATGTGGACAAACGCGGTGAGGTCTGCCTGTTGAGCAGTGTCGCGGCCGCCGCGCAGGCGGTCATGCCACCTCCCGCCGGTACCGTGTCAGGACGGCGGCGCCGGCCGGTTCGGCCGACAGGCACTCCAGGTAAGCGGGTGGCCCGCCGGCGGGAAAAAAGCCGATCGCCGGTGCCGAGGATGGTGGGGAAGGTCAGCAGCCGGTATTCGTCGATCAGGTCCTCGGCCATCAGCGCATGGACGACGCTCAGGCTTCCGGTGATGATCACATCCCGCTGCTCGCGCTTGACGGCGTCGATGAGGTCGCCGTCGATGACCTGCGAGTTGGCCCAGGCCGAGGACGATGACGCTCACGATGGGTGTCCCTTTCGTTTGATGCTCACCTGTATGTACCGGCGGCATCGGCCGGACTCATCGCGATCTGTCGAACGTGTTGAAAACAATCTCCTGGGACAGGCCGAACGCCTCGAACACGGCGGGATCGGCGAAGACGACGTTACGCGCGATCCGGCCACTGGTGACCGTGAAGACCTGGAGCGTGTGCAGGCGATGTCCGCCACCGGGCTCGGGGGCGTACGCGGCGAGCGCGGGCTGGCCGTTGGCGGTGAGGCGCCTGAGGCCCCAGCCGGTCCCGCGCATGTCGAACACGCGACGCATGAACAGGCCGTAGTCGTGGCTGCCCCGGTACCACAGCGGCACGGGCGGCATCTCCAGGACGGCGTCGTCGGTGAGGAGCCGGACGAGTGCGGGGACGTCGGCTGTCTCGAACGCCCGCATGTACCGCTCGATCACCTGGCGCACCTTCGGGTCGTCCGGCTCGCTGACCTCGCCGGCGTCCGTGGCCTCGCCCGCTTCGGCGAGGGCGGCGCGGGCCCGCTGCAAGGCGCTGTTGACGGCCGGGACCGTGGTGCCGAGCTGGACGGCCACCTCGGCGGCGCTGAACTCCAGTACCTCGCGCAGCACGAGCACGGCCCGCTGACGCGGCGGCAGCGTCTGCATCGCCGCCACCAGCGCGAGCCGCATGTCGGCCCGTACCCCCACCTCGAACCGGGCGTGGGGAAACGGCTGAAGCCAGGGAATGTCGAGGGCCGGTGCGAGCGGCGCCCCGGGATCATCGCTGGGCGCGCCCAGCCCGGACGGCAACGGCCGCCGCGCTCGGCCCTCCAGCGCGCTCAGGCAGACGTTGGTCGCGATCCGATACAGCCAGGTCCGCAGCGACGCGCGGGTGCTGTCGTACCGATTTCGGGCCTTCCACGCCCGCAGCATCGTCTCCTGTACCTGGTCCTCAGCCTCGTGGAATGACCCCACCATCCGATAGCAGTACGCCACCAATTCGGCTCGATACGGCTCAAAATCCACCGCCCCATCATGGCGCACGCGACATCCACACGTCTGCGGGCAAGCATTCACGTCGTGAGCATGACGTAGCGGTGCGAGAGCTGTTGATCGCTCTGACGCGTGCTCCGATCGGAGCTGAACAGGCTGTCGAGGGGCTATGGGGAGGGGGTTGGCCGAGGCCGCTGTGTGCTTCACCAAGAAGCTCGACATCTACGTGGACGACGTGCTCCAGGAGCGCCCGAAGACGAGGTTCTGAGCCGCGGCGACCCGGATGTCACCGGGCGGCGGCGGGCTCGTCAGTGAGGCGGTGGCCGTAGACCTCCTCGGTGTAGGCGCTGTTGGCCGCCGCCCGCAGGATGAGCGGCATGAAGGAGTCGAGGAAGAGCCGGCCCACCGGACCCGCGGCCTTGCTGTTGTTGATGCGCGCCGCCTGCTTGACGATCTTCTCCACCCTGGGGCGGCGCAGCTCGACGAACCTGTCGAAGGCGGCGGTGTGGGAACGGGTGTCGCGCAGGCAGCGGCCCAGGATCACGGCGTCCTCGACGGCCAGCGAGGCGCCCTGGCCGGAGCTGGGCGAGGGCGCGTGCGCGGCGTCCCCCAGGACGATCATCCGGCCTCGGTGCCAGGTGGGCAGGCGTTTGAGCAGGTGGACCGGGCTGGCCTTCATGACCTGCTCGACGGGTGTGGCCTCGAGGATGCGCACGGCGGGGCCGGCGTCGTCCTTGAAGGCGTCCACGAGCGTGCGCAGCCACTGCTCGCCGGTGATCGGCGCGAGCTCGCCGCGATCGGGTTCGGCGGCGCGCGGGAGGTTGACGAACCACCAGACCTCGCGGTCGGGAGCGACGGCGTAGCCGAAGAACGCGCGCCGTCCGAAGATCATCGTGTATGAGCCGGGCTCCTCGTCGACCCGCACGCCCCGCGTGTAGCCGCCGAGGCTGATCAGGCCCGCGTACGCGGCGGCGGGCGCCAGGGGATCGACGGCCCCGCGGACGGTCGAGTGCACGCCGTCACAGCCGATCAGCAGGTCCCCGGTGGCGGTGGTGCCGTCGGCGAAGGTGGCGCGGACGTCCGTGCCGGACTGTTCGGCGCTGACCAGGCGCCTGCCGTGGTGGATCGGGATGCCCCGGCCGGCCGCCTCCTCGTAGAGCGCGCGATACAGGTCGGCGCGCCTGACGGTCCTCGACGGCGCGCCGTTCGCGGCGCTGATCTTGGAGATGCCCAGCCGCTTGCCCTTGGCGCCGCGCAGGGTGATCTCCGGGGTGGCGAAGCCGTCGGCGGTGGCCCGCCCGTCGGCGCCGATCGCGGCCAGCGCGTCGATGCCGTTGGAGCCGAGGGTGAGGAAGACCCCGGCGCCGTCCGCGCCTTCCGGGTACGCCTCGTAGATGGTGGGTTCGATGCCGGCCTGCTGGAGTGCCATGGCGGTCGCCGGTCCGGCGATCCCTCCGCCGATCACGAGGGCTGTGCGGCTCATGCTTGTCGTTCCTCCATGTCGTGGTGGAAGGCGGCCCATTGACGGCCCCAGTCGTTGTCGATCCGCTCGATGAACCGGGTGGTGAACGCCTGGTCGGCCTCCAGGAGTGCCAGGCGGTAGTCCTCCTCGACGAGGAACAGCGGGTGCGTGCCGGCCGCCACGGTGTCGTCGATCAGCGTGCGAATCTCCGTTCGCTGCGCGGACAGGCGGCGCAGCCGTTCGTTGAGCAACTCGATCACCTCGTCGGGGTGCAGCGCGCCGATCAGGGACAGCGCGGCGACGAAGCGCGGGTACTCGTGGCCGGGATCGGCCACCAGCTCCCGCATCCACTCCCGCAACTCGGCGCGGCCGGCGTCGGTGAGCGAGTAGACGGTGCGCTCGGGACGCTGCCCTTCGCGCGTCGTCTCCTGCTCGACGATGAGGCCCGCCTTGGCGAGCTGCCCGAAGACCATGTAGAGCGATCCGTGGCTGAACTTGATGCTGCGCGCGTCGTCGTTGTCGCGCATGGTCCGGGACAGCTCGTACGGGTGCATCGGCCGCCCGCTCAGGTACGACAACACCGCCAGCCCCAGCAGATTGCCCCGCCTGCCCATCGTCTGCTCCCTTCGTCAGTTATGACTATCCACGATCGACTAGTCAGAATCAACTATTTCGGTAAAAGTCCGGCTCGCGGAGTGCTGTGAAGGACTTGCCGTGAGGCTGAACCCCCCGGCTCGGATGCGCCCATTACTGCGCAAGACTTCGGCCCTGACCTGGGTAAACGCTGGTGATCTGACGCCCGGTATTCCCTCCCCGGCGCAACCTCTCGATCAATCTGTGACCACGCAAGTACAATGCGTATGCATCCCTTGACGAGAGGTGAGCGTGATGTCCGGTGAGGGCTATCGAGTTCTGCTTCTGTCCCGTTCTTGGGGCAAGCGCCTACGTGAGAAGGGGTTCACGTGGGACCAGATCGCCGACGTCCTCGAACTCACGCACAACGCCGGCCCGCTGCGCCGTTACCGGCTGGCCCACGGTCGGACCGCCGCCGAGGTGGTGTCCATGGTCAACGACGCCGACCCGGCGGGCACGGCCTGCATGCGAGAAGCTCGGCTTTACTCCTTCGAGACGTGGCCGGAAGCGGGCCGCCGCCCGTCCGCGCGACTCCTCGCGATGCTGGCCAAGATCTACCAGACCGCCGCCACCTGCCTGGTCACCGACGACGTCCTGAGCACCTGCAGCGCCGTCGACCGGGACGAGATAGACGGCGCGGATTTCCGCGACCTGGACGTCAATCGTCCTCGCGAAGCTCGTGTCACCATGGAACCGAGCGCAGCGGCCACACCCACCGACACGTCGCTCCTGGACGCTTCGGCGTGCGTGCGACTGCTGCGCGCCATCGACGTCGAGGAGACCGACGTGAAACGACGGGAACTGCTTTTCCAACTGGCCCTGGTACTGGGCGGAAGCAAGGCACTCGACTTCCTGCGCATCCTCACTCCCGACGAGGAAGACCGCCTGGCCGGAGTACTCCGCAACACCTGCCGCGTGGACGAGACAACAGCGCGCACCTTCGAGAAACTCACCATGCACGCCCGCCAAGCCGACGACAAGTTCGGGCCGGTCAGCCTGCTCCCCGTGGTGAACGGGCATCGCACAGCGCTCGCCCAGATACTCGCTCGCGAGTCGATGTCACCCATGCTGCGAGACCGACTCCTCAGTTCATATGCGCAACTGTCCCAACTCTCCGGTTTTCTCGCCTATGACCTACTCGATTACGCAGCGGCCGAGCACGCGGCCAACGATGGGCTGAGAGCCGCACTCGAACTCGGCGACCCAACGTCGATCGGCTACATGCATTGCCGGATGAGCACCATGGCCGCCTACCGGCAGCAGGCGACCGCGGCTCTGGACCACGCCTTCGCCGCGAGGGGCTGGGCAGCACGATCCCCGAGCAAGCTGTTGCGTGCACAGGCCGAATCGGTGACTTCGCAGGCCCACGCCCTTGGAGGCAAAGCCTTGGCAAGCGCCCAGGCGCGCGACAGCGCCATGGCGCTGGCTGCCGCGCCGGGCGATTCCGAGCCGGCGTTCCTCTACTGGGTCTCGCCGTCCATGATCGAGAGTAAGGCGGCCCGGTCGCTGATCTGGTTGAGACAGGCCGGACCTGCTGTGACGGCGGCCCAGCGGTCGCTGGCCGGACTCGATCCGAGTTACAAGCGGGAGCGTGCGTTCGCACTCGTTCAATACGCCGAGGCCATGATCTTGGCCAAGGAGATCCCGGAGGCGACGAGCAGGCTGGCGGAGGCCGCCGGCATCGCCGCGAAGCACAGTTCGGCCCGTCCGATCGATCAGCTCAAAAGGGTGCGGGCCCATCTGGAGCCGTGGGCCGGAGACAGCCACGTTCGCCGGTTGGACGAGACCCTGCGGTTCCACGGGCTGAAGGCGCAGCCTATCTCGGTCTGACAAGTGACCGTACGCCGCCGTGGAGACGCTTCCGTCTCCACGGCGGCTTCCAGTTTTCGCGCCCTTACTGCAGATCGGCAGGGCGGTTGGGCAAGCGGAGATGGCGGCCGAGGCGGGTCATTTCATGAAGCAGCTTGAAGCCCTCCTCGGCGGAGCAGAGCCCTTCTACGGCTGCTTCGCAGAACAGGTCCATGGTGTCTCGAGTGGTGATGCCCCGCGCACGGGCGTACTCCCCAGCGTCTCGATCGTCTGTGATCCAGAAGGATCCGCGGAACTGTGACCAGTTGAGAATGACGTGACATGTCTGTGCTTCGCCCAAGTGTTGGGTGGGCCTCTGGGGTGAACCGCCGAATACCGCACGGCGTACCTGCTCGATCTGGCGGCTCTCGTTCAGGTCGGTGATCTCGATGGGTTCGCCCAGCCAGCCGTCCTGGCTGACCATGCCCAGTTCCGGATAGATGGCCTTCGACTTGCCGGCCTCGGCTTCGATGGCCTCGACCCAGCGGCCTCGGCCACGCAGAATCTCCTCCAAGAGTCGTAGGCGTGAAACCGTGGCGAAGTTGCAGAGCACGGTGTTATCGGGGAACCAGTACCAGGTCATGATGCTAGCGGAGGTTCCTCTCCGGCTTGTTCGAGCGCTTGCCGGATGGTCTCGCTGTCCATGCCGATCAGGTTGGCGAAGGGACGCAGGGTCGAGGCCCCGTCGAGGTAGGCCTGGAAGGTGTCGCGCAACAGCAGCTGTGGGATCCGACGGTGGGAGGCGGCGTCGATCCACTCGGTGAACGAACCCAGCTCGCCGGCCAGCAGAGCCGCCGACTCGGTGGTTATGCCTCGATACCGGTCGCAGAGGTCCTTGGGAATCAGGTTCAGGTTGTGCAGTCGCCAGGCCAACGCGCTGGGCGATACCCACCACCGGAAGGCCAGCTTGGCGAAGGCCTCCTTTGCCCAGGTCATTCCGCTCGTCTCGGACCTCAGCATGTCTTCGGGTAGGAGGAAGGCGGTGGCGAAGGCGTTGGCCCGGATCTCGGACGACTGGCGGCTGTGGCGTTTGTCGTAAATATCGGCTTCCACAAGCAGGCCCTGATCGTCACCGGCCAGCACGTGTCCCAGCTCATGGGCGAGCGTGAACCGCTGGCGGCTGGGGACCGTCGAGGTCCCGGCAACGATCAGCCGGGCATGCTCCTTGGTGCAGGCCAGACCGTCGAATCCGTTTGGCAGGTCGCTGATCGCCACATCGATCTTAAAGACATTCTCGATCAGCTCGGCCAGATCGCGGGTGTGGCTGGGATCGGCTCCGGCATTGCGTGCCTGGTCGAGGGCCCATGCGGCGAGTTGCTGCCCTTGCCCGATCCACCTGTCGCCGATCGGCGGGGTTCGGGGGAGGACGGAGTGTTGCTCATAGCCGAGGAAGGCAAGGTCCGCGCGTAGCTGAGTGAGCCGGTCGGCCTCCAGGGTGACACTGCCCACAGAACTGTCCGGTGGGGACGAGAGCCGCGCCGCCAACGCAGGGGTTTCATCGGCGCCGAGCAGCCAGTCAACCGTCACGCCGCCGAGTTCGGCGAGCCGTGCCAGGTCGAGGGAGGTGAACCTCCGGGTCCCGGAGAGCGATTTGGACATCTTGGACGGGTCGAGCCCGGCCAGCACCGCGAACTCGCCCTGGCTCTGTCCGCTGTTTGTGATCAATTGGCGGACACGCTGCGCCACGACATCCCCGTTCATGGCTTCACCCTAAGCTTCTGTTGCGAAAATCGCAACAGAAGTTCATTGGGCAGCCTCGCCGGGACGGAAGCGCCGTTCTGAAGATCACTCACATGCCGAAAGCGAGGGCTGGTCGTCTGGCCGTATTCGTTTCGCCTCGGCGATCAGGCCGGTGATCAGCATGTTCAGGGCCTGCTCGAAGTCCGCCTCGGGTGTCACGCCCCGCTGGGTGCCGCGCAGTAGCCGGCTGAAGTGCGGCAGTGCCACCGGGTCAATCTCCCGGATGTAGGCGCCCACGTTCTCCTGGCCCGCGTGCCTGTCCGGGTCGCCGCTGAAGCCGCCGGTCGACATCAGCAGGCAGCCGAAGACCAGCCCGTTCACCGCCCCCAGCGCCCGCCAGGCGCCCACGTCGTCGAACCCCGCCTGGAACAGTGCCCCGGCCAGGCCGTCCAGCGGCTCCAGTGCGCGGACGGAGGTCGGGTTGGAGCGGTCGGTGACCAGCGCGAGCGGCACCACGGGGTGGCGGGCGAAGGCTCGGTACGTGCTCAGTGCCACCTGGCGGACTTGCTCGTGCCATGGCAGCGCCGGGTCCGGCCGTTCCACCTGGCTGAACACCCGCTCCGCGATGCCATCGAGGATGTCGGCCTTGTTCGAGACGTGGTTGTAGAGCGACATCGCCTCGACGCCGAGCGTTTTCGCCAGCCGCCGCATGGACAGCCCCTCCAGGCCCTCCTCGTCGGCCAGTTCGAGAGCTGCGTCCAGAACCTTTTCCCTGCTCAACGGCTCGCGCCGGGCCATGCAGTGCTCCTCTCGCCGCCTTCCCGATTGACGAAGCTTACGGTGTATGTGTTCTACTTACGACGTAAGCATACGCTGTAAGTAGGGAGGGATCGGGCAATGACCGATGTCATCGTGGTCGGCGGCGGGCCCGTCGGGCTGTTGCTGGCGTGTGAGCTGAAACTGGCGGGCGCGGACCCGCTGGTCCTGGAGGCGGCCACCGGGTTCGTGCCCGAGCGCAGCATGGGCCTGCGCTCGCTCAACGCGCGCAGCGTGCAGTCGCTGGCCCTGCGCGGCCTGGCTCAGGCGGCGGCCGAAGAACAGCGGGCCATGCTGGACGAGCTGGCCGGGCGGCGCGACAGCGCGGAGGGGGCCGACGTCGTGGCACTGTTGATCGAGCTGCTGGGCAAAGGGCTGGTCAGGGGGCACTTCGGCGGGCTGCCGCTGCTGACCGACGGCGGCGCCGACTATCTCATGCTCAAACAGCACCGGCTGGAGGCTGTGCTCGCCGGGCGGGCCGACGAACTGGGCGTGCGGGTCCAGCGGGGGTGCGCGGTGGTGGACGTCGCGCAGGAGCCTGACGCGGTCGTCGCCACGCTCGCCGACGGGCGCGTCGTACGCGGCTCCTACCTGGTCGGGTGCGACGGCGGACGGAGTGTGGTGCGCAAGCGGACGGGGTTCGCGTTCGACGGGACGGCGGCCACCATGACTGGGCGTACCGCCGTGGCGGAGCTGGCCGACCCCGACGCCGTCTCCTCGTCGCTGCGCGGGCCAGGCGGGCTGGTGAACCTGTCGCTGGTGCCGGGGGAGATCGCGACCATCGAGTTCGACGGCGGTCCGGAGGAGCGAGACACACCGATGACGGCCGGGGAACTACAGGAGAGCCTGCGGCGGGTGACCGGGATCGACGTGGTCGTCTCCCGGCTGGAGACCGGGATCCGGTACGGCGACAACACCCGGCACGCGTCCACGTACCGGACGGGGCGGGTGCTGCTGGCGGGCGACGCCGCGCACGTGCACTCGCCGATCGGCGGCCAGGGGCTCAACCTCGGGCTGCAGGACGCGGTCAACCTGGGGTGGAAGCTGGCGCTCGTGGCACGGGGCCTGGCGCCCGAGAGCCTGCTCGACACCTACACGGGGGAACGGCATCCGGCGGCGGCCAGGGTTCTGCGCAACACGCGGGCCCAGGTGGCCCTCATGCGGCCGGGACCGCAGGTGGACGCGTTGCGCGAGGTCCTATCCGAGGTGCTGGAACTGCCGGAGGCCCGCGACCACTTCGGCGGCATGATGGACGGGACGGACATCGCCTACGCGCCCGGTGCCGATGCCCGCGTCGGCCGCTTCGCCCCGACAGCCCTTGAAGTAGTGGAGGCAGTGAGAGCAGCCGGGGACGAGGCAAGCGCGGGTGCCAGGTGGGCCGCCGCCGTCTCCGCACCGGGCGATCCTCGCGGCCGGTCGGCCGTTCTCACGCTCGGCGGCGCGCTGCGGGACGGGCGCGGGGTGCTGGTCGACCTGGAAGGCGGGGGAGACGGCGCGGCGTCGACCGTGGCCGGGCATCGGGGCCGGGTGCGGCTGGTCCGCGCTACCACGCCCGACCCCGACGGCGCCCAGGCCCTGCTGGTGCGCCCCGATGGTTACGTGGCCTGGGCGGGTGGCCGCGAGGGGGTCGGCGAGGCGCTCACCCGCTGGTTCGGCCCCGCCGCACCGGTCAAGTGAGCAGGCGGGTGAGGACGCGGGTGCCGAACTCCAGGCCCTCTACCGGTACTCGTTCGTCCTTGCCGTGGAACATGCCGAAGTAGTCCAGATCGGGACGGAGCATCAACGGCGCGAACCCGTACCCCTTGATGCCGATCCTGGCGAACGACTTGGCGTCGGTGCCGCCGCTCATCACGTACGGGACCGGCCGCGCGAGCGGGTCCTCGGCCACCAGTGCCCCCGCGAGCTCGTCGAAGAACGCCGACGGGAACGGCGCGTCCGGCGCGTCCTCGAGGTTGACGAACTCCCGGGTGATCTTGGGCCCGAGGAGCGCGTCGATGGTCTCCAGGAACTCCTCCTGCAGGCCCGGCAGGTACCGCCCGTCCACGTGCGCCTCGGCCGTGGAGGGCACCACGTTGACCTTGTAGCCGGCCTGCAGCATGGTCGGGTTCGCGGAGTTGCGGATCTGGCTCTTGAACAGGCTGCCCAGCGGGCCGAGCCGGGCCGCCTCCTCGTCCAGCCGGTCCAGGTCGATCGGCCGGCCGGTGATCTCCGACAGGTTCTGGACGAGGGCGGCGACCGACGGCGTCAGCCGTACCGGCCAGCGGTGGGAGGCCACCCGCGACAGGGCGTGCGCCAGCGTCGCGACCGGGTTGTCCACGGGCGGGCGCGAGCCGTGCCCCGCCACGCCGTGCGCGGTCACCTTCATCCAGGCGGTGCCGCGTTCGCCGACCGCGATCGGGTACACGCGGTGCTCGCCCGAGGCCACGCTGAAGCCGCCGGACTCGCTGATCGCCTCGGTGACGCCGTCGAACAGGTCGCGGTGCTCGGTGACGGCGTGGCGCGAACCGTAGTCGCCGGTCGCCTCCTCGTCGGCCAGGAACGCCAGCACCAGGTCACGCTTGGGCCGCACGCCGCGCGCCGCCAGGTCGAGCGCGGTCGCGATCGTCATCGCGCACGAGCCCTTCATGTCGACCGCGCCCCGGCCGTACACGCAGCCGTCTTCGACCTCGCCGGAGAACGGGTGCATGCGCCACTCGGCCGGGTCGGCGGGCACCACGTCGAGGTGGCCGTGGATGAGCAGCGCGTCGGGGGAGTCGCCGTCGATCCTGGCCACCACGGTGGTCCGCTTCGGCGCGGACTCGAACACCACCGGCGCGAGGCCCGCCTCCGACAGCAGCGTGGCCACGTACTCGGCCGCCGGTCGCTCGCCGGAGCCCGGATTGGTGGTGTCGAACCTGATCAGATCCGAGCAGATCTCGGCAACGCTCTTCACGCTCTCCCCTTCAGTGTCAACGGCGGTACTCCGGGCGTCTCCATGCCGAAGATCAGCCCGTAGAAGGCCAGTTCAGCCTCCAGCACCGCGACGATAGTCTCCTCCCTGCGCCATCCGTGCTGCTCCCCGGGGAAGGTGAGCAGTGCCCACTCTTTGCCATGTTTGTCCAGTTCGGCGGTGAAGCGTTCGGCCTGTCCGACGTCCACGATCGCGTCCTCCAGGCCGTGCAGCATCAGGCAGGGGCCGGAGGCGCGGGCCGCGTTCAGCAGCGGGGAGCGCTCGGTGTAACGGGCGCGGGTCTCCGGCAGCGGGCCGACCAGGCCGTCCAGGTAGCGGGACTCGAAGTCGTGCGTCTCGGCCGCCCAGCTCTCCGGGTCGGTGATCGCGTAGTGCGCGACCCCGCCCGCGAACACGTCGCTGTGCACGAGCGCGGCCACCGTCGTCCAGCCGCCGGCGCTGCCGCCCCTGATGGCGAGCTTGGCGGCGTCGGCGTAGCCCAGCTCGACCAGGCCGCGCGCGACCCTGGCGCAGTCGTGGACGTCCACCACTCCCCACTGGTGGCGCAGCCGCTCGCGGTAGGCGCGGCCGTAGCCGGTGGAGCCGCCGTAGTTCACCACGGCCACGCCGATGCCCCTGCTGGTGAAGTAGGAGATCTCCAGGTCCAGCATGATCGGCAGGTTGCCGGTGGGGCCGCCGTGCACGAAGATCACGTACGGTGCCGGGCCCGTGGCGCCGGCCGGTGGGTACACGTGCGCGTGCACGCCCTCGACGGTCATGGCCTCGGGGGTGGGCAGCAGATCGCGGTCGGGCAGGGGCTTGGGGGCGGAGACCACTTCGTGCTCGCCCGTGCCGAGGTCGACCAGCCTCACCTCCAGCGGCGTGTACGGCGTCGCGCCCACGGCCGCCGCCTTGCCGCCCGCGACCGACACGGTCGAGGCCCAATGGGTGGCCTCGCCGCCGATCTCCGTCAGCTCCCCGGTCCGCGGGTCGAGCACGCCGAGGCGGCGGTGGTCGGCGGTGCCGTACACGACGGCCAGGCGGCCGTCCTCCGCGACGGCCAGGTACGACATGCCCGGCTTCCACGCCGCGCCGCCGAACTCCAGCTCCATCGGGGTGAGGTTGCGGCCGGGGGAGCCGTCGAGGGGGATCAGGTGGACGTTCCACCAGCCGGTGGGGTCGGTGGCGGCGTACAGACCGGACTCGTCGCGCCACTCGGCCTGGGCGACGGACTCCTCGGGGCCTCCGGCGACCACGCGGTGTTCGCCGGCAGTGCCGTCCTCGTTCAGCGGGGCCACGCAGAGTTCGGTGCCGTCCCAGGGCATGTTCGGGTGGTCCCAGCCGATCCAGGCGACATGACGCCCGTCGGGCGAAATTCTGGGATTCATCAGGAAATGGTGGGCTTTGACGATCACCCTGACCGGGCCGCCGCCGAGCGGCGCCGCCACCAGGTCGCGCACGTCGTCGCTCTCCCTGACCGCCCACACCTCCTCGCGGCCCGGCGGCAGATAGAGGTCGGCGTAGCGCGAGGAGGCCTCCGGCGAGATCGCCACGGGCGTCCCCGCCCCGGCGTCGAGCCGGTACAGCCGCTGGTCGGCCCAGTTCGTGAAGACCAGCCCGCCGCCGGGCAGGGGACGCCACGAGCGGCCCCCGTACTCGATCACCCGGTTGCGCGCGTTCCACCCCGGGGGCAGCACGTCGGTGCGGGAGCCGTCCGGCAGGCGGCGCACCACGCAGCGCCGGCCGCCCTCGTGCGGGCGCGGCTCGTCCCACCAGACCTCGACGCCGGCGGGCGTGGCCACCGCCTCCACCCACTGGGGGCTGCCGTCGGTACGGGCCACGTCGATCGGTCGAATGCTCATCAACTCACCAATTGCCGTTGGTACATGGAGGAAGGGGCTGCTCGGGCGGGTGCAGGATGTACGCGATGCCGCCGCTGCCCGAGCTCCTGAGCCACACGTTCTCGAACGCGGCCCTCGGATAGACCCTGCGCACCTCGGCCTCGCTCGGCGCGGCAGGATCGTTCACGACGACGTCGCCCCCGGCCGTGAAACCGACGACGACCAGAATGTGCCCGTTGGTGGAGTAGCAGGAACCGGGCAGCTCATGCGCCTTGAACGACTGCGAGGTGATCACGGGGATGCCGGCTCGGACGAACCGCTCCAGCTCCACCGCCGACCGCAACCGCGTCACGAACCCGGACAGCCCGAACCGCCCCGCGTACGCCACGTTGAACGCCCAGTTGCCTGTGCCCTGATAGCTCTCGTCGTAGGCGCCCCCGGCCGCGTGGTCCACGATCGGCGCGGGATCGCCCTCGCCCACCCAGGCCAGCTCCTGCGGACCGGGGCCGAGGCCCCAGTAGCCGAGCACCATGGCCACCGAGGCGGGGCTGCACCAGTTGGCGCCGCCGCCGTCCCACTGCGGATGGTGTCCGGCGTGCGCGTGCTGCGAGTGCCGGGGCACCGCCAGCTCCACCGGGCCCGCCCCGCTGGGCGCGCTCGGCCGCACCGGCCGCTGCGGCAGGGCCGAGGCCATCACGCCCAGCCCGCTCAGCCCGGCGCCCGCGCCGTGCAGGTCGACCCGGACCTGGTACGCCGTCACCGGCCGCCTGGCCACGAACGTGTCCACCGCGACGTCGCCGTCCTCGTCGCCCTGGCCGGGAACCGACGTGCGCGGCCGGTCGTACTCGGACCAGCGGCCCATGACGTACCACTTGGTGAGCTCACCCGAGGCGGTCCTGGCCCGCAGCGCGACCTCGATCCAGGCGCCCCGCGGGGCACGCGCGGTCCAGGACGGCACGAGCTGGGTGGCGGCGAAGCCGATCGGGCGTTCCCCGCTCGTCCACCGAGGTTCGAGGGCCGCGGGCACGGCGAAGCGGGTGAAGGCGACGCGTGCCAGATCGACGGTGAGCACTGGACCTATTGTGGATTCGTACCGCTTGATACGCATCGGATGGTTTACGTACCGGCCCCGGATTGTGTCGGTGATGATCTCTATGGTTCGGGGCATGACTCAAGCGGTACAGGCATACTCCTACGCCGGGCCCTCCGCTCTGGCCGACGGCAGGCTCGGGCTCTCGACCTCCGGCGGCACGGCCTTGTCAGGGCCGCAGGCCCACCCCCGCTTCTTCAGCGGCCTGCTCACCCACGCCGCGCCGGCCGCCGCCGGGCTGCTGGCCGTGGCCGACGTGGCGCTCACCCGCTACCACCAGCCCAGGCCGGGCTGGACCCGCGACCCGGTGGTGACCTGCGACGGCGGGCGGCTCAGGTTCGAGTCGTTCTCGGCCTGCGGCGGCGTCTACGCCCGGCTCGACGTGCTGGAGCTCGACGGCGACGTGCTCGACAGGGGCACCACCAACGTCGACGTCAACGGCCCGCTGCGCGAGTCGCTGGCCAGGGTGGGCGGCCGTGACCCGCTCCACCTCGGCGTCGGGCCCGACGAGCTGACGGTCACCACGCTCGACGGCGCGGTCGTGGAGAAGAAGGTGCCGCTGCCGTCGCGGTGGCTGCGCGGGTTCGCGGAGGTGCAGGTGATCGCCGCCGGGTTCGACCTGCGGGCCGAGCTGACCGGGCCGCACGCCGTCCGGTTCCTGCGCTCGCTCCCGAAGGCCGCCCGCGCCACCGTCTGGGCCGTCCCCTCGGGCCGCGACCTGCGCCTGTCGTCGGCGCACGCGCCAGGCGGCGTCTGCCTGTCGGGCGCAGGACGGGTGGCCACACTGCTGCCGCTGCTGCGCTTCGCCAAGGCCCTGCGCGTGTACGGCCCCTCCGACCGCTCCTCCACGGCCGGCGCGTGGGAGCTGGAGCTGCCCGGCATGCGCTACACCCTGGCCGTCTCCCCGGAGCCGTGGCGCGGCTTCTCCGGCGAGGGCGCGGTCCTGGCCGACCTGGCCACCGACGAGGCCGCCGACGACGCCGACGTGGTGGGCATGCTGCTCAACTTCGAGCCGTCGGTCGAACTCGGCCTGCTCGCCGACCGCTCGGGGCTGCCCGTCGAGCGGGTACGCGCGGCGCTCACCCAGCTCGGCACCGCCGGGCGCGTGGGATACGACCTGTACGAGGCCGCCCACTTCCACCGCGAACTGCCCTACGACCGGGCGCAGGTCGCCGAGCTCAACCCGCGCCTGACCGCCGCGCGGGCGCTGGCCGAGTCGGACGCCGTCCGCCTGAACGGCGACGTCGCCCACGTGACCACCGACGGCGGGGTGCGGCGGGTGCATCTGGGCGACGGGTCGTGCACGTGCCCCTGGTGGTTCGACCACCGGGGGTCGCGGGGGCCCTGCAAGCACGTGCTGGCGGCGCGGATCGTGGCGCGGGTCGTGGTCGAGGTCCCCTCATGACGCCGCCCGTCATGTCGATGGGCGCCTTGACGGAGGCCATCGGAGCGCAGGCGCGCGGCGTCGTGCCGGGGCGCGCCGACGCGGCCGCGTCGGGAGTGAGCGGCGGGCGCGTTTCCCGCGCGTACGGCGGAGTCGAGCCGGAGGCCGGCGGTCGGGGGGCCGCGTGGGAGGCGGTGGTCGCGGCCATCGACAGCGGCGACGTCGAGTTGGTCGCCGAGCGGGTGCTGGCGCTCGACGACCAGGCCCGCCGCCAGGTGGCCGCCGCCCTGCCCGCCCACATCCCCGTGGCCGAGAAACGCGCGCAGGCCAGGCGGCGGGAGCGCGAGGCCAGGCGGGAACGCGACAACGAGGCCGCCTGGCAGGAATACCGCCGCAGCGCGGCCCGCCTCGGCCGCACCGTCTACGACTTCGAACGCTGGAAGTGGGACGCCCCATGGAACCGTCCCGCCCGACCGGCCATGGACGAGACCTGGATCGGCCCCATGCGGGTGGCCGGGGCGGCGGCCATCGGGGGCGCGGCGGCCGTCGTCGCCTGGCTGAACCGCCGCGAGTTCGACAACCACTGGAACGAGGCGAGCGACAATCCCGCCCTCCTCGAACGCATCCTGTCCACCCGCCCACCCTCCTGGCAGGCCGACTTCGCCACCCGCGCCGCCCTCAGGCTCCGCGACACCGTACGCGGACGCCGCCGCCTCGACGACGCCGCGGCGCCGGCCCTGGCGATGCTGCGCCGCACCGGCATCACCCCGCCAGAACACGACCCGCTCGTACTCGCCTGGCTGAGCCGCCAGGTCACCGCCGCCGACCTGCGCGAGGACCCCCTGCTGGACCATCTGCTGCCGAGGCTGTTCGAGGCGGAGGGCGCCGGCAGGCTCCTGCGGAGCGAACGCGCCGAGCCGCCCGGGGCCGGCGCCTGGCTGAGCGCGCTCGCCGAACTGGAACGCGAAGGAAGAATCGGCAGGGACCTGCTGCTCGACGGGTGCCTGCGCCGTTTCCTACGCGGAGGCCAAGCCGCCGACCTGCGCTTCTTCGTCCAGTTGCACGAGCTGATCGCACCCACGCACGAGGAGGCGGGCGAACGCGCCCGCGACTACCTGCGGCTGCTGCCGACCGCGCCGGGACCCGTGGCCGAGGCGGCCCTGCGGCACCTGCGCGGGCTCGGCTCGCTCGGCCCCGCCGAGGTGAGGCGGGCACTGCGGGCGCTGCTGTTCAGGCAGGAGCGCAAGCTCGTGACGGCCGGGCTGACGTGGTTCGACGCGGTGGCCCGCGAACCCGGCGGCGACCTCGACGAGCTGGCCCCCGCCCTCGCCCACGCCTTCGTCTGCGAGTCGGCCGACGTGCAGGGCCGGGCGGTGCGGATGGCGGTCAAGCACGCCAAACGGTTCACGGCCGAGGGGGCGCGGAGCGTGCGCGAGTCCATCGGCCTGCTGCCGCCGGAACTGGGTGAGACGCTGGCCGCGGTGTTTGGCGAGGAGGCGGCGGGGCTCGACGGGTTCACCACCGTGCCGCTGCCCGAGCCGAAGCGGGCCGGGCCGTTCCCCGCGCCCGTCCGGACGGTCGAGGAACTGGGCGACTGGCCGTTCGGGGGCGGTTGGGAGGCCACCGAGCTGTGGCTGGCCGGAGTCGTCCGGCTGCACGCCGCCGACCGGGCGGGGCTCGCGGCGAAGCTGGCGGCGGGACGGCCGCCGGGCAATGCGCCGAAGACCCCGTTGAGCGTGCCGTGGCACTGGTGCAGGGAGATCGCCAGAGTGATCCTGGCGCAGGCCGGCGGAACGGGCCCCGAGGCCGGTGCGCGGCTGCCCGAACCGGGCGACGTCCTGGCTCCCCACCTGTTCACGCTGCGGCGCTGCGCCGAGATCCACGACGCGCTCGTGGCCGGGACGCTGCCGCCGTACCTGCTGGCCGAGCCCACCGGGAAGACCGGGCACGTGGACGCGGCCGAGCTGGTCGAACGGCTGGCCGGATACGAACGCGCGGGGGTCGAGGCCATGCCCGCCGACCTGCAGCAGGCGCTGCTGCGGCTGCCGCGCGAGAGCGCGCCCGAGGTGGTGGCACGGGCCGCCACGCTCACCTCGCAGGCGGGCCGGGCGGCGGCGCGCTGGATGGACGGCGGCCGCCCCGAGCCGGTGACCGAAGTGATCTGGTCGAACGCCGGGAGCCTCGGGCCGGCCACGGAAGTCGTACGGCCGCAGGACGGCCGTCCCGACCAGGTCGCCGGAGACGTCCGGTCGGACGGCGGCGTTCGGAGCGCGCCTCTCGACGACCGTGCGCCGGTCGGGCCGGGCGGCCTGCGGCCCATGCCGCGGATCCACGCAGCCTCGACCGGGCTCCCGCTGGTCGACGGCCTGTTCACCGACCCGGACCCGTCCGGCTGGGACGGCGCCGACGCCTTCATCCCGTGGTGGCCGCACGTGCTGCCCTCCGACCGGGAGGTCGTCGCCCAGCACCTCCTGCCCCACCTGCTGGACCGATGGGACAGGCCCGCCTTCCAGCCGTCCCACGCCCACGCGCTCGCGCGGGCCTCGGGGCCCGCGGGCGAGGCCATGGCGCTCGTCCAGGCGCACGTCATCGCGGGCCCCTCCGGGCCAGGGCCGTCCGACGAGCGGTCGGGGCTGGTCGTCGACCTGGCCGCCCGAGGGGAGCCGAACGCCGAGGAGGTCGGACGTCAGCTCGGGCTGCTGGTACGCCGGGCGTCCGCCAAACCGGGGCTGGTGTTCAGGACCCTGGAGAACGCCGCCCTGCAAGGAGCCCAGCGGGAAGTGTGGCGGATCATGACCGGGTTCCTGCCCGTGTTCCTGCCGGGAGAAGCAGAACGGCCCCACGCCCGGCACACGCAGGGGCTCGCCTTCGCCCTGCGCGCCGCACGCTGGGCCGAGGCCAGGGGGCCGCTGCCGTGCGTGGCCGAGGTCGCCGGGCGCAGGGCGTCGAACAACCTCGTACGGGAGGCGCGCCGGTTGCACTCCTTCCTGGCGTGAGGCCCTCACGCCAGGAAGCCGGTCAGAGGTAGAGGCCCGTGGATTCCTCGCCCGTGGACGGCGTGATCTCGCGGCCCGCGCGGAGCGCGTACAGTTGCGCCAGCGTCGCGCCCGAGGGCCCCACGCCCTGCGACGAGCCCAGCCACGCCACGGCCTCCTCCTTGCTCAGCGGCCCCACCTCGACCTGCGCCAGGCAGCGGCCTGGACGGACGACAGCGGGGTGGAGGCGGGTCAGGTCCTCGTTCGTGGTGATCGCCACCAGGACGTCGCGCCCCTGGCCGAGCAGACCGTCGGTCAGGTTGAGCAGCCGCGAGAGCCCCTGCCCTGCCTGGGCCTTGGCGCCCGCGCTGATCAGCTCGTCGCAGTCCTCGAGAACGAGCAGCCGCCACCGCTGGGCGTCCTCGTCGGTGTCGTAGCCGACCGCGACCTCCATGAGGTAGCCGGGCTCGTTGAACAGGCGCTCGGGGTCGAGCACGCAGTCGACCTGGCACCACTCGCGCCACTGCTTGGCCAGCGAACGCAGCAGCGTGGTCTTGCCGGTGCCCGGCTGCCCGTGCAGGAGGACGAGACGGCCGTTCACGTCGGCCGGGGTGATCGCCATCAGCTTGTCGAGCGCCGGACGGACCTTGGCCGAATAGTTCGAGCTGATCTCGTTCCACGGCTGCGCCGTGATCGGCTTCTCCGAACGGGTGCCGCCGTGCGCGCCCCGCCACCAGAAGCCCATCTCGACGTGGTCGACCTCCGGCATGGCCTCTTCCGCGCCCTCGATGCTCTCGGCGAGCACGGTCTTGGCCAGCTCCTCGTTCACCGCCGTGACGCTGACGGTGGCGGTGCGGTTGCGGTGGCGCACCACCCGCAGCGTCCAGCCGTCGCCGGAAATGAGGCGGGACTCCGACCCGTCCTCGACCCGCGCGGTACGCAGCACGCGCCCGCTCGCGGGCGTCAGCGTGGCATCCGGGCGGACGCGCTCCAGATTGGCCAGCCGGGACCACGGCTGAGCCCCCGTCGCGAACGGCGACAACGCCAGGGCGTCGATGACGTCGATGGCGGAGTCGGCGTCGTCGATCCAGATGTTCATCGGGAGCTCAGAGGAGTCCGGGCCCGGGAACGGCACCTCCCTGATCACAGACATACTGGCCATGATCTATGCAGAGGCCCCGGATGTCGAAGGGTTTTGACAGACAGAATCGTTCAGTCTTTCTTGAACGTGCCGCTCTGGGTGACGAGGTTGAAACCTGGTACGTCCCGCCAGGTGTAGCCGAGTATGTCGTTCTCCATCAGGTCCAGCTCGATCGTGCCGGGGATGCAGCCGCCCTCGTTCGCGCCGAGGGCGAACGTCAGCCGGGTGGCCTCGACCTTGGTCAGCGTGATGGTGCCCGAGCACGTGCCCTGGCCGTGCTCCTCGGTCCAGGCGGCGGTGGACTTGCCCTTCTTCAGCTTCACCGTGTTTTTGGCGCCGCTGCTGAGAGGGTTCGTGCTGACGGTGTGGCCTGACCAGTCGCCCTCGAAGGCGGCGGGGATCTTCAGGCTCGGGTCGGCGGGCGGGGTGTTGTCCGCGGTGGAGGGGGTGCCGGACGGTGTGGTGGTGGCCGGGGGCGAGGAGGTTTCGTCGCCCGGTGTCGTGGCCGGGGAGGAGGACGTGCGGTCGCCGGTTCCCGTGGTCGGGGTCTGGTTCAACTGCAGGAGCGTGACGGTGGCCGCGACCGCCAGGGCCACCGCCGCCGCCACACCGCCGACGAGCAGGCCCCGCGATCGGGAGCGCCGCGTCCCGCCGGTGATCTCGGCCGGGCCCTGCGGTCCGGTGGGCCCGCCGTCACGCGACGGCTGCCCCGGTGCGGCCCCGTGAACACCGGGCCCCGCCCCACTGCCGGTCTGTAATCCGGGCCCCGGCCCCGCGGACGCCGCAGACGAGGCAGGGCCGGCCGGACCCCGGACCGAATGAGGGGGCGCTGATGGAGTGGGCACCGGGCCTGAGGAGGCCGGGCCCGGGACCGCCGAGTGGGCCAGGCCCGTGGTGCCGGAGGGTGTGGGGCCTGTGGTGCCGGGAGGTGTGGGGCCGGGGCCGGTGGAGGACGGACCGGGGGCGGGGGGTTGGACGTTGGGGGTGACCAGGGACACCATGAGGTGTTGCGCTGTCGGCCGGAGGGCCGGGTCCTTGGCCACGCAGGCCCCGATCCACCCGCGTAACCGCTCCGGCAGCACCGACAGGTCAGGCTCGGCGTGCAGCACCCGGTGCAGCACCGCGGGCACGGTGTCGGCCCCGAACGGGCTCGTGCCCGTGGCCGCGTACAGCATGGAGGCGGCCCAGGCGAACACGTCGGAGGCGGGCGTGGCCGGCGAGCCGCCGATCTGCTCGGGCGCCAGGTAGGCGGGCGTGCCGATCAGCCCGCTGGTCAGCGTCGCCGCCCCTTCGGCTCTGGCGATGCCGAAGTCGACGACGCGGGGCCCGTCGGGACCGAGCAGCACGTTGGCGGGTTTGAAGTCGCGGTGCACGATTCCGGCCGCGTGGATGGCGGCCAGCGCGGTGGCCGTGCCGACGACCAGGCGTTCGAGGTCGCCGCCGCGCAGGGGGCCGCGCTCGCTCACGCGGTCGGCCAGTGAGGGCCCGTCGATGTACTCGCTCACCACGAAGGGCCGCTGCCCGCCGGTCGAGACGTCGAGCACCCGCGCCGTGCAGAAGGACGCGATGCTCTCCAGCGCCTCCAGCTCCCGCCCCAGCCTGGCCCGCGTCTCCTTGTCGCCCGTGCTGAGCAGCTTGATCGCGACCGGCTCTCCGGCGGGGGAGTGGGCGAGATACACCACGCCCTGCCCGCCCTCGCCGAGCCTGCCGGACAGGCGATACCCGCCCAGAGACGGCGGATCGTCGGGGATCAGGGGGGTCACCATGGCGGATACGTTACCTGTCACCATGCGGATACAAAGATCGGCCGCTACCCTCGGACGCTGGGTCAAATCACTCCTTACGCGGAGGTATCGGGGAAGTGTCGAAGGTCACGTTCCGTGAGCGGGCGCGATACTGGTTCGACAACACCATGTCCAAGGGCACGGCGTCATTGATCGGCTGGCTGGCGGTGGTGTCGGTCGGGCTCATCGTGCTGGTGACGGTGCTGACGCTCTGGCTCGCGCCCGGCGAGCCAGAAGGCGTCAGCAATGTCGGGGAGGTTCTTTGGATCGCTCTCATGCACGCGCTGAACCCCGGCAGGATCGCCGGCGACAAGGGTTCGATCGCGTACATGACCGTGATGTTCGCCGGTTCGCTCGGCGGTCTGTTCATCGTCAGCATGCTCGTCGGCCTGCTCGCCAACGGCCTCAAGGAGAAGGTGGACCGGCTGCGCAGGGGCCGTTCGCGGGTCGTGGAGTCCGGTCACACGGTGGTGCTGGGCTGGTCCGACCAGGTGTTCACGATCGTGTCCGAACTGGTCAAGGCCCAGTCCAGCCAGAAGCGTTCGGCCATCGCGATCCTGGCGGAACGTGACAAGCTCGACATGGAGGAGCAGATCCGCGAGACCGTCGGCGATCTCGGCAAGACCAGGGTGGTCTGCCGCACCGGGCGGCCCACGGAGCCGCGCGACCTGGCGCTGATGAACCTGGCGGGAGCCGCCTCCGTCGTCGTCCTGTCACCCGAGGGCGAGGACCCCGACGCGCACGTCATCAAGATCCTGCTGGCGCTGGCCAAGCGCAAGGGCGCGCACCCGCCGGTGGTCGCGGCCCTGGCCTCCAGCCGCAACATCGCCGCCGCCCGCCTGGCAGGCGGGGAGGAGGTGCACCTGGTCGACTCCGACGACACCGCCTCGCGGCTCATCGTGCAGTCCTCCCGCCAGTCGGGCATGTCCGTGGTCTGCATGGACCTGCTCAACTTCGACGGTGGCGAGATCTACCTGCGCACCCCGAAGAAGCTCGTCGGCATCACCTACGGGGAGGCGCTGCACGCCTACCAGACGGCTTCCGCGATCGGCCTGCGCCGGCCGTCCGGTGTCGTGCTGAACCCGCCCATGGACACCGTCATCAACGCCGACGACCAGATCATCGTCATCGCGTACGACGACTCCCACGTCCGCCTGGCCGCCGGCAAGCACGCCGTGGACGAGGGCGCCATCGTCATGGCCGAGAGCGAGCCCCTCGAACCCGAGCGCACGCTGCTGCTCAACTGGAACGGCAGGGCCGAGCAGATCATCCGCTACCTCGACGGCTACGTCTCCCCCGGCGCGGTCCTGGAGGTCGCCGCCGACCACCCCAAGGCGGGCACGAACCTGGCGGGGCTGCGCAACCTCACCGTGAACGTCAAGGACTGCGACACCACCGACAGGTTCGCCCTCGAATCGCTCGGCGTCGGCCTCTTCCAGCACGTCATCGTCCTGTCGGACGACCGCTTCGACGCACGCCACTCCGACACGCGCACGCTCATGACGCTGCTGCAGCTCCGCGACATGCAGAGCACGCTGGGCGAGCACTACTCGATCGTCAGCGAGATGCACGACGAGAACAACCGCGCCCTGGCCGAGGTCACCGAGGCCGACGACATCGTGATCAGCGACACCGTCATCGGCCTGCTCCTCGCCCAGCTCGCCGAGAACAGGCACCTGGCGGACGTGTTCGCCTACCTGTTCGACTCGCGCGGCTCCGAGATCTACCCCCGGCCCGCCGCCTCCTACGTCAAGACCGGGACGAAGGTGACCTTCTCCACGGTCGTGGAGGCCGCCCGCCGCCGGGGCGAGACCGCCATCGGCTACCGCGACTCCCAGGCGCGCAACGACCCGCCCCACTACGGCATCGTCCTGAACCCCGACAAGTCCGAAGTCGTGGTGCTGGGCGAGCGGGACTCGGTGATCGTTCTCGCCGAACGCTGAGCGCGGCGGGGAGGTACGTTACCGTTTGCCCCGTGAGGACCATTGACTGGGTCGACGGCGCGGTCGAACTCGTGGACCAGACCCGGCTCCCCCATGACCGCGTGATGCTGCGCGTGCACACCGTCGACGAACTCGTCGACGCCATCAGGCGTCTGGCCGTGCGCGGCGCGCCCGCGCTCGGCGTGGCGGGCGCTCTCGGCGTCGTGCTGGCCGACGGCGACCCCGCCCAGATCGCCCGGCTGCGCGCCGCCCGCCCCACGGCGGTCAACCTCGCGTGGGGCGTCGACCAGGCCGCGGCCCACCTGCCGGAGGGCCGCGAGGCGGTGCTCGCGGCGGCGCTGCGCGTGCGCGACGACGACATCGCCGCCTGCAGGGCCATGGGCGAGCGCGGGGCCGACCTGCTGGAGGGCGACCGGCTGCGGATCATGACCGTGTGCAACACCGGCGGGCTCGCGGCCGTCGAACGCGGCACCGCGCTCGGCGTCGTCCAGACGCTGCACGAGCGCGGGCGGCTGGCCGAGGTGCTCGCCCTCGAAACCCGTCCGTTGCTGCAGGGGGCCAGGCTCACGACCTGGGAGCTGGCCAGGATGGGCGCGCCGCACCGGCTCATCGCCGACTCCGCGGGGCCGTACCTGCTGGCCAAGGGCGAGGTGGACGCGGTCCTCATCGGCGCCGACCGCATCGCCGCCAACGGCGACACCGCCAACAAGATCGGCTCGTACGCCCTCGCGCTCGGCGCGGAACGCGCAGGGGTGCCGTTCCTGGTGGTCGCGCCCGAGTCCACGATCGACCAGAACACCCCGTCGGGCGAGCACATCGAGATCGAGGACCGGGGCGCGGAGGAGATCGTCAGCCTCGCGGGGGTGCGCGTGGCGCCTGAGGGGACCCAGGCGCTGAACCCGGCGTTCGACGTGACACCGCACGATCTGATCACCGCGATCGTCACCGACAAGCGGGTGATCAGACCCTAAATCCCCAATCCTTGGGACCTGTCCGCAATCCCCGCGTTACGCTCGGACATCACGACAGCGACCCTCGGAGCTCACCGTGGCCATCGACCTGGTGTTGCGGCGCGATTGGAACGCTCGCCCGCCACACGGCGACTACACCCAACTCGACTCCACCAAGGGAGTGAAGGTTCACTACACGGGCGGACGGGTCGATCCCGGCATCGTGTCCGACCACGACGGGTGCGCCGCCCTGGTCCGCTCCATCCAGGCCGACCACATGGACGGCAACGGCTGGATCGACATCGCCTACACGTATGTCGCCTGTCCGCACAGGAAGGTCTTCGAAGGACGCGGGCCGCACCGCCTGCCCGCCGCCAACGGCGCCGGGCTGAACACCGGCCACTACGCCGTGCTGGGGCTGGTGGGCAACGCGGGGCTCGTGCAGCCGACCGACGAGATCCTGCACGCCATCCTCGACGCCGTCGAGCACCTGCGCGACAAGGGCGGCGCGGGCAAGGAGATCAAGGGGCACCGCGACGGCTACGACACCGACTGCCCCGGCGAGCCCCTCTACGCCTGGGTCCGCCGCGGCGCGCCCAGGCCGGGCACGGCCTGACCGGCCGATGACCTGGAAGTAGACCTTGCGAGGCCTCGCCCGGCTGGCCCCGGTATCACCGAAGGTGCTCACTTCGGCCTACTATCCGAACCATGGAACTGGCAGCGGGGTTCACGTCCACCACCCGCGAGGACTGGCGGACGCTGGCGGTGGAGGTTCTGCGTAAGTCAGGGGTGGAGGTGGACTCCCCGGAGGCGGCGCTGGCCACCACGACCTACGACGGGATCACCGTCGCGCCCCTGTACGACCAGGACGACCTGCCCGGCGATCCTGGACTGCCCGGCGCGGCGCCCTACGTCCGCGGCGGGCGTACCGTCCCCGGCTGGGACGTGCGGCAGCGGCACGCCGTGCCCGACCCGGAGGCGGTGCTGGCCGACCTGGAGAACGGGGCCACCTCGCTGTGGCTGGTCGTCGGCGACGGCGCGATCCCGGTGGACGCGCTCGGCACGGTGCTGAAAGACGTCTACCTCGACCTCGCGCCGGTCGTCCTGGAGGCGGGGGAGCGGACGGGAGAGGCCGCCGAGGCCCTGTTCGGGCTGGCCGCCGCCCGAGGCGTCGCGCCGCGCGGCAACCTGGGGGCCTCCTGCCTCGGCCCGTCCGCCGTGACAGGGCTGGAGCTGGCCCGTCGCTGCGCCGCCGACTTCCCCGGGCTACGGGCCGTCACCGTGGACGCCACGCCCTACCACGACGCGGGCGGCAGCGACGCCGAGGAGCTGGGCTGCTCGATCGCCCGCGGCGTCGCCGAGTTGCGGGCGCTCACCGATGCCGGGCTGACGGTCGAGGCGGCGCTGGGGCAGATCGAGTTCAGGTACGCGGCCACCGCCGACCAGTTCGCCACCATCGCCAAACTGCGGGCCGCCCGGCGGATGTGGGCCCGGGTGGCCGAGGTGTGCGGGGCGGCCGAGCACGGGGCCCAGCGGCAGCACGCCGTCACCAGCTCGGCCATGATGACCGCCCGCGACCCGTGGGTGAACATGCTGCGTACCACCCTGGCCTGCTTCGCCGCCGGGGTGGGAGGGGCCGACGCTGTCACCGTGCGGCCGTTCGACGCCTGCCTGGGGCTGCCCGACGCGTTCTCCCGCAGGATCGCCCGCAACACGCAGTCGCTGCTGCTGGAGGAGTCGGGGCTCGGGCGGGTCGTCGACCCGGCGGGCGGCTCCTGGTACGTCGAGCGCCGCACCGCCGACCTCGCCGAGGCCGCCTGGGGCTGGTTCCAGGAGATCGAGGCGGCAGGGGGGATCACGGCGGCGGGGACGCTGGTCTCCGGCCGGATCGCCGCCACCCGGGCCCGCCGCGACGACGACATCGCCCACCGCCGCTTCCCGATCACGGGGGTCACCGAGTACCCGAACCCCCACGAAGAGCCCCTGCGCAGGGACGCGGCTCCGGCCACCGGCGAGACGGGGCTGCCGAGGGTGCGTTACGCGCAGGCGTTCGAGGCGCTGCGGGACCTGGCCGACGCGCAGCCCGAGCGCCCCAAGGTGTTCCTGGCCACCATCGGCCCCGTGGCCGTCCACACCGCGCGGGCGGCGTTCGCGGCGAACCTGTTCCAGGCGGGCGGCCTGGACGTCGAGACCGCAGGACCCGGCGCCGATCCCGAGCAGATCGCCACCGCCTTCGCCGTCAGCGGCACCACCGTCGCCTGCCTGTGTTCGAGCGACAAGCTGTATGCCCAGCACGCCGCCGCCGTCGCCACCGCCCTGCGCAGAGCGGGCGCGCGAAAGGTGTGGTTGGCTGGGAAGGGGGAGTACGAGGGTGTGGACGCCCGCCTTTACGCCGGCTGCGACGCGCTGGCCGTGCTCCGTGAGACCTTCGAGGACCTGGAGGTGACTCGATGATCCCGGATTTCTCCGGCATCCCGCTCAAATCCCAGCTACCGGTCGACCAGGAGCCGCCAGAGGCCGGCGAGGTGTGGGAGACGCCGGAAGGCATCGGGGTCAAACAGCTCTACACGGCCGGGGACATCGAGGGGCTCGACTTCCTGCGCACCTACCCGGGCAGCGCCCCCTACCTGCGCGGCCCGTACCCCACCATGTACGTCACCCAGCCGTGGACCATCCGCCAGTACGCGGGCTTCTCCACGGCCGCCGACTCCAACGCCTTCTACCGGCGCAACCTGGCCGCGGGCCAGAAGGGCCTGTCGGTGGCCTTCGACCTGGCCACGCACCGCGGCTACGACTCCGACCACCCCCGCGTGGCCGGCGACGTCGGCATGGCGGGGGTGGCGATCGACTCGATCTACGACATGCGGCAGCTCTTCGACGGGATCCCGCTCGATCGGATGTCGGTGTCGATGACCATGAACGGCGCTGTGCTGCCCGTGCTGGCGCTCTACATCGTGGCGGGCGAGGAGCAGGGCGTCGCACCGGAGCAGCTCGCGGGGACCATTCAGAACGACATCCTCAAAGAGTTCATGGTCCGCAACACCTACATTTATCCGCCAGGCCCGTCGATGCGCATTATTTCCGACATCTTCTCGTATACCAGTGAAAAGATGCCGAAATTCAACTCGATCAGCATCTCCGGTTACCACATCCAGGAGGCCGGCGCCACGTGTGACCTGGAGCTGGCCTACACGCTCGCCGACGGGCTCGAATACCTGCGCGCCGGGGTGGCCGCCGGGTTGGACATCGACCGGTTCGCGCCGAGGTTGTCGTTCTTCTGGTGCATCGGCATGAACTTCTTCATGGAGGTCGCCAAGCTTCGTGCCGCCCGGTTGTTGTGGGCTCGGATCGTTTCCGGATTTAACGCGAAAAATCCCAAATCGCTGAACCTTCGTACCCACAGCCAGACCTCCGGCTGGTCCCTCACCGCCCAGGACGTCTTCAACAACGTCGCCCGCACCTGCGTCGAGGCCATGGCCGCCACCCAGGGCCACACCCAGTCCCTGCACACCAACGCCCTCGACGAGGCGCTCGCCCTGCCCAGCGACTTCTCCGCCCGCATCGCCCGCAACACCCAGCTCCTCCTCCAGCAGGAATCGGGCACCACCCGGGTGATCGACCCTTGGGGCGGCTCCTACTACGTCGAACGCCTCACCCACGACCTCGCAGAACGCGCCTGGGCCCACATCCAGGAGGTCGAGGCCGCGGGCGGCATGGCCAAGGCCATCGAGGCCGGCCTGCCCAAGCTGCGCATCGAGGAGGCCGCCGCCCGCACCCAGGCCCGCATCGACTCGGGGCGCCAGCCCGTGATCGGCGTGAACAGGTACCGCGCCGACAGCGACGAGGCCATCGAGGTCCTCAAGGTCGACAACAGCGCCGTACGCGCCCAGCAACTCGACAAACTGGCCCGTCTCAAGGCCGAACGCGACGCCGAGGCCGTCAAGCACGCGCTCGACGCCCTCACCAAGGCCGCCGACGACCCCGCTCCAGGGCTGGAGAACAACCTGCTCAAGCTGGCCGTCGACGCCGCCCGCGCCAAGGCCACGGTCGGGGAGATCTCCGACGCGCTTGAACGGGTGTTCGGCCGGCATGCCGAGCAGGTGCGTACCATTTCCGGCGTGTACCGCGACGAGTCAGGCTCATCCGCCGCCATCGAACGCGTCCGCCGGGCCTGCGCCGACTTCGAACGCTCCCAGGGCCGCCGCCCGCGCATCCTGGTCGCCAAGGTGGGCCAGGACGGCCACGACCGAGGCCAGAAGGTGATCGCCACCGCCTTCGCCGACCTGGGCTTCGACGTCGACGTCGGCCCGCTGTTCCAGACGCCGGAAGAGGTCGCCAGGCAGGCGGTCGAGGCCGACGTGCACATCGTGGGCGTGTCATCGCTGGCCGCCGGACACCTCACGCTGGTGCCCGCGCTGCGCCGGGCCCTGGCCGACCTGGAGGCCGCCGACATCATGATCGTGGTGGGCGGTGTCATCCCGCCGGGAGACCACGAGGAACTACGCGCCGCGGGCGCCGCCGCGATCTTCCCACCCGGCACCGTGATCGCCGACGCCGCCCTCGACCTCCTCGACCAACTCAGGAAGCACTGACAGGCGTCCAACGGGCCTCTGGGGCGCCCTGGGGCTGCCTGGGCGCCTCAGGCAAGCCCGACGCCCCGAGGGCCCGCAATCGGCCATATCGCCGCGACCTCGAAGAGGACCTCGCCAAGCTCGCCCCGACCGACGACCGTCACGCCCGCAGGACTCCGGGCTGCTATGGACCTGACAGGCCCCGTCCAGGGCGCTTCTCGGGGGGCCTTAGTTGGTCACGCTCTCGGTCCCGCTCTCGCCCTCGCCCTCGCACATCGTGATCATGGAAGACCTCTGGGTGATGATGGGGGCGGTGATTCGCAGGGTGACGCGGTGGACGCCTCCCGTGCTCGTCAACGCCTGCGGCGAGGTCAGGAGGCGCTGGCCGTTCTCGGTGATCGTGGTCGACGCCCGCCCGACGGGGGTTCCGTCGACGTACCAGGTGTAGCTGAAGTTCAGCGGGGGGCCCGTGCGCCGCACCAAAGCCCGGAGCGTCACCTGGCCGCCAGACCAGCAGTCGCCGTTCCTGGTGCCGTTCGCCCGCACGCTCGCAACCCTGAGGCCCGGAACCGTCGTGCCGTCCGTCGGGACGGCGCTGGGCGTGCCGTCGGACTGCGGGGTGGGCCTGGCGGTGCGGGTCCGCCCGGGCTGCTGCGTCTCGACCGGGGCGCTGGCGGCGGTGGTCGTGGGCGCGTCCGTGGTGACGGAGGCGTTGGTGGTTTTGGGGGTGGGGGTGGTGGGCGTGAGCCACACGATGGCGGCGGCCAGGGCGAGCACGGAGATACCGGCCAAAATGATGATGATCGCGATCTTCAACCGCCGCCGCCACCGCCGCGGCCGGGCAGCCGGAGCAGGGGCCTGCTCCTGAGCGGGAGCTTCGGGGGCCAGCAACTCGACCAACGCCGAGTGCTGGGCCATGGCGGGCTGCTCACCCCTGGAACCGTCCAGAGGCGCATCGGCCGCGAACTGACCCGGCACGGGCTGCTCGCCGCCGTTCG
This sequence comes from Nonomuraea purpurea, assembly GCF_042650645.1. Taxonomy (NCBI): domain Bacteria; kingdom Bacillati; phylum Actinomycetota; class Actinomycetes; order Streptosporangiales; family Streptosporangiaceae; genus Nonomuraea; species Nonomuraea purpurea. The sequence goes on from NZ_JBHSBI010000007.1 coordinate 34,054, forward strand.
GGTAGGACGCGTGGGCCGCTTGCTCACCGGAGCCCGCGTATGCCGCGTGGGCGTGGTGCTCGCCCGCATCGGGGAAGTGCGCGTGGTGCTCGCCGCTGCTCGGGTGAGGCGCGTGGGCCTGATACTCGCCGGAGCCCGGATACGGCGTTCGCGGGTGCTCGCCGGAGCCCGAGTACGGGGTCCGTGGATGTTCGCCCGCGTCCGGGTACGGCGTCCTGGCGGCGTGCTCGGTCTCGACCGGAGCAGGGAACGGCATCGACGCCGCCCCCGGATGGGATGCGGCGCCTGGGTGCGATTCGGCACCCGGATATGAGGGGGCAGCCGGATCGTGACGCGAGCCGAGCCCAGGATGCGCGGCGGAGTCGTGGTGCGGGGCGGCGTCGTGGTCGAGGGTTTGATCGGGCGTCTGAGGCCAGCCCTGCCCCGGGTCGGGGGTCTGGTCGGCGGTCCGCTGCCAGGCCGTCGCTTGGTCAGCGGGTTGGTGGTGCCAGGTCGCCGGTTGGTCGGCGGTCTGCTGCCAAGCCGCCGGTTGGTCGGCGGTTTGTTGCCAGGCTGCCGCTTGGTCGGAGGCCGGGTCTGAGGTCTGTGGCCAGCCCGTCGCCAGGTCGCCGGTCTGGTCGGCCGTCTGATGCCAGGCCGCCGCCTGATCAGCCTTCTGATCAGCGGGTGCCGCCTGGTCGGCGGTGTGGGGCCAGCCCATCGCCAGGTCGCCGGTCTGGTCGGGTTCCTGGGCCCAGTTCGCGACCCGGGGAGCGCCGCCTCGCGACGAGCCGCCGTCCCGTGCCCTGCCACCGTCCCCGGAGACGCCGCCACCGCCTCGCGAGGTGCCGCCGCTTCGAGAGGTGCCGGCCCCGCGCGATGCCGTACTGCCGCGTGAGGCGCCGCCGCTGCGGCCCTTGTCGCCGCCGAGCAACCTCAGCAGCACGTCCCGCATGGCGGGCCGGGCGCCGGGTTCCTTGAGCAGGCAGATCGGGACGATCTCCCGCAACGGCCGCCGCAACTCCCCGAGGCGCGGGTCCTCGCGCAGGATGCGGTTGATCACCGCGGGTGGCGAGTCGTCACCGAACGGCGGTGTTCCCGTCGCCGCGAACACCATCACCGACGCCCACGCGAACACGTCCGCCGGCGCCCCCACCGCCTTGCCCGCGAGTTGCTCGGGCGCCATGTAGGCGGGCGTGCCCACGATGTTGCCCGTCCCGGTGACTCCCTGCGCGAACGCCCCCGCGATGCCGAAGTCCACGACCAGCGGCCCCTCGGGCCCCAGCAGCACGTTGCCCGGTTTGAAGTCGCGGTGCAGAACGTCCGCCTGGTGGAGGGCGTCCAACGCGGTCGCGGTCGCCACGGCCAGCCGCTGCAGATCCGTTCCGCCGAGCCGTTCGGCCTGCTCCAGCGAGGGCCCGTCCACGTACTCGGACACGATGTACGGCCTGTCGCCGGTCGAGGCGTCGAGCACCCGCACGAGGCAGAACGGTTCGACCTTGCGCGCGGCCGCGACCTCCTGGGCAAGGCGGTCGCCCTCGGCCAGCCCTTCACGCAGCACCTTGACGGCTACGGGGCTTCCGTTGCGTGCCTGGCCGAGGTAGACGACGCCGTGGCCGCCCGCGCCGAGCCGCCCGACCAGCCTGTAGGACCCCACCGTCGGCGGGTCGCCGTCACGGAGGGGTTCGACGTTGGGCATGAGGGGAGTGACTCCTGTGACGGCTGAGACAGAACTCCAGCACCCTACTGGCAAAAGTCAAAACTTGTCAGAAGTTAGGCTGATCAACTGGGAAGAAAGGGGTATGCGGGGTGCATTCGCTGGAGAACTACGCCGACGGCGTACGGGCCGGGTCCCGTACGTGGATCGCCCGCGCGATCACCCTGGTCGAGTCGACCAGACCCGACCACATCGCGCTCGCACAGCGACTGCTCGTCGAACTGACCCCGCTCACCGGCCACGCGCGCCGGGTGGGGATCTCCGGTGTGCCCGGCGTGGGCAAGTCCACGTTCATCGACGCACTCGGGACGATGCTGACCGGGCAGGGCCACAAGGTGGCCGTACTGGCCGTGGACCCCTCCTCCAGCAGGACCGGCGGCAGCATCCTCGGCGACAAGACCCGCATGGCCCGCCTGGCCGCCGACCCGGCCGCCTTCATCCGCCCCTCGCCCACTTCCGGCACCCTCGGCGGTGTCACCAAGGCGACCAGGGAGGCCATGGTCGTCGTGGAGGCCGGCGGCTACGACGTGGTGCTGGTCGAGACCGTCGGCGTCGGGCAGTCGGAGACCGCCGTGGCCGACATGGTGGACACGTTCCTGCTGCTCACACTGGCCCGCACCGGCGACCAACTCCAGGGCATCAAGAAGGGCGTGCTGGAACTCGCCGACGTCATCGCCGTCAACAAGGCCGACGGGGAGTACGAACTGCCCGCCAGAAAGGCGGCCAGGGAACTGGCGGGGGCGCTGCGCATGCTCCGCTCCGACTCCGTCACCCCGCCCGTGCTCACCTGCAGCGGCCTCAGGGGCGATGGCCTGGACAAACTCTGGCGGCACGTCCTGGCCCACCAGGACTCCCTCGACCTCGCCGCCAAACGCCGACGCCAGCAGGTGGGCTGGACGTGGACCCTGGTCCACGACCGGCTCCTGACCGAACTCCGCAACGACCCGGAGGTGGCCGCCATCGCAGCGGAGGTGGAACGGAAGGTCCTGGCAGGCGAACTGACCCCCGCCCTGGCAGCCGACCAACTCCTGTCCGCCTTCAAACGCCCCTGACCCCGCTCCTCCGCCGTATTGAAAAGCTCCCATTCCTTACGGCAGGCCAACGGCACGCCGCCCACCGACCGTGGCTGGGGCCCATCCAGGGGAACGCTCCTCCGGTGTGCGGGGCCGGGCGCCGTGACGACCGGGTTCGGCCGCCCAAGTGGTGGTCGCGCGTGTTGGGTTGCCATCGAGGATGGTCTTCTTCATGCGGCGGGACAGTGGCTTCTCCCTGCGGAGGAAGTCTGCGTATCCGCGGCCGCCACGCGCGGGTTCCACGCGGTTGACGCGTGTCACGATGACGCGCAACCGGACGTGGGAGAGGCGCGAATGTGTGCGGAACCGATGCTGCCCGAGAAGGTCGCGGGCGCACTGGAGGAGTACGGCCGGCTGCTGAGCCGCCACGGCATCACCTGGGGCGAGCCGGAGATCCATTACGTCAAGTTCTTCGCCAGGCGCAGGGTGCTGAGGCCCGCGCTGTTCGACCGGTTCTGGGGGCTCGTCTTCGAGGCGGTCGCCCAGGAGTATCCGGGCACGCCGCACGACCAGCTCGCGGCCCGGCTGGCCGAGCCCGACTACGACCGGGTGCTGCGCGACACCTTGGACGGCGAGCTGCCGGGACATCTCGTCGCGGTGCGCGTCGGCCCTGACGGGGTGTCGCTCGAAGGCGCGCCGAGGATGGTGCTGCTGCCGTTCGGACAGAGCACGGAGAGTCAAGGTGCGGGCCGGGGTGGGGAGCGGGTGTCGCTGCTGTTCGATTCCTCGCGCGATGAGGACTGTGTGGCGGCGGTGGACGGGACCGAGCGGCGGATCGCGCCCTGCGGCGCGTGGCTGGTCGAGGCCGACCCCGGCAGCACGGTTGTCGTGGACGGCGCCCGCCTGCGCCTGGACGCGCTGCTGCGCCCCACCCCGGCGGCCAGGCTGCGCCTCGTGGCCGGGATGCCGTGCCGGTGGAGCGTGGTGGCGGACGACGGCAGCGGCTGGTTCCCGCAGGACACCCCCAACCGCTACGACTTCCACAACCGCCCCTACTTCCATGGCGACGACATCGTCCTGGACGTCCCCGCCGTGCCGCTGAAGGTCACGGTCACCAGGGGCATGGAGTACGAGGAGTCGTCCCTGGAGCTGACCCCGGCCCCCGGCGAGGAGCACCTGGTGAGCCTCACCCCTGAGCGCCTCTACGACGCGGCGGCGCGGGGCTGCTACGGAGGCGACATGCACGTGCACCTCAACTGGGCGGGCGACACGGTGGGGCTGCCCGCCGACGCGGCCGCCGCCCAGCTCGGCGAGGATCTGCACGTGCTCAACCTGCTGGCGGGCAACGTCTCGGGCAGGCGCGTCTACGACCGCGAGGCGCTGGAGGTCTGGGCGGACCGGGACCTGCCGTGGTCGGACGCCGCCCACGTGGCCAGGATGGGCGTGGAGTACCGCAACGACCTGCTCGGCCACATCTACGCGTTCGCGCTCAGGGCCGCGCCCGGCCGCTACCACACCGGTTTCGAGGGCGACGCCGACTGGCCGCCGAACGCCGACGGGCTGCGCGAGCTGCGCGGCCTCGGCGCGCTGGTCGGCTACAGCCACCCCTTCCGCACGCCGATCTCCGACGCCGACCCGCCGAAGGGCGTCGTGGGGCCGTCGCCGCGCAACTGCGCCGCCCGCGAACTGGTCGCCGACGCCGCGCTCGGGCTCGTGGACAGTCTCGACGTGCTCACCCACGCCTCGATCCCGTCCACGGCGGCGGTGTATCGGCACTTGATCGGCGCGGGCAACCGGCTGGCCGTGACGGCGGGCACGGACGCGATGATCTCCTTCACCCGTTCGGACAACCAGTCCAACCCGCCCGGCTGGGCCCGCGTCTACGCCAAGGTCGAGGGGGAGCTGACCGCCAGGACGTTCGCCGCGGCCGTGCGCGCGGGCCGGACGTTCGCCACCACCGGCCCCTGGCTGGAGCTGTCGGTGGACGGCCACGGCCCCGGCCATGTGATCCAGGCCCGCAGGGGTCAGCGCCTGACGGTCACGGCGAGCGCGGTCGGCCCCGAGGTCGCGGCGGTGCGCATCCGCACGGCCGACGGCGTGCGGGCCGGGGCCGAGCGGTTGTCGGCCGACTTCCGGCACTCGGGCGAGGAGACGCTCACGGTGACGACCGCCCTCGTGGTGGACGGGCCGACGTATGTGATGGCCGAGGTCCTGTGTGACCCGCATCCGCGCACCATGACCACCACCGGGTACGCCCTGACCAGCCCCGTCTACGTGGACGTGGACGGCAGGCACGTCGCCAGGCGGGAGGACGTGCTGTGGTGCCTGGAGTGGCTGGAAGAACTGGAGAAGCTGATCAAGCAGCACGGCCGCCTGGCCGGCCCGTATCAGCTCGGCGACCACCTGTCTCTGCTGGAGCGCGCCAGGACGGTCTACCGGGGGCGGCTAGGCTGAGCCGGATGGATGTCAAGGCTCTGTTGCGCGCCCACCCTGACTGGCTGGCGCACCTCGAATCCCTGGGCGGCTTCGACCTCGCCCTGCCCGGCGACCTGGTCTCGGAGCTGCTCAGGCTCGCGGTGCCGCATGAGGACGTCAACGCCGTTATCGCGGCCCGCCCCGAGCCGGGCGATCCGCGGTGGTGGCTGGCCGAGCGGTGCGCGCACTCGCTGGTGGCCACGATGGGCGTCGTCGACGGGCCGCCCCCGTTCCCGGTGCTGCCGGAGCTGGGGCCGTACTTCTATGTGTTCGTCTATCTGGCCGCGTTGCCGCACACCCGCGCCTACCACCGGCGGCTGGGCGTGCCCGAGGAGGTGTCCTGGGCGACGTTCGCCGACCTGGGGCGCAACATGGCCGTGCACCGCAAGCGGCACGGTACGGGAGGGCTGCACGCCCCCGACTGGTTCATGCTGCACGCCCGCGGGCTGCTGTTCGAGATGGGACGCCTGCAGTTCAACCGGGCCAAGCTGAACCGTCGGGTGGGGCAGGCCCTGGAGAGCGCGGGCCTGCCGGTGGGGCCCGGGTCGCCGGCTCTCGGCGTGCACGTGCCCGACTTCCGCGGCCCGATGACGCCGGCGGCGTGCGACGCGTCGTTCGAGCGGGCCAGGGAGTTCTTCCCGAGGCACTTCCCCGACGAGGACGTCCGCGTCGTGACGTGCGGGTCGTGGCTGCTGGACGAGCAGCTCGCCCGCTACCTGCCCGCCGAGTCCAACATCGTCGCCTTCCAGCGCCGTTTCCACCTGCTCGACCGGTATGACGGCAGCGACATGATGGCGTTCGTGTTCGGCGGGGACGCCGCCGACCTGGCGCGGCTGCCCCGCCGCACGCGTCTGGAGCGGGCCGTCGGCGACCATCTCGCGGCAGGCGGCACCTGGTACGGCCGGACCGGCTGGCTCCGCTTCTGACCGAGCCTCCTGACTACCCTTCTGTCCGGCTGTGCTAAATTTTGGCCATGCGGTCAGAAATTGGACCGAGCGGCAAGAAACGCTCGTTCATCGAGGAGGCCAGGCGCGCCCAGATCGTCGCGTCCGCCGTCGAGGTGATCGCCGAGGTGGGGTTCGCCCAGGCGTCCCTGCAGCGCATCGCCGCGCACGCGGGCATCAGCAAGGGCGTCATCTCCTACCACTTCGAGGGCAAGGAGAAGCTGATGGAGGAGGTGGTGGAGCGCACCTACGGCGCCATCACCGAGAACGTCGTGGCCAGGATGGAGGGCCTGACGACCGCCACCGAGCTGCTCAGGACGCACATCCTGGCCGTGGCCGAGCACATGCGCGGCCACCGCGCCCAGCTCAGGGCCCTGGGCGAGATCTTCGCCAACCTCCGGACCTCCGACGGGCGGCCGCGTTACGGCATCAAGGCCAACGAGGAGATCTACCGCGCGCTGGAGGAGATCTACCGGTTCGGCCAGCGGAGCGGGGAGTTCAGGGAGTTCGACCCCCGCGTCATGGCGATCACCCACTCCTCGGCCATCGACAACATGTTCGCCTACTGGGTGGCCACCCCCGACCACGACCTCGGCGCGCACGCCGAAGAACTGGCCGACCTGTTCGAAAGGGCCTGCAGAGCATGAAGACCGAGCCAAGAACCCGGCTCTACGCGATCGACAACCTGCGCATCGTGCTGACCGCGCTGGTCGTCGCCCACCACGTCGCCATCACCTACGGCAACATCCCCCTCTGGTTCTACACCGAGCCCGCCAAGGACGCCTCGGGCGGCCTGCTCGACCTCCTGGTCACCTTCAACCAGGCCTTCTTCATGGGCTTCTTCTTCCTCATCTCCGGCTTCTTCACCCCGGCCTCCTACGACCGCAAGGGCGTGAGCCCGTTCGTCCGCGACCGGCTCGTCCGGCTGGGCGTCCCGCTGCTCGTCTTCATCCTGCTGCTGCGCCCCATGGTCAACTTCTCGTCCCGCACCGACCCCGATCAGCCGTACTGGCAGTTCTACCTGGCCTCATGGGATCCGGGTCCCATGTGGTTCGCCGAGGTGCTGATCGTCTTCGCGCTGGTCTACGCGCTGTGGCGGGCCGTGAACAAGCCGCTCGACGAGCGGCCCGCCCCGCTCACGTTCGGGACCGTCGCGCTGTTCGTGGTGGCGCTGGCCGTCGTCACGTTCGCCTGGCGGCTCTTCGTCCCGACCGGTACCTACGTCCCCGTGATCGGGCTGCCGTCGCCGCAGTTCATGCCGCAGTACGTCAGCATGTTCGCGCTCGGCTGCGTGGCCTATCGGCGCCGCTGGTTCGAGACGCTGCCCGCCCGCGCCGGGCGGCTGGGCCTGATCGCGGCCGGTGTGTCGAGCGCGGTGCTGCTCCCGGCCATGGTCCTGACCGGCGGGATGTTGTCGCCGGCCGCCGGGGCCATGTGGGAGTCCGCCTTCGCGGTCAGCATGATCATCGGGCTGACGGTGCTCTTCCGCGAACGGTTCGGCGAGCAGGGGCCGCGCGGGAGATTCCTGGCCCAGCACGCCTTCACCGTCTACATCATCCACCCGCTCGTGCTGGTCGCGCTCGGCTACGGGCTGCGCTGGCTGGAGGCGGTCGCGATCGTCAAGTTCGCCGTCATGCTGGCCCTGGCACTGCCGCTGTGCTGGGCGCTGGCCTACCTGGTGCGCTCGATCCCGGGGGCCAGACGGGTGCTGTGAGCGTCGCGAGCGGCGCTGATCGGGTGACCACGGGTCATGCGTCGTAGAAGGCGTCGAGGACCTTGCCGTGGCGCTCCTCGACGGCCTTGCGCTTGATCTTGAGGCTGGGCGTCAGCTCGCCGCTCTCCACCGAGAAGTCCTCGGCCAGGATCGCGAACTTCTTGACCGTGGAGTAGCCGGCCAGATCCGCGTTGACCTGCTTGATCGCCTTGTCGACCTCCTCGAGCATGCGCGGGTGCTCGCGCAGCGACCCGGCGTCGGCGGGCAGGGACTCGGCCCGCGCCCACGGCCCGACCACGTCCATGTCGAGGGTGACCAGGGCGGTGACGTAGTTGCGCCGGTCGCCGTGGACGAACACGTGCGAGACGTAGGGGCAGGCCGCCTTGATCCTGCCCTCCAGGTAGGTGGGCGCGATGTACTTGCCGCCCGAGGTCTTGATCAGCTCCTTCTTGCGGTCGGTGATGGTCAGCCGCCCCGCGGAGTCGATCTCGCCGATGTCGCCCGTGCGCAGCCAGCCGTCCTCCAGCGCCTGCGCCGTCTCCTGCGGCAGTCCGTGGTAGCCGCGCATGATGCCCCGCCCGCCGATGAGGATCTCGCCGTCCTCGGCGATGCGGACCTCGGTGCCGGGAAGCGGCGGCCCGACCGTCCCGAACTTCACCGACTGCGGCAGGCTGAGGAAACTGCCCGCCGACGACTCCGTCAGCCCGTAGCCTTCGAGGATCGTCAGGCCCGCCCCGTCGAAGAACTCCGCGACGTCCTTCGACAGCGGGGCGGCGCCGGAGATGAAGTAGCGGATCCGGCCGCCGAAGCGGGCGCGCAGCTTGCTGAAGACGAGCCGGTCGGCCAGGGCGTACTCCAGGCGGGTGGTCAGCGGGATGGCCGCCTCGCGCTGGCGGGCCCTGCTGACCCTGATGCCGGTCTGCCGCGCCCAGTTGAAGATGCGCAGCTTGACGCCGCCCTCGCGCTGCTGGGTGGCCGCCACCGTGTTGTGGATCTTCTCGAAGATGCGCGGCGCGGCGGCCATGACGGTCGGCCGGAGCTCGCCGAGGTTGTCGGCGATCTTGTCCAGGCGGCCGTCGATCGCGGTCGGCACCCCGATCTCGATCATGACGACCTCCAGCAGCTTGCCGAACGAGTGCGACAACGGCAGCCACAGGAAGTGCAGGTCGGTCTCGGAGATGAGGTTCAGCTCGCGGACGGCGCGGGAGACGTAGAGCCAGTTGTCGTGGGTCAGCTCCACGCCCTTGGGACGGCCGGTGGTGCCCGAGGTGTAGATGAGGGTGGCCAGGTCGTTCTCGGTGATGGCGTCGACCATGGCGTCGTAGTCGCCGTCGCCGCCGAGGGAGTCGAGCGTGACGACCCAGCCGTCGTCGCCGGGGGAGCCCTCGATCACGACCACGCGGGTGACGCCGGGCAGCTCGTCCCGCACGGACCTGATCTTGGCGACCTGCTCGTCGTTCTCCGCGATGACGATCGTGCTGCCGGAGTCGCCGATGACGAACGCCGACTCCGCCGCCGTGTTGGACGGGTAGATCGTGGTCGTGGCCGCGCCCGTCGCCAGCACCGCCAGGTCGGCCAGGACCCATTCGAGCCGGGTCGAGCACAGGATCGACACGCGCGTGCCGGGGCCCGCGCCGAGCGCCGCCAGGCCCAGAGCCAGCTCGCGGACCCGCTCACCCACTTCCCGCCAGGTCATCGAGGTCCAGCCGTCCAGGGCCGGCGTGCGGTACGCCTCGGCGTCGGGAGTCGCCGCGATCCGGTCGCGCAGCAGGGAGGGAATGCTCGACATGCCTGACCTCCTGGAGGGTGTTGAGCCCGACTCTAGGACGACGGCGGCCGATCAGTCGATGTCCTGATCGTTATCGGGGCCGCATACCCGTCGGTGATGCGGTGGCCACCAGCCGTGACGTGCGCACCTCCCACGCGCCGCACGCGCAGCGCAGGTAGGAGACCAGTCCTTCCGAGGTGCGGTGTGAGGAGACGAGGGTCAGGGCGAAGGGGTCGTGGGGGTCTCTGGAATGCATGATTCCAACCTGATGTAATGGCCTTATGCATTTCAATGCTTACGGCGGCAACGGGGCGGCCCTCGCGGCGGCGTTGGTCAACGCGACCGACTTCAGCCCGGCCGCCGTGCGGGCGCTGCTGTCGGAGCACCGCCTGCTGCGTACCGGCGTCAACGCCGAGCAGGCCGAGGAGCTGCGCGACTGGGCCGGGCGGCTGGCCCCGGTCTTCGGCGAGCGCGACCAGGACCTGCAGATCAAGCTGATCAACGAGCTGCTCGACGTCTCCTCGTCCAAGCCGTACGTCAGCGCCCACGACGGCCGCGAGCCCCACCTGCACTTCTTCTCGGTGGAGGCCGACATCGTCTCCAGGGCGAAGGACACCACGGCGGGCGGGCTGGCCGTGGCCATGTCGTTCGCGGGCGGGAACCGCCTGGGCCGGTGCGACCGCGAGGGGTGCGCGACCGTCTACGTCGACACCTCGCGCAACGGCCGGCGCCGGTTCTGCTCCCTGGCCTGCGCGAACCGGGTCAACGTGGCGGCCCACCGGTCGCGGCGGCTTGCCAGCTGATCCGAGGGTCGCATACGCTGTGCGACGTCTTATCGCCGACCCACGGGGGCAGTTGACGTGAGGATCTGAGGTCGCGGGCACCGCGCGGTTCCGCCCTGTCGTGGGCGATGCGCGCACACCTGGACCCCGGCGACATCCTCAGAGCGGTTTGCGCCTGCCTCGTTTCGCACGTCACCACCACTTGCCTGTCGTCTCCACCCCGCCGCACGTCGGCGGGAGTGTCTTTGGAGAAGGGCCGGAGTGATGCCGGTACGGGGCTGACGTACGCAGCGGATTGGTTCGTTCAGAGGTCTCGCGTGTGGCGTGCATTCGCGGTGATTCCCGCCAAGTCACGAAATTTCGACTTTGGTGCTGGGAGCCGCTTCATGTCTTTTTCCATTGTCGTCGATCACGTGTCCTTCGGCTGGCCCGATGGAACCAAGGTGCTCGACGGCCTCGACGCCGCCTTCCCCGCCGGGCGTACCGGGCTCATCGGGGTCAACGGGTCAGGCAAGTCGACCCTGCTGAAGATCATCGCCGGGGAGCTCGTCCCGAGGTCCGGGTCCGTGTCGGTCTCGGGCGTGGTGGGCTACCTGCCGCAGAACGTGCCGCTCGGCGCGAGCCGTACCGTGTCCGACCTGCTGGAGATCAGCGCGACGCGGGCGGCGCTGCACGCCATCGAGGGCGGCGACGTGGCGGAGGAGCACTTCGCCGCCGTCGGCGACGACTGGGACGTCGAGGAGCGGGCGCGGGCCGAGCTCGACCGGCTCGGGCTCGACCACCTGGGGCTGGACCGCACGGTCGGCACACTGTCGGGCGGCGAGACCATCATGGTCGCGCTCGCCGCCCAGCTCCTCAAACGCCCCGACGTGCTGCTGCTCGACGAGCCGACCAACAACCTCGACCTGGACGCGCGGCAGCGGCTGTATGCCGCGGTCGCCGCCTGGCAGGGCGTGCTGGTGATCGTCAGCCACGACCGGACGCTGCTCGAACTCGTGGACCAGGTCGCCGAGCTGCGCGAGGGAGTCGTGCGCCTCTACGGAGGCAACCTGACCGCCTACGAGGAGCAGGTCGAGGCCGAACAGGAGACCGCCGCGCGCATGGTACGCGTCGCGGAGGGGGAGGTGCGGCGGCAGCAGCGCGAGCTCGTCGAGTCCAGGACCAGGACCGACCGCTCGTTGCGGTTCGGCAGGAAGGCGTTCGAGAACAAGAAGGTGCCGAAGATCGTGGCCAATGGTCTCAAACGCAAGGCCCAGGTGACGGCGGGCAAGCAGAAGGCGCTGCACCAGGAGCGGCTGGAGGACGCCCGCGAGCGGCTGACCGAGGCCGAGCGGGCAGTGCGGGACGACGCCGAGATCCGCATCCAGCTCCCCGGAACGGAGGTCCCCGCGGGCCGCACGGTCCTGACCCTCCCCCTCGCCCCGCCACCGGGCGCCAAGGTTTCGGTCACCCTTTCGGTCACTGTTTCGGACACCGAAGACACCGAGGACACCGGGGATGCAGAGAACACCGGGGACGAGGACACCGGCCGGCGGATCGTGCTGGAGACGCTGGTCGTGCGCGGGCCCGAGCGGATCGCGCTGCTCGGCCCCAACGGCTCCGGCAAGACCACCCTGCTCAAGCGGATCGTCGAGCACGGCGCCCACGTCCCCGTCCGCTACCTGCCACAGCGGCTCGACCTGCTCGACGACGGCATGAGCGTGGTGGACAACGTCCGCGCCGTGGCCCCGTCCGCCTCGGTGAACGAGGTGCGCGCCCGCCTGGCGCGCTTCCTGTTCAGGGGCGAACGGGTCAACCAGGCCGTCGGCACGCTGTCGGGAGGTGAACGTTTCCGCGCCACCCTGGCCGCGCTGCTGTCGGCGGAGCCGCCGCCGCAGCTCCTCCTGCTCGACGAGCCGACGAACAACCTGGACATGGCCAGCGTCCGCCAGCTCGCCCAGGCGCTGTCGGCGTATCGGGGAGCGCTCATCGTGGCCAGTCACGACCTGCCGTTCCTGGAGACGATCGGCATCACCCGCCGCTTGCGACAGGATCGGGATGAGGGACTGACCGAAACGTAATTGACGGCCGGGGATCAACCGGACGATAGTGTGGCAGGTGGCTGCACCACGGTTGATCTCCTGCGTTCTGGCAGTGGCGACGTTGACGATCGGCGGATGTTCCTCGGCCTTACCCTCACCGACCGGCGGCGAATCGAAGGTCAGCGGCGTCGCCGGCGGCAAGGGCGGCGTCCCGTCCGGGGGCGCCGCGCCCGGCAACAGTGACCCGAGCCCCGGCCCGAGCGCGCTGACCCCAGAGGCGTACAAGAGCGAACTCGACGGCCGGCACAAGGCGATGGCGGGCGCGATCGACGCCCTGGCGGGCGCGCGCTCGGTCAAGGCGCTCGACCAGCGCGTCGGCAAGGCGGAGGAGGACCTGAGCGAGGCCGCCGACGCCCTGGCCGCGCTCACCCCGCCCGACGCCGTCCGCACCCAGCACGACGCGTACGTGACGAGCCTGCGCGACTTCGTCTCCGAGCTGGGCACCACCTCGGGCAAGGTCGGCTCCAGAGACCTGTGCACGTCCTCGGCCGTGCTCACCGACATCGACGACCAGCTCGAAGCGCTCGACAAGGCGGGCGAAGCCCTGCAGAGCGCCGGCGACTACCCGGCCGATGTCGTGGACGTGAAGGCCGGCGGCAAGCAGAGCAGGCGGCTGAAGAACGGCTCGTTCATCCGCAAGGGCACGCTCAACGGCCGAGGCTCCCTGGAAGTGGACAACGGCAGCACCCGCGACGCCGTGATCACCGTCGTCAAGGGCGGCAGCAAGGCGTTCAGCATCTACGTGCGCAAGAAGGCGAAGTTCAAGGTCCGGGGCGTGCGCGACGGCAACTACAAGATCTACTTCACGCACGGCGTGGACTGGGACGGCAAGAACCGGGCGTTCACCCGCGACTGCAGCTTCGAGCGCTTCCAGAAGACGGTGACGTTCAAGACGACGTTCACCGCCACGCAGATCCGCTGGCACGACTGGCGCATCACGCTGCACGCGATCTCGGGCGGCAACGCCCGCACCTCGCCCGTGGACCCCGACGACTTCCCCGGCTGAACCCCCATCGACGGGGAAAGGGCCGGGCACCCGCCGGTGCGCGGCCCTTTTGCCATCAGGTCGAGAACAGCATGCCGACCCAGCTGCGCTGGCCACGGTGGTGGCCGTGGTGGCCGTAGTGGCCGCCGCCGTGGTGCGGGGCGGGGGCGCCCCAGGCGGGGCCGGCGGCGGGCGGCGGAGGCGGGGGAGCCGCGTGGTACTGCGTCTCCATCCGGCTCAGCGTTTCGAGCTCGCCGTAGTCGAGAAAGATCCCCCGGCAGTTGTCGCACTGCTCGATGTGGACGCCGTTGCGCTCATAGGTCCGCATGTTCCCGCGGCACTTGGGACACTGCATCTAAGTCGCTCTCCTTGATCCGAGGTCTCAGTGTGGAAACCTACCGCGCGCAACCCCGTCACGCTCGGACGATTCTGTTGCACGATTCGATTAACGATAGTTCGACCTCGTCCAGTTCCCGGCTCTCACGTTCGGCGTTGAGGACGGCCACGGCGGCCAGTTGAACGGTCAGGGCCCTGGCCGGTATGTCGAGCCGCTGCCACGGGTCGCGGCCCTGGCCCAGCGCCGGCCCTCCCGAGGCCAGATACGCCCCCAGGAACCGCTCCCAGACGGCCGGATCGAGCAGCCCCGCGGCATACCAGGCGGCGGGTCTGGCCAGGTCCCATGCCGGGTCGCCGACCCCGAGATCGTCCACGTCGATGAGCAGCCAGCCGTCGCGGTCGACGAGCTGGCCGAGGTGCCAGTCGCCGTGCGTGAGCAGGGCGGGCAGCGGCGGGGAATCGGGCAGCTCCTTGAACGTCCGCCTGACGAGCTGCTCGACGGGCCCGTCGCCGCTCATCCTGGCCACCGCCCTGGCGGCCCGCGCCGGCCCGCCCGCGGCCGGCAGCTCTGGCAGGCCGGTCAGCGGGACGGCGTGCAGCCGGGCCAGCAGCCGCGCCCCCTCCTCCCACGGAGCCGAGTCGGGGTCGTCCTGCGCGACGGGACGGCCCGCCGGCCACACCGTCACGGCCCGGCCCAGGGCCGTCAGCACCCGCTCCTCCAGCGGGGCCAGCATCACGCCGCGCACGGCGGCCGAGGCGGTGGCCCGCAGCCTGGGGCGCAGCGACTCGGCGTCGTCGCGCGCCGAGTGGGCCTTGACCACGACGTCGCCCCTGCGTAATACGACGACGTCGGTGCGCGTCGGGTGCAGGACGGGCTCTCCCGCGCCACCGTAGGACAGGGCTATCCCCGCCAGCTCTTCCTCCAGACCCACTCGTCCAGACTAGAGGGCATGAGAGTCGGTTTCGCAGTACCCGTGTCAGGGCCGTGGGCCACGCCGGAGAACATGCGCCGCATCGCCACCCGCGCGGAGGCGCTCGGCTACCACGAGTTGTGGACGTTCCAGCGGCTGCTGTATCCGGTGGGCCACCCCATGGGCCCCACCTACCGCAGCGTTCACGACCCGCTCATCACGCTGGCCCACCTGTCGGCCGTGACCTCCCGCGTCAGGCTGGGCGTGGCGGTGCTCAACGCGTACGTGCAGCCGGTGCCGCTGGCCAAGCAGCTCGCCACGCTGCAGACCCTGTCCGGCGGCCGGCTGTCGGCCGGGATCGGGCTGGGCTGGCTGCCCGAGGAGTTCGAGGCGACCGGCGTGAGCATGGAGCGGCGCGGGCGCAGGGCAGAGGAGTTCGTCGGGCTGCTGCGCGAGGCGTGGAGCGACGACCCCGTCGCGCACGACGGCGAGTTCTACCGGGTGCCGCCCGCCCACATCGACCCCAAGCCGGTGCCCGCGCCGCCGCCGATCCTGCTCGGCGGCACCGCCGAGGCCGCGCTGCGCCGCGCCGCCCGGCTCGGCGACGGATGGGTCAGCTCCAGCAGGGAGGACCTGTCGGCCATGGCCGGGCGGGTGGCGCTGATCACCTCGGAGCTGGCCGAGGCAGGCCGCGACGCCTCGGCGTTCCGCTTCGTCTGCCGCGGCGCCACCAAGGTCAGGGACGCGGCCGGCGACGCCCCGCTGACGGGCCCGTACGACAAGATCAGGCGTGACGTGGACGACCTGGCCGCCGCCGGCGTCACCGACGTCTTCCACGACCTGAACTTCGACCCGGAGATCGCCTCCGGCGAGGCCGAGGAGTCGATGCGCAGGGCCGAGGAGGCGCTGGAGGCGCTGGCCCCCTAGAAACCGCCGTACGGAACCGTGATGATCTCCAGGTTGTGACCATTGGGGTCGGACCAGTAGACGCCGCGGCCGCCGTCGTTGGTGTTGATCCGGTCGGGCTCCTGATGGAACGGATCGGCCCAGTACGTCAGGCCGCGGCTCTTGATCCGTCCGAGGATCTCGTCGAACTCCTCCTCGCCGACGAGGAACGCGTAATGCTGCGGATGCACTGTCTCGCCCGCCTGGACGACGTCGAGTGACACGCCGTTACCGAGCGAGACCACGCGGAACGGGCCGTAGACCGGCGCCGGCTCCAGGCCGAGCACGTCGACCAGGAAGGCGGCGGTCCCGTCTCTGTCCTTGGCTTCCACGATCGTGTGGTTCAGATGCACGGACATACTTCGAGGTTATTACTTCAGGGTGACGGGAAGAGAAGCGACTCCGCTGACGAAGTTCGACGGCAGCCACGTCACCGGGCCGCTCACCTCGACGGCCCGCACGCTCACCCGCAAATCGGCCAGCAGGGCCGCGATCTCGGCGCGGGCGAGCTGGGCGCCCAGGCAGAAATGCGGCCCGTGGCCGAACGTCAGATGCCGGTTCGGCGTCCTGCCGACGTCGAAACGGCCGGGATCGTCGAAGACCGCCTCGTCGCGGTTGGCCGAGACGGTCCACAGCGCCACCACGTCCCCGGCCGGGACGCGCCGCCCGGCCAGCTCGACGTCCCGGACGGCGACCCTGCCGACGTGGGCGGCCGGGGTGGTCCAGCGCAGGATCTCCTCCACGGCCGGGCCGACGAGGGCGGGATCCGCGCGCAGGCGGGCCCACTGCTCGTCGTGGGTCGCCAGCGCCAGCACGCCGCCGGCCAGCGCCAGCCGGGCGGTCTCGTCACCGCCGATGATCAGGTTGTAGCAGTTGAGCAGGACCTCCTCCTCGGTCAGGTCGCCGCCGACGAGCAGGCTGATCACGTCATCGCCCGGGGCCGTCCTGCGTTCGGCGGCCAGGCGGGTGTAGTAGAGCAGGATCTCGCTCTGGGCGATCCTGGCGGGCAGGCCGCCGTCGTCGCCTTCCCCCAGCATGGCCGCGCCGGTCAGCTCCAGCACCCGCTGCCGGTCCCGTTCCGGCACGCCGAGCAGCTCGCAGATCGCGCGCAGCGGCACCTGGGCGGCCACCTCCGCCACGAAGTCGCCGCCGCCCCGCCGCACCAGGCCGCCCAGGAGCTCGCGGGTGGCGGCGGTGATGGAGGCGGTGATCGGGCCGAGCGCGCGCGGCCCGAAACCGGGTGTCAGCAGGCGGCGCAGGTGGGTGTGGCGGGGGCCGTCGGTGACGACGATCATCCTGCCCGCGCCCGGGTCGTGGCCGCGCAGCAGGGTAGGCAGCATGTTGCCCTTCAGCGAGGTGAACGCCGCCGGGTCGCGGACCACCCGCAGGACGTCGGCGTGGCGGGTCACGCTCCAGAAACGTTCGTGCCTGCGGACCGGGTCGTTGGCGCGCAACCAGCGCCAGACCCCGGTGAGGTCGTGGCCGGCGTGCAGGTGGGGGTCGAGGAGGTCCAGATCGTCGATTCCGGCCGGGTCCGCCGCCGGCCTCATCGTTCGAGTTCGTCGAGCAGGTCGCCGAGCGGGTCGTCGTCGTCCTCGCGCAGGATGCGGGCGATCAGCTCGTTCATGGGCAGCTCATTCAGGAACAGCTCGATCGGGACGTCCAGGGTGAAGCGGTCGCGCAGCTCGCCGACCAGGAACACCGCCGTCAGGGAGTCGCCGCCGACGGTGAAGTAGGTCTTGGTCAGCTCGGCCCGGTCCGGCAGGCCCAACGTGGTCATGAACAGCTCGGTCACCGCCTCGGCCGTGTCCCCCGGCGGCGGCTGCTCCTGGGCGGCCGGACGGGCGGTGAGGGTGAGGGCGCCGTGGCGCGGGCCCGCGAACGGGTAGGTGGGCAGGTGGACCCGGCGTCCTGTGGGCCAGGCGACCTCCTGGCCGGCCGTCCACGCCTCGCCGAGGGGCGAGGAGCCGCAGGTGAGGGTGTCCAGGGCGGTGGCGGCCTCCTCGTGGGTGGAGGCGACCACGTACGCGCGGACGTCCAGGGCCGCCCGGCCGTGGGCGAGGGTGTGGGCGACGTCGGCCAGCGTCGGCGCGCCGGGCTCACGCAGCGCGGCGGCCAGCCGTCCCGCGGCGGTGACGAGCTGCTCCCTGGTACGGGCGGACAGCGGCAACACCACGGGGACCCGCTTGACTGTGGCGGGCGTGGCTCGCGGGACTGATGGGGTGGGAGGTTCCTCCAGGACGACGTGGACGTTCGTGCCGCCGATGCCCAGCGACGACACCCCCGCCAGTCGCGTCCCGCCGGGAGGCCGCTGCCAGCCCTCGGCCGTGGTCAGCAGGTGGAACGGGGTGGTGTGCAGGTCGAGGTCGGGGTGAGGCCGGGTGACGTTCACCGTGGGGACCATCGTGCGGTGGCTCAGCATCAGCGCCACCTTGATCAGCCCCGCGACGCCGGCCGCCGCGTTCAGGTGGCCCACATTGGACTTCACGGACCCGATCGCGCACCGGCGCGCCCCGTCGAACGCCGCCGCCGCGGCCTCCACCTCGATCCGGTCGCCCAGGTCGGTCCCGGTCCCGTGGGCCTCCAGGAACTGCGCGTCCGCCGCTTCGAGCCCGGCCGACGCCCACGCCTCGACGATGGCGGCCAGCTGCCCGTCCACCCCGGGCGCGGTGAACCCCACCCGGGCCGCGCCGTCGTTGCCGGCCGCCGAGCCGCGGATGACCGCGTAGATCGGGTCACCGTCGGCCACCGCGTCCTCCAGGCGCCGCAGCACCACCAGGCCCACGCCGTCGCCGCCGACCGTGCCCGCCGCCTTCTCGTCGAATGGCCGGCACCGCCCGTCGGGGGAGGAGATGCCACCGGGCTCGTAGACGTAACCGCGCGGGTACGGCGACTCGATCGACACGCCGCCGGCCACCGCCAGGTCGCACTCGCCGACCAGCAGCGCCTGCACGGCCACGTGCACCGTGGTCAGCGACGTCGAGCAGCCGGTCTGCACGGTCATGCTCGGCCCGTCCAGCCCCAGCCGGTACGACAACCACCCGGCCAGGAACTCCCGATCGGTGAAGATCCGCACGTGCATGGGCCCGAGCCGCGCCCGCAGCCCGGCGTCGACCTGCGCCGCGATCGCGTGCTCGCTCGGGGCGCCGCCCACGTACACGCCGGTCCGCTCAGGGGCGGCGCGCGGGTCGTAGCCCGCGTCCTCCAACGCCGACCAGGCCGTCTCCAGCAGCAGCCGGTGCTGCGGGTCCAGCGCCGCCGCCTCGGTCGCGTTGAACCCGAACAGCTCGTGCTCGAACCTGTCGGCCTCCGACAGGAACCCCTTGGACGACACGTAGCCGGGCCCCGCCTCCACCCCGGCCGCCCGCAGCTCCTCCTCGTCGAAGTCGGCGATCGAGCAGACGCCCGTACGCAGGTTCCGCCAGAACTCGGCCACGTCACGGGCGCCGGGGAAACGGCCGGCCATCCCCACGATCGCCACCGCCGGTGTCTCACTCATGCGTTGTCGCCCTTCTGCGTGTTCTGTCCGCTGCGCGCGTCAGCGGTTGTGTTCCTGCGGGCCGTCAGCCGTTCGCGTCTGAGCCGGCCCCGCTGCAGGGACTCCCCGTGGCCCGCCCGCGCCGGGCCCTCCAGGCGGGCGGCCAGGGCCGCGATCGTGGGGTGCCTGAACAGGTCGACCAGCTTGACGCCGCCGTCCAGTTCGCGCTCGCGCAGCGCCGACAGCACGGCCAGCAGCCTGATCGAGTTGCCGCCCACGTCGAAGAAGTTGTCGTGCGCGCCGACCCGCGCCAGGCCGAGCACCTCGCCCCAGATCCCGGCGAGCAGGCGCTCGGTCTCCGTGGCCGGGGCGGTGTAGGGCCCTTCGAGGTCGGGTCGGGCGCCGTCCGGCTCGGGCAGACGAGCCCTGTCGATCTTGCCCGAGCGGTTGAGCGGCAGCGCGTCCATGAACACCACCTGCTCAGGCACCATGTAGCCGGGCAGCCTCCCGCCCAGCCACGCCCGCAACGCCGCTGCGTCGGCAGGGGCGGGCTCGGGGGAGCGCATCACGTAGGCGACCAGCCGGTCCCCTCGCACGGTCGCCGCCGCCATCGACACGCCCGGGTGCGCCGCCAGGACGGTCTCGACCTCGCCCAGCTCGACCCGGAACCCGCGCAGCTTGACCTGCGTGTCCACCCGGCCCAGGTAGGACAGGACGCCGCCGGCGTCGTAGCGGCCCAGGTCGCCGGTGCGGTACATGCGCTCACCTGGCGGCCCGAACGGGTCGGCCACGAAACGCTCGGCCGTCAGCCCAGGACGGTTCGCGTAGCCGCGCGCCAGCCCCGAGCCCGCCAGGTAGATCTCCCCTGTCACCCCGACGGGCACCGGACGCAGCCGCTCGTCCAGCACGTACGCCCGCGAGTTGGCCACCGGCCGCCCGATCACCACCGGACGGCCCGGCGCCAGATCGGCCGTGGTGGCGTACACCGTGGTCTCGCTCGGCCCGTAGGCGTCCACCACCCGGCGCGACGGCGTCGCCCAGCGCTCGACCAGCTCGGCCGGGCACGCCTCGCCGCCGATGGCCAGCGTGCGCAGGTCGGGCAGCGCGTCCGGCGGGCACGGCAGCGACATGGCGGCCGACGGGGGCAGGAAGGCGTAGGTGATGCGGGAGTCGCGCAGGCGGGCGTACAGGTCCTCGCCCAGGCGTTCGTCCTCGGCCGCGACGTGCAGCTCGGCGCCGGCCACGAGTGTGAAGAACAGGTCGGAGACGGCCACGTCGAAACCGAACGACACGTACTGCAGCACCCGGTCCTCGCCGGTCACGGGGAACTGGGGGCGGACGGCGGTGGCCAGGTTCAGCAGGGCGCGGTGCTCGACGGTCACGCCCTTGGGGGTGCCGGTCGAGCCGGAGGTGTAGAGGATGTAGGCCGTGTCGCAGGGCGCGGGCGACACGAAGGAACCGGACGCGCCCCCGGCCCCGATCACCGGCACCGCGCCTCCGGGGGTTGCCACGGGGACGCCCAGGTCCATTGGCTCGGCCGCGATCAGCAGCCTGACCCCGGCGTCTGCGACCATGAAGCGCAGCCGGGCGGGCGGATGCCCGGGATCGAGCGGCACGTACGCGCCCCCCGCCCTCAACACGGCCAGCGCCGCCACCACCATGTCGATCCCTCTGGGCAGGCAGAGCCCCACCGGGACCTCAGGCCCCACGCCCGCCGCGCGCAGCCGTCCGGCCAGCTCGTCGGCGCGCTCCAGCAGCTCCCGGTAGGTGAGCGTGTCCTGTCCGAACACCAGAGCGGTCGCGTCAGGCCGCTCACGGGCCCGCTCGGCCACCAGGTCGGGCACCAGGCGGCCGGGCGTGGGCACGGCGGTGCGGTTCCAGTCCTCGACGACGAGGCGGCGCTCGGCGGCCGACAGCAGGTCTGCGGCGGTCACCGGCGCGGCGGGCCGGTCGAGCAGGCCCTCCAGCAGTGTCTCGAAGGCCCGCGCCCAGTGGCGCACGGTCCGCGGGTCGAACAGGTCGGTCCGGTGGACGAAGTGGGCGAGCAGGCCGTCGCCGTCACGCTGCACGTTCAGCAGCAGGTCGAACTTGGCGTCGTCCAGCAGCAGCTCCAGGCGCTCCACGGTGGCGCCGGGCAGGTCGAGGCTGAGCCGGGTGTCGTCGTCGTAGGCCAGCATGACCTGGGCGAGCGGGTCGTGGCTGAGCTCCCTGCCGGGGGCCACGGCCTCGACGACGGCCTCGAAGGGCGCGTCCTGGTGCGGGCGGGAGGCCAGGAGCCGTTCGCGGAGGCGGGTCAGCAGGTCGAGGAACGACGGCTCGTCCGTCAGGTCGGCGCGGACCGCGATCGTGTTGGCCAGCATGCCTATCATGTCCTGCACGTCCGGGTGGTCGCGCCCGGCGACCGGAAGCGCCACGACCAGGTCCCGCTGGCCGGAGAGCCGGGCCAGGAACGCCGCGAACGCCGCGAACATGGCCGTGAACGGGGTCGTGTCCCGCAGGGCGGCGACCTCGGCCAGGCGTTCGCGCGTGCCGGCGGGCAGGTTCAGCCGGACGACGCCTCCTGCGGTGGACTGCACCGCGGGGCGCGGGTGGTCGGCGGGCAGGGGGAGCGTGCCGGGGGCGTCGTCGAGGGTGCCGGCCCAGAAGCCGACGGCGGCGTCCAGGGCGTGGGAGTCCAGACGGTCGCGCTGCCAGGCGGCGTAGTCGGCGTACTGGATGGGCGGCGGGTCCGCGGGGGCCAGGCCGCGGCAGGCGCCGGAGATCTCACGCAGCAGCACCCGCAGCGACCAGCCGTCGCACACCAGGTGGTGAGCGGTCAGCAGGACGCGGTGGGTGCCGTCGTCCAGGCCGTAGACCACGCACCGCAGCAGCGGCCCGGCCTCCACGTCGAACGGCGCCGCCGCCTCGGCCGCCAGCAGCGCGCCGACACCCTCGGCGGGCACGTCGTGCTCGATCCGCAGCGCGGCCTTCGCCTGTTCGGCCACGACCTGCACGTACTCGCCGTCGCGCGGACGGAACACGGTACGCAGCGACTCGTGCCTGGCGACCGCCGCGTCCAGCCCGAGGGCGAAGGCGTCGACGTCGAAGGGCCCGCGCACGGCGAAGGCCACGGGCACGTTGTACTGCGCGGTCCCGGGGTTGAGCTGGTCAAGCACCAGCAGCCGGGCCTGCGCGGGGGAAACGGGGAACTCGTACTCGACCGGCGCCATCACAACTCCCGCAGGATCAGCTCGACGACTTCTGCGATCTCGGCGGCGGGACCGGGCCTGAGCAGGTCGCTGTGCCCGCAGTCGAGATCGTGGACGCGCACGTGCCGCGCCGTGCGCCGCCAGCGCTCCGCCTTGACCTCGGTGGCCGGGCCGCCCGGCTGGGCTGCGGCGGAGAACAGCAGCACGGTCCCGTCGTACGCGGGCGGCCGGTAGGTCACCGCCAGCCGCAGATGCCCGGCCACCGTGTCGGCCACGGCCGCCAGCCGCTCGTCCCCCAGCCCCGACAGCGGGCCCTCGCTGTCGCGCACGGCGGCGAGCACCCGCGCCCGCTCCAGCGGACCCGGCTGGGCGTAGGGGTGCAGGGCGCGGGTGCGCAGCAGGATGGTCAGCGCCTCCTGCTCCACCTCGCCAGGGTCGGGCTCCGTCCCCTCCGGCCACGGGACCGCGTCCAGCGAGGCCACCAGCCCGACCTCCTGCCCGGCCGCGCGCAGCCGCACGGCCATCTCGTAGGCGAGCAGCCCCCCGAAGGAGTGACCGAGCAGCAGGTACGGCCCCCGCCCCTGGACGGCCCTGAGCCGCTCCACGTAGTCGTCGGCCAGCTCCGCCATGCTGCCCGGCAACCTCCAGCCGCCCTGGAGCGCGGGAGACTGCAGGGCGTGCACCGGCCGCCCCGGGTCGAGGTGGGGCAGCAGGGCGGTGTACGACCAGCCGATGCCCCGCCCTGGATGCACGCAGAACAGCGGCGTCCGCTCACCCTCCGCGCGCAGCGTCAGCAGCGGCGACAGGTCCAGCTCAGGGGCGGCCCTGTCGAGGCGGACGGCCAGCCCGGCGGGCGTGGGGGCCTCGAACAGGGCCGCGACGGAGGCGCGGACGCCGAGCGTGTTCTCGATCGAGGCCATGAGCCGCATGGCCAGCAGCGAGTCGCCGCCGCTGGTGAAGAAGTCGCTGTCGGGCCCCGCCTCCCGCGCCGGCAGCACCTCGGCGAACAGGCCGCACAGCTCCCTCTCCCGCTCGGTCCGCGCCGTCCCGCGCGCGGCGGGGGCGGCCGGGGCGGGCAGGGCCGCCCTGTCGAGCTTGCCGTGCGGGGTGAGCGGGAGCCGATCCAGCGGGACGTACCGGGCGGGCAGCAGATAGGCCGGCAGGCGGGCGGCGGCGTGCGCGCGCGCCCGCTCCAGCGCGCCGCCGGGCACGACGTAGGCGACCAGCCGCCCCGCCTCGGCGGTGACCGCTGCCCGCTCCACGCCGGGGCAGCCCTCCAGCACCGCCGCGACCTCTCCCGGTTCCACCCGATGGCCCCTGATCTTCACCTGGCCGTCGACCCGCCCGGCGAACTCCAGCTCCCCGCCGAACGTCCACCGGGCCAGGTCCCCGGTTCTGTACATGCGCTCGCCCGCGGCGAACGGGTCCGCCACGAACCGCTCGGCCGTCATCCCGGCCCTGCCCAGATAGCCGCGGGCCAGCCCCGTGCCCGCCACATACAGCTCCCCGACCACGCCGACCGGGGCCGGGCGCAGACGGGCGTCCAGGACGTACACGCGCGTGTTGTCCAGCGGCCGGCCGATGGGCACCGGGCCGCCGGCGACGTCGCGGGGCAGGCGGTGGCTGGTCGCGAACGTGGTCGTCTCCGTCGGGCCGTACCCGTTGACGACCTGGACGCCGCGTACCCGGCGCACCGCCTCCGGCGCCAGCACGTCGCCGCCCGCCCAGATCTCGCCGGCCTCCGCCAGCGCGTCCGGGGCCAGGTCGGCCAGGGTGCGGAACAGCTCGGCCGTCAGCCACACCGCGTCCAGCCTGCCGCGCAGGATCGTCTCCGGCGTGAGCGGGCCAGGCGGGGCGATCACGACGGTGCCGCCGTTCAACAGGGGGATCCACATCTCGTACGTGGCCGCGTCGAAGGTGTGCGGGCTGTGCAGCAGGCCCCTGCGATGCCCGGCGAAGCGGCGGTCGGCGGCCAGCTCCACGACGTTGGCGTGGGTGACGACCACGCCCTTGGGGGTGCCGGTGGAGCCCGAGGTGTACATGACGTAGGCGGCCGAGCGCGGGTCGACCGGCCTGGGGTCGAACGGGGCGGCCGGACCGTCCAGGTCCGTCAGCGTGATCCTGGCGCCGCTGTCCTCCAGGAGCCACTTCAGCCGCGCCGCAGGCTGCGCCGGGTCCAGCGGGACGTAGCAGCCGCCCGCCTTCAGCACCGCGAGCTGCGCGACCACCAGATCGGGCGATCGCTCCATCAGCACCGCCACCGGCGTCTCCGGCTCCACCCCGAGCCGGGCGGCGACCTGGTCGGAGCGGGCGTCGAGCTCGGCGTAGGTGAGGGCGAGCCCGCCGTGTTCGACGGCCACCGCGTCCGGCGTCGCCCTCGCCTGCGCCGCGAACCGCTCGGGCACCGAGCAGGTCGGCTGAGGGCGCGCGGTGTCGTTCCACGAGGCCAGCAGCCGGTGCTCCGCCTGCGGCAGCACGTCCGGCGCCGCCACGCCCGCGGCCAGCTCCTCGAACGCCCTGGTCAGCCGGGCCGCGACCGCCTCGGCCTCGGCGCGGTCGAGCAGGTCGGGACGGTAGCCGAGACGCACCCACAACCGCTCGGACGCCACCACCGTGACCGTGAGCGGGTAGTGGGTGGCGTCGCGTACCTCGGCCAGCCGCAGGCCCGGCGTGTCCAGGCCGGAGCGCGGGAAGTTCTCGAAGGCCAGCAGCGTGTCGAACAACTCGCCGCCGCCGAGGTCGGTCAGGCGCACGTGGTGGTACTCCGACAGGCGAGACTGCTCGTCCTGCAGGCGGGCCACGGATTCGCCGGTCCTGACACGTACGGGCAGGGTGTTGATGAACAGGCCCACCATCGACTCCACGCCCGCCACTTCCGGCGGACGGCCCGACACCACCGCGCCGAACACCACGTCCTCGCGCCCGGTCAGCCGCCCGAGCACCAGCCCCCACGCGGCCTGGGCCAGCGTGTTGACGGTCACGCCCGTCTGCGTCGCCCGGCGGCGCAGGGCCGCGCTCAGCGCCGGGGTCAGCTCGAACTCCACCGTCTCCTGCCGGGGGCTCACGGCGGTGCGTCCCGGCCGGAGCAGCGTCGGCCCCGGCAGGCCGGCCAGCGCCTGTTGCCAGGCCCGTACCGCCTCCTCGTTGTCCTGGTAGGACAGCCAGGCCAGATAGGCCCGGTAGGGCGGCGCGGGCGGCAGCGTGGTGTCGCCCGCGTACAGCGCGGCCAGCTCCTGGGCCAGGATCGGCATCGACCAGCCGTCCACCAGGATGTGGTGCATCGTCAGCACCAGCTCCTTCCGGCCCAGCAGCGTGGCGCGGACCAGGGGCGGCCTGGTGACGTCGAACGGGCGCAGCCGGTCGGCCTCCAGCATGCGCTCCCGCTCGGCCTCCGACGGCGGGTCCGCCTCCGTCCACGGCAGGCGCACCCGGCGTGGCACCAGCTGCACCGGGCGCTCCAGGCCCTTGTGGCGGAAGCAGGCCCGCAGGTTCGGGTGCCGGTCGAGAAGCGCCTCCACCGCCGCCCGCAGCCGGGCCGGGTCCGCAGGGCGGTCGAGGACGAACCTGGCCTGGACGACGTACGCGTCGTGGTCGGCGTACAAGGCGTGGAAGAGCAGGCCCTGCTGCGCGGGCGAGAGCGGCAGGACGTCGGCCAGCTTCCCGCTCACCAGTCGCCGTCCAGGTCGGCTTCCAGCGCCTCGATCTGGCTCTGCGACAGCTCGACCAGCGGGAAGTCCGAGCTGGTCGCGCCGCCCTCGCCGGCGTGGCCCGCCAGCTCCGCCAGCGAGGCGAACCAGAGCTCCGCCAGCCGGGCCACCTGATCGCCGCCGATGGCGTCGGCGTCGTAGGACCAGCTCGCGACCAGGCGGGTGCCGTCCCGGCCCACCTGGGCGATCGCGTCCAGCTCGACGGCGTAGGCCATCGGCGCGTCCGGCATGCCTTCCAGCTCGCCCTCGAACCTGCCCAGGTAGTTGAAGCGCAGGTCGGCGGCAGGGAGGGCGGCCAGGATGGGGGCGGTGGCCGGGTTGAGGTAGCGGAGCAGCCCGTAGCCGAGGCCGCCTGCCGGGATGGCCCTGAGCTGCTCCTTGACCCGTTTGAGCGCTTCGGCGGGCCGGCCCGCGGCGTCGAGCCTGACCGGGTGCTGGGCGGTCAGCCAGCCGACCGTGCCCGACAGGTCGACGTCACCGGCCAGGCCCTCCTCGCGGCCGTGGGTCTCCAGGTCCAGCAGGACGGCCGTGCCGTGGCCGCGCCACCCGGCCACGGCGGTGGCCAGGGCGGTCAGCAGCACCTCGTTGGGGCCGCAGCGGAAGGCGGCGGGGAGATGGGTGATCGCCTGCTCGGTGAGGTCGGGCGGCAGGGTCCTGGTCAGGGTCGTCCGCGCGCCCGTGCCTCGCCGGTCCCGCCGCAGGAGGGTGGCGTCCGGGTCGGCCATGGCCGTCCAGACGGGCAGCTCGGCCGCCACCCGCTCCGGGCGGACGGCCTCGGCGGCCAGGAGGCGGGACCAGCGGGCGAACGACGTCCCCCGCACCGGCTCGGGCTCGCCGCCCTCCAGGAGCGCCGTCAGCTCCGGTGCGATGACGCGCCAGGAGACGCCGTCCACGGCCAGGTGATGCGCGGTGAGCAGCAGCCGGTCGGGGGCCGGGCGGGTAGCGGCG
Source organism: Nonomuraea purpurea (assembly GCF_042650645.1). Lineage (NCBI taxonomy): Bacteria > Bacillati > Actinomycetota > Actinomycetes > Streptosporangiales > Streptosporangiaceae > Nonomuraea > Nonomuraea purpurea. Next base: position 61,025 of record NZ_JBHSBI010000007.1, read on the forward strand.
AGCATCCGGCCGCGCTCCGGATCCAGCGGCGGCGTCACCGGCCCGCCGAACGGGCCCTGCGCCGGGGCGTCGGCTGCGGCCTGCGGTGTTTCCTCCGGTACCTCCAGCTCCCAGTCGGTGTCCGAGTGGCGCAGCAGGCGCATGCGCAGCGCCCCGTGCCTGGCCGTCAACGTCCGCAGCGCCGCCCTGATCCGCTCGTCGGTGACGTCCTCGGGGACGGGCAGGAGCAGCGACTGGGTGAACGTCTCCAGCGCGCCGCCGTGCGCCCGCCACCAGTGCATGATCGGCGTGATCGGGAACCTGCCGACAGGGGAGTCCGTGACGGCCCTGGGCGCGTCCCCCGCCATGGCCGCCAGCGCGGCCGGGGTCCTGGCCGTGAACACCTCGCGCGGCGTGAACCCCAGCCCTTCCGCCCTGGCCCTGCTGACGAGCTGGATCGCCGCGATGCTGTCGCCGCCGAGCCGGAAGAAGTCGTCGTCGGCGCCGACGGGCACGCCGAGCAGTTCGGAGAAGAGCGCGCACAGCGCCGACTCGCGATCGGTGACCGGCGCCCGCGACGCCCGCGCGGCCGGCGCGGCGTCGGGCAGAGCGGCCCGGTCCAGCTTGCCCTGGGACGTGATCGGCAGCGCGTCCAGGACGACGAAGTCGGCGGGCACCATGTGCGCGGGCAGCGCCGCGACGGTGTGAGCCAGGACCTCCGCAACCTCGATCGGCCGCGCGCCGGGCACCAGGTAGGCGACCAGCCTGCCGCCGCGCAGGGCCACCGCCGCGCGGGCCACGGACGGGTGCCCGGCCAGCACGGCCTCGATCTCGGCCGGTTCGATCCGCAGGCCGCGCACCTTCACCTGGTCGTCCGCCCGGCCCAGGAAGTGCAACTGGCCGTCGGCCCGCCACTGGGCCAGGTCGCCGGTGCGGTACATGCGCTCGCCCGGCGGTCCGAACGGGTCGGCGACGAAGCGTTCGGCCGTCAACCCGGGATGGCCCAGGTAACCCCTGGCCACGCTCGGGCCGCCGACGTACAGCTCGCCAGGGACCCCGGCGGGCAGCGGGCGCAGGCGGGCGTCCAGGACGTACAGGCGGGTGCCGGTGAGCGGGCGGCCGATCGGCGGCAGCCCGCCGCCGGGGGCGAGCGGGTCGCTGACGCTGGCGGCCACCGTGGTCTCGGTCGGCCCGTACGCGTTCCAGAACCTTCTGCCCGCCCAGGCCGACACCAGTTCGGGCGGGCAGACGTCGGCGCCCGCCGCCAGGCCGCGCAGGTCCGGATAGTCCCCTGGCGGCACGGTCGCCAGCACGGGCGGCGGCACCAGCGCGAATGTCACCCGCCGCTCCCGCAGCAGCCGCCCCAGGTCGTCCCCGACCAGCGGCCGGTCGGGCGGGATCACCAGCGTGCCGCCCGATCCGAACGCCATGCAGAGCTCGGCCACCGAGATGTCGAACGACGGCGCGCCCAGCAGCGGCACCCGGCTGGTGGCGTCCAGGCCGAAGGTGGTCACCAGGGAGTGGGTCAGGGCGGCGACGCCGGTGTGGCTGACCACGACGCCCTTGGGGCGGCCGGTGGAGCCTGAGGTGTAGATCACGTAGGCGGCGCTCAGCGGGTCGGTGGGTTGAAATTCCACGCCAAAACACGAAATTTCGGGTGTTACGCGCGGCACCAGCACCCCCGGCACCGCCTCCTCCGCGATGAGCAACTCCGCTCCCGCGTCCGCCACCTGGAACGCCAGCCGGTCCGGCGGATGATCCAGGTCGAGCGGCAGGTACGCCCCGCCCGCCCGCTGCACCGCCAGCATCGCCACCACGCCGGCCACGGACCGCCCCAGCCCCAGCGCCACCACCGTCCCGGACCCCACGCCGTGCTCCACCAGCGCACCGGCCAGCCCGTCAACCCGCTCCAGCAGCTCGCGATAACTCAGCCGCCCGCCATCGGCCTCCACAGCCACCGCCCCAGGCGTCTCACCCGCCCGCCTGACAACCAACTCCGGCAAACTCACCCACGCCCCGGCAACCAACCCACCGGAGAGTTCACCCGCCCCGTCCACCCTGGCAAGGCCACCTGTCCCGGCGTTCGTTCTGGTGAGGTCGCTCGCCCCAGGGAGCAGCGGGGTGGCTACCAGGGGTGCCAGGGCGACGGGGGTGTCCGGCGTGGTTACCAGGTGGGTGAGGAGCAGGGTGAAGGAGTCGGCCCAGGCGCGGACGATCTCGGGCTCGTACAGGTCGGTGCGGATCTCCAGGCTCGCCTCGAACCCGTCGTCGGCATCGCGCACGATCCCGATCAGGTCGTGTTCCCCACCGGTGTGCACCCGTTCAGGCTCGGCGATCTCCCGCAGCTTGGCGACGCTCTCCTGGCGCGGCAAGTGCATGAACACCCAGCGGAACAGCGGCGACCGCCCCGCCACCCGTTCGGGGGCCACAGCCTGGACGATCCTGCCGACGGGCAGGTCCGCGTGCGCGAGCACCTGAGGGAACTCGGCGGTGAAGCCGGCCAGCAGCGCCCCGAACGTCGTGTCGGCATCGACGCGCCACCGGATCGGGATGGAGTTCATCACGTACCCGATGACCCGCTCCAGGCCCTTGGCCGACCGGTTCGCCAGGGGCGTGCCCGTGATCAGGTCGGACTCGCCCGACAGCCGGTGCGCGAACACCGCGAACGCCGTCATCAGCACCCCGTACACGGTGGCCCCGCGTTCGCGGGCGAGCGCCCGAACGGCGGCTTCGGTCTCGGCGTCGATGCGGAAGGCGATCTGCTCGACGCCGAAGTCCCGGCCCGGCGCGGACGAGCCGACGGTGAGCGGCCTGGGAGGGTTCGCCAGGTAGTCGCGCCACCAGTCGAGCTGGGCGTCGAACACCCCGGCCGCCTCCAGCTCCCGCTGCCAGCCGGCGAAGTCGGCGTACTGGATGGCGGGACGGCGCAGGCGCGGAACGGCATCGTCGTGTACGGCGTGGTCGTGTACGGCGTGGACGCGTACGGTGCGGTAGGCCTCGGTGAGCTCGCCGTGCAGCACGTCGAACGACCACCAGTCGGTCACGATGTGGTGCAGGGCCAGCACCAGTGTGGAGTGGGTGTCGTCCACGGTGATGAACTGGCCCCTGATCAGCCGCCCGCCGTCCAGGTCGAACGTGCGGCGGCTGAAGGCGTGCAGCGCCTCGCGCCGGCTCACGCCCGTGCCGCGCAGGTCGAGCCGCTCCAGCTTGAACGGCTCCGCCGCCGGATGCTCGACCCGCAGGTCGCCGACCTCGCCGGTGATCCGCGTTCGCAGGCCGTCATGGTGGCTCTGCACGATCGTCAGCGCCGCCTCCAGATCGGCGGGGTCCACGGGGGCGTCGAAATGGTAGGAACAGCACAGATTGAGGGCGGCCGTGTCGGGATAGAGCGACTCATACACCCACAAGTCCTCTTGGGCGGGGCTGAGCCGCACCGGCCCGGCGGGGTCGCGTGGCGGCACGACGTCCGGGATCGCATCCAGCTTGCCCGCCTGAACAAGACGGCGCAGCAGCTCCACTCGTCGTTCGCCGTCGAGCGCGGCGAACCTGTCGGCGGCGCTCACCCGCCGCTCCGCCACACCGCCGTACCCGGCATGTCTCTCGCCCACGTGCCCGACGGCCCGTTCGCTGCCGTGGCTGCCGGCCCGTTCGCTGTCGTGGCCGGTGGTCTGTTCGCCGTTGTGGCTGCTGGTCTGCTCGTTGCCGGGTCCGGCGCTTCGCTTGCTCAAAGTTCCTCCCGCAGCTCCGCCAGGCGCTCCAGCCCGGCCAGGACCTCGTCCGCGCCTAGGCCGAAGTCGATGAAGCAGGCCACCTCGTCGCATCCCAGGTCGGCCAGGTCCGCCAGGCTCTTGCGGCACGTCTGCGCCGAGCCGAGCAGGCTGCCCCAGCTCAGGTAGCGCTGGAAGGCGAAGTCGGCGAGCGTGTCGAGCTGAGCCTCGGTGAGCGCGCCCGCCCGGCCGTCCGCGCCGCCCTTGTTGGCGGCCGTCTGGGCGACGTACGACTTCAGGTACGCCTTCAGCGGCCCGCCCACGCTCCGCCTGGCCTGCTCGTCGTCCACGCCCACGTAGGTGTGTGCCATGAGCGTGACGGTTCCCCTGGGGGGTGTGCCCGGCTGCTCGGGAGCCTGCTCGTAGGCGTCCCGGTAGCGGCGGATTTTCTCGGCCAGTTCCTCGCGGGTCTGGCCGATGGTGGCGCCGAGGATGTTCGTGCGCATGCGTCCGGCGGCCTCCCATGTCTGCGGGCTGCCGGACGTGGTCGTCCAGAGTGGCAGGACGGGGGAGTGGGGGCGCGGCTGGGACGTGACCGCCACCCGCTCGCCCGTTCCGTCCGTGAACTCCACGGCCTCGCCCGCCCACAGGCGGCGCAGCAGCTCGACGTCGCGCCACGCCCGTTCGCGGCGGTCGGCGAAGGCGTCCGGCGCGAGTACGAAGTCCTTGGAGTGCCAGCCGGTCGCCACCGAGACGCCGATCCGGCCGCGTGAGAGGTTGTCCACCACGGCCCAGTCTTCGGCGACGCGCAGCGGGTGGTGGAGGGGGAGTACGAGGCTGCCTGCCCGTACGTGGATGCGCTCGGTGGCTACGGCGAGGGCGGCGCCGAGCAGGGCCGGGTTGGGGAAGACCTGGCCGACCTGCTGGAAGTGGCGCTCCGGCGTCCAGACGGCGGTGAATCCGAGCCGGTCGGCGGCCTTCGTGATCGCCATGATGTCGTCATATTTCGCGGTATGACCGGCGACGCTTGCGCCGTCGGCATTTTTGGTGGGACGTCCGGCGGCGCTCGCGTCGTCGGCGCCGAAGAACATCACGCTGAGGTCCATGGGGGTGTGCTCCTCACCGGGGGGTTCTGGGGAGGCGGGCGATGGCGGGCGCGGGCCGTTCCCCGGCCTGGGCCAGGGCGGTGGCCAGCTCGGCGACGGTCGGGGCGGAGAACAGGTGCCCGGCGGTGGCGGGCAGTCCCTGGCCCGCGAGCCGGGCCGCCACGCGTACGGCGCTCAGCGAGTTCCCGCCGAGGGCGAAGAACCCGTCGTCGAGCCCGACCCGGGCGACGCCGAGCACGTCCGCCCAGACGGCCGCGATCCGCCGCTCAAGGTCGGCACGCGGCTCGCGATGGCCCCCAGGGGAGCCTGGCCTATCGACCGTTCGATCTACTGAAATGTTGGGTAAGTCGGGTAAGGCGATTGCCGACACCCGCGTCCCAGGCTCGGCCGCCATCCCCTCCAGTGCCCGCACCAGGGCGTCGGCCAGCCACTCCATGACGAGCTCGTCGAACGCCTCCGCGCGGTACTCGACGGTCACCGTGATACCGGCAGGGCTTCCGTCCGGACCGTAGTCGTTGGTCACGTCCACCAGCAGCTCGAAGCGGGCCGCCCCGGTCCTGACCACCTCGACCCCGGCCTCCACGCCGGGCAGCGACAGCTCGGCCCGCGCGTTGTTCTGCAGGGCCAGCACCACGTCCGCGAGCGGATGCCACCCCGGCCGCCGTACCGGGTCGAGCGCCTGCACGACCCGCTCGAACGGCGCGTCCTGGTGCGAGAACGCCTCCAGGTCAGTCTCCCGCACCCGCGCGAGAAGCTCGTCGGCGCACGGATCGCCCGACAGGTCGGTACGCAGCACGAGCAGGTTCACGAAGAACCCGACGAGGTCCTCGACGGAGCCGGTGGAGCGCCCGGCGACCGGCGCCCCGATGGGCAGGTCGTCGCCCGCGCCCGCGCGCCGCAGCACGATCGCCAGGCCCGCCTGCAAAACCATGAACAGCGTCGCCCCGCGCCGCCTGCCCAGCTCCACCAGCCGGGCGTGCAGGTCGGCGCCGACGTGCCTGACCACCGTGCGCGCCGCGTCGGATGCGCCCTCCACACGTCCGGGCCGGCGCGGCAGCGGCAGCCGCTCGGGCATGCCCTTCAGCGTCTCGCGCCAGTAGGCCAGCTCCGTGGCCGCCCGCGCCTCGGCGCGCTCCCGCTGGCGGACGGCGTAGTCCGCGTACCGGATCGGCAGGGGCGGGAACGCGGCCGGTGCGTTGTCGAGCCTGGCCCGGTAGGCGTGCGACAGGTCGCGCATGAACGGCGGCAGCGACCACCCGTCGGTGGCGATGTGGTGCATGACCAGCAGCAGCGCGTGCTCCTCCGGCCCCGTCCCGAACAGCACGGAGTGGATCGGCAGCTCGCGCGCCAGGTCGAAGCGGTACCTGGCGGCCTCGGCGACCCGGCGCTCCAGCTCGTCCGGCGCGACCTCGACGACCTCGAACCCGGCCGGTCCCGGCGGCAGCACCCGCTGTGCCGGTTCGCCGTCGCGCATGGTGAAGACCGTGCGCAGCGGCTCGTGCCTGGCCACCACGTCGTCCAGCGCGCCCCGCAGGGCTGCCACGTCCAAAGGGCCACGTAAGTGGACGAGCATGGGTATGTTGTAGGCGACGCCCGCGTTCACCTGGTCGAGAAACCACAGGCGACGCTGAGCGAACGACAACGGCAGCGCATCCGCCTCAGCGACGGGCTCCGGCCCCTCCAAGAAGGCGACGGACTCCAACCGGTCCGCCACCGTGGTTGGTTCCGGCCTCTCCTTGATGGTGTGCTCGCCGACGTGCGCCACTATCCCGGCCACCGTGGGCGACTCGAACAGCGTCCTGACGCCGACCTCCGCGCCCAGTTCGGCGTGGACCCTGCTGAGTAGCCTGGCCACCGTCAGCGAGTCGCCGCCCAGCGCGAAGAAGTCGTCGTGGACGCCGACCGAGGGCACCTTCAGCACCTCGGCGAACAGCTCACACAGCCGCTTCTCGGTGGCGCCGACCGGCTGCGAGGAGCCGCGCGTGGAGCCGGTGTGGTCTGGATGCGAGGAGCTGTCCTGGTTCGGGTGCCCGGGGTGGTTGCCCGGGTGCCCGGTCCCGTACAGCGGCGTGGGCAGCGCCGCCCGGTTCAGCTTGCCCGTCGGGGTCAGCGGCAGCGCGTCCAGCACCATGAATGCCGACGGCACCATGAAGTCCGGTAACGAGGCGGCCACATGGTCCCGCAGCACCCGGTCCACGGGGGGCGCGCCGCGCGGCACGACGTAGCCGACGAGTCTGCCGTCGCGCAGCGCCACGGCGGACCTGGCGACGGATTCGTGGCGCGCCAGCACCTCCGTCACCTCGCCGGGTTCGACCCGGAACCCCCGGACCTTGACCTGCTCGTCCGCCCGCCCGACGTACTCCAGAGAGCCGTCGGCCCGCTGCCGGACCAGGTCGCCGGTCCGGTACATGCGTTCGCCGGGAGCGCCGTAGGGGTCGGCCACGAAGCGTTCGGCCGTCAGCGCCGGCCGCCCGAGATAGCCTGCGGCGAGCCCGTCGCCTGCCGCGTACAGCTCCCCGACCTCCCCGGCCGCGACAGGCCGCAGCCGGGCGTCCAGCACGTGCGCCCGCTTGCCGCGCAGCGGCGTGCCGATGGGAACGGGTCCGTCCACCGAGGTCACCGGGTGGGTGGTGACGAAGATCATGCTCTCGACCGGCCCGTACCCGTTGCTGATCGTCAGCCCGGGATGCCGTTCCAGGGCCCGCCGCACGTGCGCGGGCGAGAGCGCCTCGCCGCCGACGATCAGGTGGCGCACGCCGGCGAGCGCGCCGGGGCACTCGTCCACGATCACGTTGAAGAGACTGCTGGACAGGTACATGCTCGTCACCTGGTGCTCGGCGACCAGCCGTGCCATCACCAGCGGGTCGGGCCGCTGCCCTGGATGCAGCACGCAGGTCCCACCGGACAGCAGCGGCCCCCACAGCTCCAGCGCGAAGGCGTCCCATGACACCGGCGAGCACTGCAGCCACACCGCGTCGAACGGCACGTAGTCCTGCCCGGTGACCGTGGCCGTGATCGCCCGGTGTGGCGCGGCGACGCCCTTGGGCGTGCCGGTGGAGCCGGAGGTGTACATGACGCAGGCGACCCCGTCGTGCCGGGCCGCGTCCGGCAACCGCACGAGCCCGTCGGCGGACAGGACCGCGCAGGCGCGGGCGCCGGCGGTCATGGCGTGCAGCCGCTCCTGCGGGAAGTCCGGGTCGAGCACCAGATAGCCGGCCCCGGATTTGAGCACGGCCAGGAGCGAGACGACCAGGTCGATCCCGCGTTCCATGCGGACCCCGACCACGCCCCCCGGCGGCACGCCGAGCTCGCGAAGCTCGCGCGAGCGCTCCGAGGCTCGCGCGTCCAGCTCCGCGTAGCTCAGCCGCTCCGCGCCGCAGATCAATGCCGTCCTGCTGGGCGTGCGCGCCGCTTGCAGGGAGAACAGTTCGTGAACCCCGTCCATCGCTTCAGTCCCGTACGAGGCTCGCGGGCCGCATGTCCGTCCAGTGCGTCTCGATGTAGGCCAGGCAGGAGGCCCGGGGGGCGGCCTGGAGGGCCACCTGCCAGCCCGCGGGCACGTCGATGCCGGCCGGCCAGAGCGAATGCTGGCCGTCGTCGTTCACCAGGACCTGGTAGGAGCCGTTCTCGTCCTCGAAGGGGTTGGTGTCCATGGTCAGCCTCCCGCGGGTTGCTTCTCGAGGTCGGGCGTCAGCACGTCGATGTGCCGGATGGCGCGGCGGGCCAGCCCCCACAGGGCCGCTCCCGTGCCCAGCAGGCCGGCGATCAGCAGCATCGCCGCCATGCCGCTGCCGGGGCCGGTGCCGACCAGGGGGCGCAGCAGGCCGGACAGCCCGGTGCCCGCGGCGGCCTGGGGTTCGAAGACATGGTCGGCCAGGGGCCCGGAAAAGGCCATGGCGATCGGTGAGGAGATCTGCGAGACGAACATGACGGCCCCGAACACCCGTCCCTGCCGCTCCTTCGGCACCTTCGTCTGGATCACCGACTGCAGCGAGCTGTTGACGATCGGCATGAGCAGCGCTCCCATGAGCATGGCCGCCGTCCACGCCACCACCCCGTTCACCATGGACATGACGATCTGCGCGCTCGCGCACATGCCGATGACGCCGAGCATCATGCCGCGCACCCGGTTCTTCGGCCCGCCCCAAGCGGCCAGCAGCAGCCCGCCCGTGATGCCGCCGACGCCGATGCCGGCGTTCATACTGGCCAGCGCGGAGACGTCGCTGCCCGTCCTGGCCAGGATCATGGGCTGCACGATGGTGAAGCCGAACATCATCACCAGGTTGACGGTGAAGAAGACCAGGGTGAGGCCGCGCAGGCTGGGGTCGGCGAACAGGTACCGCAGCCCTTCCAGGGAGTCGGCGCCGAGTCGCTTGCGTTCGCTCGTCGCGCTCACGGTGTCGGCGTCCATGCGCACCAGCCGTATGGTCAGCAGCGCCAGGGCGAAGCTGATCAGGTCGATCCAGAGCACCACGCCGAGCCCGCCGGTCACCACGAGCAGCCCGGCGAGTGCGGGCCCGCCCACGTCGGCGACGCTCTTGGCGGTGGCGAGCAGGCCGTTGGCCCGCTGGAGTTGCTCCTTGCCGACCAGCAGCGGTACGGCCGACGACAGTGCGGGGAACTGGAAGGCGGCCGCCGCCCCGAGCAGCGCCACCGTGAGGTAGACCTGCCACAGGTGCATGTCGCCGAGGAAGTACACGGCCGCCAGACCGGCGACCGCCACGAGCCCGCCCAGGTCGGCCAGTTGCAGGGCGGTGCGTTTGCGGCAGCGGTCCACGATGGCCCCGGCGGTGGGGCTCAGCAGCATCTGGGGGAGCAGCGCGCACAGTGACAGCGCCACGACCTGGGTGACCTGATGGTCGACCGTCCAGGCCTGAATGACGAGGGAGAAGCGGAGGACGGAATTGCCGACGAGGGTGACGACCTGCCCCGACCAAACAATTCCGAATCTACCCATTCCAGCGAATCGCTGGCTTAATCCTTTTTGCTGTAACGGCTCATGAGACGAGGGATGGTCACCCATACGCCAAGGCCCTTCTGGTGAAAGGAACCCGAGGGGCGGCCCCCGATTTCCCGGCCGCCTCACAGGTATCTTCACCCACAGTTTTGGACTGAGCAATAAACTGTTTGTGGTCTTGTAATTACTCGCCGTTATTGAGGTGTGTCAAAGCTTCCCCGGCGACCGCGCAGCGCAGGTCACGGATGCCGTCGCGGCCCCGTACGGGGTGCACGGCGTTGGTCAGCAGCACCACGGTCAGTCTCCGGACCGGATCGACCACGAGCGAGGTCCCCGTGAACCCCGAATGGCCGAACGCGCCCTCCAGCGGCCCCACGATGCCCGGGTCGCCGATCCGCACGCCGAGCCCGTGGCGGAAGGCGGCGCCCTCCACGCCCTGGTCGCGTACCATCTCCGCCACGCTCGACGGGTGCAGCACGGGCCCGCCGCCCGTGCGCAGCGCCTCGCCGAAGGCCAGCAGGTCCCCGGCCGTCGCGAACACCCCCGCGTGCCCCGCCACGCCGCCCAGCGCGTACGCCGTCTCGTCGTGCACCTCGCCCCGCACGCAGCCCGGCCCAGCGCGCTCCGGCTTCCACTCCGTGGCGGCGACCCTGGGCAGCGCCTCCGGCCGGTAGCCGGTGTCGGCCAGCCCCAGCCGGTCCGTCACCCGGGAGCGCACCAGGACCTCGAGCGGCGCGCCGCCGGCCACCTCGGCCAGCCGGCCCGCCATGACCATGCCGACGTCGCTGTAGAGATAGGGCCCGCCGACAGGGTGGACGATCGGCGTGTCCAGCATCTCGGCCATGCGCTCGGCCGGTCCCGCGTCCGGCAGCTCCAGGTCGATGCGGCGGGTCGCAGGCAGGCCCGCCGTGTGGGTGAGCAGGTGGCGCGGCGTCAGGCGCGGGTCGCGTCCGGGGATCCAGGAGGCCACCGGCTCGTCCAGGCCGAGCCGACCCTCCTCGGCCAGCGACAGCAGCACCGCCGTGGTGAACAGCTTGCTGATCGAGGCCAGGTCGAAGATCGAGTCGCGGTCCGCGGGCGGGCGGTCCTCGGCCAGGGTCCCCTCGGCGTCGGCGTAGCGGACGAGCTCGCCCGCCGCGGCGGAGGCGACGACGGAGCCGTCCACGGCGATCAGCGCGACCGCGGCCGGGCACACCCGCGGCACCGCGGCCCGCAGCAGCGCCTCCAGACGCCCGGCCATCCCGGCACCCGCGTCCGTCTCCGAGCTCATCCCGGCGGCCCCGCTCAGCCGCTCAGCGCGTCGCTGAGGCGCTCGCCGTGCGATTCCAGCAGCGCTCGCGCCCCGTCGGCGTCGAGCCCGTGCTGGATCATCAGGACGGCGACCTTCGCCTGGCCGTCGGCCGCGTTCAGCGCCGCCCCCGCGGTCTCCCGGTCGGCGCCGGTGATGTCGCTGACCATGCGCACCGCCCGCCCGGCGAGCTTGCTGTTCATCGCCGACATCTCGATCATCTTGTTGCCGTACGTGCGGCCCAGCTTGACCATGGAGATGGTCGAGATCATGTTGAGAACGAGCTTCTGCGCGGTGCCCGCCTTCAACCTGGTCGAGCCGGTCACGACCTCGGGCCCCACGACCACCTCGATCGCGTGCTCGGCCGCCGCCGACAGCGGCGCGTCGTCGTTGCACGACAGGCCGACGGTGAGCGCGCCGCGGCCGGTCGCCTCGCTCAGGGCGCCCAGCACGAAAGGCGCCCGGCCGCTGGCGGAGACGCCCACCACCGAGTCGAGCGCTCCCACCTCCAGGTCCTTCATGGCGGCGGCCCCGGCCTCGGGATCGTCCTCGGCTCCCTCGACGGAGCGGGTCAGCGCGTCGGGGCCACCGGCGATGACGCCCTGCACCAGCGAGGGATCGGTGCCGAACGTGGGCGGGCACTCGCTGGCGTCGAGCACGGCCAGACGGCCCGAGGTGCCGGCGCCGACGTACAGCAGTCGGCCGCCCTGGGTCATCCTGGCGGCGATCGCGTCGATGGCCTCCGAGATCGCCGGGATGACCACCGCCACGGCGGCGGGCACGGCGGCGTCGGCCTGGTTCATCAAGCGGGCGATCTGCGCGGTCGGCAGCCGGTCGATCTGGCTGTAACGGGGATCGCTCTGCTCGGTGGACAGCTCTGGTAGTGGCTCGATCATGACGCTAATTTCCACCCTATCCTTCACTCTTGTAAATATCTTTCAGACAATGGGTTCATGTCACACGTGCGAACTGGCGCAGAACGGCTGGCCGCCGACCCCACCCTCGCGGGAGGCGTCCGGCTCGGCCTGATCACGAACCCGACCGGAGTCCTGCCTGATCTCACCCCCACTCCCGACGCGTTGATCGCGGCGGGCGTGCCGCTGACCGCGCTGTTCGGTCCCGAGCACGGCCTGCGCGGCACCGCGCAGGCGAGCTTCGGCGAAAACGACGCCGTGGACGCCAGGACGGGCCTGCCGGTGCACGACACCTACAAGCACTCCGGCCAGGCGCTCGACCGGCTGATCGAGGCGTCCGGCGTGGACACCCTCCTGTTCGACATCGCCGACGTGGGCACCCGGTTCTACACCTACGTCTGGACGATGTACGACCTGCTGGAGTCGGCCGCCCGGCTCGGCGTGCGGTTCGTGGTGCTCGACCGGCCCAACCCGCTCGGCGGGACCGTCCAGGAGGGACCCGTGCTCGACCCGGCCTACGCCAGCTTCGTGGGCCGCTTCCCGCTGCCGATCAGGCACGGCAGGACGGTGGGCGAGCTGGCCACGCTGTTCGGGTTCGACGTGGAATTGCGCGTGGTCGAGATGGAGGGCTGGCGGCGCGGCATGTCGTTCGCCGAGACCGGCCTTGCGTGGGTGATGCCGTCGGTCAACATGCCGACCCCGGACACCGCGCTGGTCTATCCGGGGACCGGCTTGTTCGAGGGCACGAACTTCTCCGAGGGACGAGGCACGACCCGGCCGTTCGAGCTGGTCGGCGCCCCCTACGTGGACGAGCGCTTCGCGCCCGCGCTGACCGCGCTCGACCTGCCGGGCGTGCGCTTCAGGGAGACCTGGTTCACGCCGACCTTCCACAAGCATGCGGGCCTCCCCGTACGCGGGGTCCAGCTCCACGTGCACGACCGTGAGGCGTTCAGACCGGTCATGACCGGCCTGTCGATGCTGCACGTGGCCCGCGTCCTCTACCCGGACGACCTGCGCTGGGCGGGCCCGGAGCTGTTCATGGACCACCTGTGGGGCTCCGGGACGCTCACCCGGTGCCTGGAGGCCGGCGGGGACCCCCGCGACCTGTGCCCGCCCCCGGGACGCCCGGAAGGACGGCTGCTCTACGGCGACCGCCCTTAGCGGTACGTCGAGGCGAGCGAAGTCGGCGCGTGACATCACGCCAGTTCGCGCCGGTAGAGCCAGAAGACGCGTTCCACTCGCGCGCCGACCGCGCGCGAGTAGAACCGCAGCGGCCCCACCCAGCCGATCTCGGCGTCGTCCTGTCCTGAGGCGCGCAGATCGGCCAGGCACCTGCGCAGCAGCACGCGGCCCACACCGAGGCCGCGGGCCTGCGGCGCGGTGCCCGTGGGCCCGAACCAGCCGGGCCGCGCCCCCCAGGCGGCGAAACCGAGGATCTGACCGTCGCGCTCGGCGTAGTGCAGCCCGGAGGCGTTGGCCGCCTCCCACGCCCAGTTGTCGTTCCAGTGCTCGCGGACGAAGGCGGCGACCGGCTCGCGCTCCGCGCCGGCCGCGACCACGCGCACGCCGGCCTGCTCCAGGCGGGCCAGGTCGGCGGTCACGGACAGGTCCGCGCCCAGGTCGGCCGTCATGTTCCAGGCGACCTGGTAGCGCTCGTAGCCGAGGTTCTCCGCCAGGCACGCGGCGGCGGTGTAGCGCACGTCGATGCCGGGCCAGGCGTAGCACGGCGGGTTGCCGGCGAAGCGCGCCTGCCGGGCGCCCTGCGCGCGCAGCCACTCCTCGGCCGCGCGCACCAGCGAGCGTCCCTGCCCCCGGCCCTGCGCCGACGGGTGCACGGCCAGCAGATCGACGTGCCCGGTGTCGCCCTGGCCCATCGAGGCCAGCACCACACCGTCGTCGGTGGCCAGCGCCGTCCAGCGCCGCTCGGCGGGCGGCCGCGACAGGTACCCGACCAGCGCGGCGGCCTGCGGGGCGTCCAGCGTCAGCGCCGCGGCGGCGACTTCTCGCGCCTGGGTGAGATCGGCGGCTCGCACGGGGGGCTGGGACATCACACCTCGCTCATGGGGCGGGCGATCACGCTGCGCCGCTCGGGGTAGAAGCAGGCGTGCTCCTGCGGCACACCCTCGGTGATCTGCAGCAGCGGCCGCTCGCTCGCGCACCGCTCGCCCCGGAACGGGCAGCGGCGGGCGAACAGGCAGCCCTCGTCGGCGTGGCTCTCGTCCAGCGACTCCAGCGGCGTCACCGGCTCCTCGCCCGGCTGCTCCAGTCCGTGCAGCACGGGGATGGCCGACAACAACGACTGCGTGTAGGGGTGCACGGGATCGGCGATGACGGTGTCGACCGGGCCGCGTTCGACGACCTGGCCCCGGTAGATGACGTACAGGTCGCCGTCGTCGCCGATGTAGCGGGCGGTGGCCACGTCGTGCGTGATGAACAGCACGCTCACGCCCAGGCGCTCGCGCAGGTCCTTCAGCAGCGCCAGGATGCCCAGCCGCAGCGACACGTCGATCATGGAGACGGCCTCGTCGGCGACGAGCATCTCCGGGTCCACGGTCAGCGCGCGGGCGATGACGACCCGCTGGCGCATGCCGCCGGAGAGCTGGTGCGGGTAACGCGACAGCACCGTGCCCGGGTCCAGCCCGACCAGCGCCAGCACCTCCGCCGCCCGCTCCTCGATCCACGCCTTGGACCGCCCGGTCTGCCCGGCCCGCAGGCTCAGCGGGGCGAACAGCGTCTGGTGGATGGTCCTGGTCGGGTTCAGGGCCGAGTACGGGTCCTGGTGGATCATCTGGATCTTGCGGAAGTGCGGCTGGCGCCGCTTGGGCTTGAGCGAGGACATGGGCACCTCGTCGATGACGATCTCGCCCTCGTCGTAGGTCTCCAGCCCCGCGATGATCCGCCCCAGCGTGGTCTTGCCGCAGCCGGACTCGCCGATGAACGAGGCCGCGCCCCCCTTGGGGATGGAGAAGTCCACGCCGCGCAGCGCCCGCACCTCCCTGCCGGCGAGCATCTTGCCCCGCTGCTTGAACGTCTTGACGACGCCGGTTCCGGTGATCATGCGTGCTCCTTCACGGTCACGGCGTGGCAGGCCACGATCCTGGACCCGTCGGCGCCCTGATCGACATGGGCCTCCGGGTCCACGGTGTCGCACACGTCCATGCGCAGCGCGCAGCGTTCACGGAACACGCAGCCCTCCTTCGGCACGGTCACCAGCGTCGGCGGCCGGCCCGGCAGCGCCTGGGCCTCGTCGATGTCGCCGGTGAGCCGGGGGATCGCCCTGATCAGGCCCTTGGTGTAGGGGTGGCGGGGCGCGCCGAGCACCTGCCTGGTCGGGCCCTGCTCGACCAGGCGGCCGCCGTACATGACGGCCAGGCGGTCGGCGACCTCGGCGACCACGCCGATGTCGTGGGTGATGACCAGGGTGGTCAGCCCGCGTTCGGCGTGGACCTCGCGGATGATCTTCAGGATGTTCGACTGGGTGATCATGTCGAGCGCGGTCGTGGGCTCGTCCAGCACCACCAGGTGGGCGTTGAGCACCAGCGCCAGCATGATGCCGACCCGCTGGCGCATGCCGCCGGACAGCTCGTGCTGGTGCGAGTCGAGCACCCTGGCCCCGTCCAGGCCCATCCGGCCCAGCAGCTCCTTGGCCTCGCGCACCAAGCCGCGCAGGTCCTCCACGCCGTGCGAGCGGCCCAGGTCGAGCAATTGCTTGCCGACCGTCTTGAGCGGGTTGAGGGAGTTCTGGGCGGCCTGGAAGACGTACCCGACGTGCTTGCCGCGGGCCTTGCGCAGGTGCTCGCCCTTCAGCGCCACCACGTCGCCGAGCCCGTCGATGTCGACGCTGCCCGCCGCGATCCTGCCCGGCGGCTGGACGGCGTTCAGCAGCGACAGCGCCAGCGTGGACTTGCCGGAGCCGGACTCGCCGACGATGCCGGTGATGGAGCCGGGCTCCAGCGTCAGCCTGACGTCGCGGACGGCCGGCAGCTCGCCCGCGGGGGTCTTGTAGACGACCGTCAGGCCGTCGATGCGCACTCCCGGCGCCTGTTGAGCCACTTGCCTACTCCTCGCGCAGCCGGGGGTTGAAGATCTCGTCCATGGCGTCCACCACGAGCACGATGCCGAGCGTCAGCAGCAGGATCGCCAGCAGCGGCGCCAGCAGGTAGCCGAGCGCGGTCGGCGTGATCATCGCGCCCGCCTGGAACACCGCCAGGTTGAGCATGACGCCCCAGTTGTCCGACTCGTACGGCAGCACGCCCAGGAAGAACAGGCCGACCTGCGAGTAGACGGCCCCGGTGACCGCGATGAGCATGTTCATCGCGATGTAGGGCGCCATGCTCGGCAGCAGTTCCTTGCCGATGATGTGCGTCGTCGACAGGCCCAGCCCGCGCGCCGCCTCGATGAAGCCGCGCTCGCGCAGCGACAGCGTCTGCGAGCGCACGGCCCGCGCCACGCCGCCCCAGCCGAGCAGGCCCAGCACCAGCCCCATCTGCAGCGGGCTGCCGAACTTCCACACCGTGGCCAGCACCAGCAGCAGCGGCAGGCCGGGGATGGTCAGCTTCATGTCGGTGAGCCGCATGAGCACGGTGTCCCAGCGGCCCCGCCTGAAGCCGGAGAACAGGCCGATGGAGGTGCCGACGACGACCGTGATGATCGCGGTCACCGTGGCGGTGAGCAGCACGTAGCGCGAGCCGGTGACGACCAGCGCCAGCACGTCCCTGCCCTGCGGATCGGTGCCGAACCAGTGCTCCCAGCTCGGCGGCTGGATGATGGCGGCCGGGTTGTCGGGCAGCGGGTCGGGGTAGAACAGCGACCCGAACAGGCCCATGAAGGCGAAGCCGACGATGATGACCACCCCGGCCATCCGGCTCGGCTTGCGCCGCATGACCCGCCACACGCCGCGCCAGAAGTTGCGCCGCATGGTCGCGGACGCCGAGCCCGTCTCGGGTACGAGCGTGGCGCTCATCCGGCCTCCTCTCCGGCGCGCACCCGTGGGTCGATGACCGTGTAGAACAGGTCGGCCACGATGTTCGCGACGATGGTCCCCGCGGTGATCAACAGGAAGGCGCCGTTCATCAGCGCGTAGTCGCGGTCCTGGACGCTGCTGATGAGCAGCCAGCCGAGACCGGGGTAGTTGAAGATCTTCTCGATGAAGACCGCGCCGCCGAGCAGCAGGCCTAGCGACAGGGCCAGCATCGTGAACAGCGGCAGGATCGCGTTGCGCGCGATGTAGCGGAAGACGATCGAGCGCTTCATGCCGCGCAGTTCGGCGGCCAGGATGAAGTCGTCGCCCAGCACGGTCACCACGCTCGACTTCATCGCCAGGATCCAGCCGCCGTAGGCCGACAGCGCGTACGTGGCGACCGGCAGGATGGCGTGCTGGACGAGCGAGCCGATGTAGCCGGCGTTGAAGCCCGGTTCGAACAGGATGTCCACCGATCCGGCCGGGGGCAGGATCGGGATGAGCGTCGCGAAGATCACCACGAGCAGCATCGCCAGCACGTACTGCGGGATGCCGTGCAGCAGCGAGCCGGAGATGGCCAGGGCGTCACCGAGCTTGCCGGTGCGCTTGATCGCCGCGTACACGCCGAGGATGATCCCGACGAGGAAGCTGAGCAACGTGCCGGCCAGCACCGGTAGAACGGTCCACTTGGCGGCGTCGGTCAGCACGTCGAGCACCGGGGTGCCGGGCCTGGTGACCGAGACGCCGAGGTCGAAGTGGAGCAGTCCGCCGATGAAGTCGGTGTACTGCTGCCAGAGCGAGCCGTCCGGCTGGAAGCCGTAGAGCACCTTCACGGCCTGTTTGGCCGCCTCCGGCGCCATGCCTCCCTCGATCAGCTTCTCGTACCTGGCGGCCATGGGGTCGCCGGGGATGTTGTTGACGATGAAGAAGCTGATCGTCGCGACTACGAGGATCATGACGAAACCGCGGGCCAGGTGGCCCGCGAGTCGTCGAGCGATGAGCGTCATAGGCTACTGCTTCGCCTTGATCAGACCTTGCTGGATCCACACGCCGGAGGGGAGCACACCGGTGCCCATACGGAGAATCTCGTCATCGTGTGGCCAGCCGGTGAATCGGCTGTTGTTGACGAACTGGGCGTTGACGTAATCCCAGAGCTGGATGACCGGAAGGTCCTGGTTGGCGGCCTTGGCGAGCTGAGCCATGATCGGCTTGGCCTGCTCCTCGTCGGCCGAGTTCAGCTTGCCGGTGAGCTCACCGGGGTTGATCTTGGCGCCGTCGACCTCGATCTCCTCGGGGCCGCCCATCCAGTTGCCGCTCTTGCCGGGCGCGGCGTGGGTCACCTTGCCGGCGACGTTGCTCCAGCCGTTGGAGGCGCCGTAGAGGCGCTGGAAGATGTCGTACGGCGCGGGGCCGAGCGCCGTCAGCCAGAAGCCGACGTCGTACTTGCCGGCCGCCAGCTCCGTCAGGTAGAGCGGGTAGTCGGCGGTCGTGACGACCTCGGCGTCCACACCGGCCTTGCCGAGCTGGCTCTTGATGTTCTCCTGGGCTGACAGCCAGTCGGAGAAGCCGGACGGCGCGTGCATGGACACCTTCCACGGCGTCCCGTCGGCCAGCGTCCACTTGCCGTCCTTCTTGGTCAGGCCGGCCTGCTTGAACTCCGCCTCGGCCTTGGCCGGGTCGGCCTGGTACGGCTCCAGCTTGGGCAGCGTGTCCGGGATCCAGGCCTGCGCGGCCTTCTGGTGGATGCCGCTGGTGGTGACGGCGGGAGTGCCGCCCTCGGGCGAGGCGACCTTGGTGACCTGGGCGCGGTCGATCAGGTAGGCCAGGCCCCTGCGCACGTGGACGTTGTCGTAGGGCTTCTTGGACTGGTTGAAGGCCATGCTCACGGCCACCGGCGAGTAGCCCTTGATGACCTCGTTGCCCGCGGTCGCCTTGATCCGGTTCATCACGTCCGTCGGAGCGGCGGTGAAGCCGGCGTGGTCGAGCTTGCCCTGGGTCAGGTAGTTCCAGATCTGCTCGTTGCCGGTGTAGTTGAGGAACTTCACCTGCGCCGGCGCGACGTTGCCGGCGTTGTAGAAGTACTTGTTCTTGACCAGCAGCGCTTCGGAGGGGTTGACCCGCTCCAGCACGAACGGGCCGGCGGAGGTGTCCTTGGGCGGCGCGAAGGCGATGACCTTCTCGCCCAGCCCCGTGATCTCCTCGCGGGCCTTGTCGGCCTCGGCGCCCTCGCCTCGGGCGGCCTTGAGCTTGTCCCAGAAGTCGGCGGGCAGCACGCTGCTCCACACGTGGGAGGGCAGGACGGTGGTGTCCAGCACTCCGCGGGCGAACTTCGGACTGGGGTTGGCCATGTCCTGGGTGATCTTGACGGTCTGCGGGTCGACGACCGTGACCTCGGCGGCCGCGCCTGCCGCGCCGGGCGTCACGGAAAAGGCCGTGCTGCCCTGCGTGTAGGCGATGCCGATGGACATCTTGACGTCGTCGGCGGTGACAGGCTTGCCGTCGGACCACTTGGCGTTCGGCTGCAGTTTCAGCGTGATGGCCGAGTTGTCAGGGGCGATCTCCCAGCTTGCCGCGATGCCGGGGAGAGCCTGGTTCGGGTCGGTGAGGTGGTTCTTGACCCAGCCGAGCTTCATCGAGGTGTACCCAGGGAACGAATTGCCCTTGGGGTTGTACGGGTTGGCCGGCGCCGATGCCTCGAGGCCGGGCCTGTTGACGTCGATCGTGGTGAAGAGCCCGCCGCCACCGCCGCCCGAGCCGGACTTGTTGGTGGAACCACCGCTGCACGCCGCAGTCGCGGTGGCAAGGCCCAGCAACGCCACTACCGCTGCCAGTCGCTTCATTTGCCGCTCCGGGGGATGTCTCTAGGGATTGACCGGACATTACGATCAGGCCAGACGGGCGTCAATAATCTCCAGTGGTTGTGAGGCTAATGTAACTTTCCTTCATGAGTGTATGGAGTGGTGCTAAGCGCCATCAAGTGTCCGGTCAGGTCTTTACCAGGACCGCGGCCCCGTTGACCTGGTCTTCCGCAAGATCGGCGAGCGCGCGGCCCGCTTCCTCGAAGGGGTAGAGCGTCGTTCGCACGCGCGGCGGGTGCGCCAGCGCCAGTTCCAGATACGCCTGCCCGTCCGCCCTTGTGTTGGCGGTTACGCTGCGTAGCGTGCGCTCCTGGAACAAATACCGCTCGTAGTCGAGCGCCGGAATATCCGTCAGATGGATCCCGGCGATTGCCAGCGTACCTCCCCTGTCGAGTGCTTCGAGCGCGGGTGGCACCAGATCGCCCACGGGCGCGAACAGAATCGCCGCCTCCAGCGGCTCAGGCGGCCTGTCGCCTGCCGAGGCCGCCCCCAGCTCCAGCGCCAGCCGCCTGGAGGCGGCGGACCTGGTGACCGCGTGCACGACCGCGCCCTGGGCGATGGCGGCCTGCGCGGTCAGATGGGCCGAGGCGCCGAACCCGTAGATCCCCAGCCGGCCACCCTGCGGCAGATCACAGCGGCTCAGCGCGCGGAACCCGATGATCCCCGCGCACAGCAGCGGCGCCAGCCGCTCGGCCGGGACGTCGTCGGGCAGCGGATAGACGTAGTCGGCGCGGGCGGTGAGATAGTCGGCGAACCCGCCGTCGGCGTCCCAGCCGGTGTAGGTCGAGTCGGGGCAGAGGTTCTCCGCGCCCCGAACGCAGTACGCGCACCTGCCGCAGGTGGAGCGGAGCCAGGCCACGCCCACCCGCTCGCCGGTGCCCTCGACACGCCCCACCACCTGGTGACCCGGCGTGGTGCGGGGCCTGCGCGGCGGCAGGTCGCCCTCCGCCAGGTGCAGGTCGGTCCTGCACACGCCGCACGCCTCCACGCGCACCAGCACCTCGCCGGGGCCGGGCTCCGGCACGTCCCGCTCGACCAGCGCCAGCGGCCTGGACGCCATCGGCCCCGGCCGCTCCACCACCCACGCCTTCATGTCAGGACAGCCTTGCGTGGGCCAGCGAGGCGTACAGCGCCGCCCCGTCGGGCAGAACGGAGTCGTCGAAGACGGCCTCGGGCGAGTGGTTGTAGGGCGCCGTGGCCGGGTCGCGCCCGGGCGGGCAGGCCCCCAGGAAGACGAACGCGCCCGGCACCTCCTCCAGCACGTACGAGAAGTCCTCCGAGCCCATGATCGGCTGCGGTGAGACGAAGTAGCGGCCGGGCCCGAACAGCTCGTCGGCCGTCCTGCCCACGAACGCCGCCTCGCCGTCGTCGTTGACGGTCACCGGATAGCCCATGCCGAACGAGGCGTCGACCTCCAGCCCGTGGGCGGCCGCGACGCCCCGCACCACCTCCACCAGTCGCCGCTTGACCAGCGTCCTGTTGTCCTTGCTGAAGGTGCGCACCGTGGCCTCGAAGCGCGCCTCGTCCGGGATCACGTTGTCGGCCGATCCGCCGTGGAAGCTGCCGACCGTCACCACGACCGGGTCGAACACGTCGAACGTCCTGGTCACCATCGTCTGCAACGCCGTCACCATCTCGCAGCCCGCCTGGATCGGGTCCAGCGCCCTGTGCGGGCTCGAACCGTGCCCGCCGCGCCCCTTCACCGTCACGCAGAACACGTCCGCCGCCGCCATGATCGGCCCCGGCCGGGACGCGAACAGGCCCGGCGGCAACATCGAGGAGACCACGTGCATCCCGTAGGCCGCCACGGGCCGCGAGCCCGCCGCCTCGAGCACGCCCTCGGCGATCATGTGCTTGGCGCCGTCATGCCCCTCCTCTCCCGGCTGGAACATGAACACCACATCGCCCGCCAGCTCCTCGCGCCGCGCGCTCAGCAGCCGCGCCGCCCCCACCAGCATCGTGGTGTGCAGATCGTGCCCGCACGCGTGCATCTGGCCGGGAAGCTGCGACACGTACGGCAGGTCGTTCTTCTCCGTCACCGGTAGCGCGTCCATGTCCCCGCGCAGCAGCACGGCCGGGCCCGGCCTGCCGCCCCGCAGCACCGCCGTGACGGAGCTGAGCGCCGCGCCCGTCTTGATCTCCAGCGGCAGCCCGTCGAGCGCCGCGAGCACCTTCTCCTGGGTGCGCGGCAGGTGAAGGCCCAGCTCTGGGGTGGTATGCAACGAATGTCGGAGCTGAAGGAGTTCGTCTCGCATGTCCTGCGCGGATTCAGTGAACGACATGAAGAACATTGTTCACGTAGCAGGAAGGATGTCGACAAGGCGCGCTCGCTAGGATGGCCAGGTGACACAGCGCAGGCAGATCGACTCCTGGTTGTCCGACATGGACGGCGTCCTCGTCCACGAGGGCCGTCCGGTCCCGGGGGCCGACGAGTTCATCAAGCGCCTCAGCGAGTCGGGCAAGAAGTTCAGGGTCCTGACCAACAACTCCATCTACACCCCGCGCGACCTGTCGGTGCGCCTGGCGGGCGCGGGCCTCGACGTGCCCCCCGCCTCCATCTGGACCTCCGCCCTGGCCACCGCCCAGTTCCTCGACGACCAGCGGCCGGGCGGCTCGGCGTACGTGATCGGCGAGGCCGGCCTGACGACGGCGCTGCACGAGGTCGGCTACGTCCTGACCGACCTCGACCCCGACTACGTCGTGCTCGGCGAGACCCGCACCTACAGCTTCACCCAGATCACCCGCGCCATCCGCCTCATCGAGGGCGGGGCCCGCTTCATCGCCACCAATCCCGACCCCATCGGGCCCTCCACCGAAGGTTCCCTTCCGGCCTGCGGCGCCGTCGCCGCCCTCATCACCAAGGCCACCGGCGTGGAGCCGTACTTCGTCGGCAAGCCCAACCCCCGCATGATGCGCAGCGCGCTGAACGAGATCGAGGGGCACAGCGAGACCACCGCGATGATCGGCGACCGCATGGACACCGATGTGGTCTCGGGGATGGAGGCCGGGCTGTTCACGATCCTCGTCCTCACCGGTGTCACCCAGCGCGACCAGGTCGACCGCTTCCCCTACCGCCCCTCCCTGGTCGTCGACTCGGTCGCCGACCTCATCGACATGATCTGACCCCTGAGGCAACCTGACGGGTTCTGACAGGTACCACTGGCAGGGTTGCGTGTCATGACCCGCATTTACCTGGAGACCGGCCAGAAGAAGGTGTTCGCCTGCTCGATCGAGTGGCCCGGCTGGTGCCGGATCGCGCGGACCGAGGAGGAGGCCGTGGACCGGCTCATGGAGTACACGACCCGCTACCGGGTGGTCGCCTCCCGGGCCGGGCTGGAGTTCGAGCCGGGAGAGCCGGTGGTGGTGGCGCGGGTCCCCGGCAGTGACGTGACCGACTTCGGCGTCCCGTACGCCGTGCCGGACCTGGACCAGGAGCCCCTGACGTCGCAGGAGGCCGAACGGGGCGTGGCCCTGCTGCGGGCCGCCTGGGCCCTGTTCGACGAGGTCGCCGCCGCCTCGCCGGAAGACCTCCGCAAGGGGCCGCGCGGCGGCGGGCGGGACCTGAGCAGGATCGTCGACCACGTGGTGGAGGCCGAGCGCGCCTTCGCCAGGAAGGTGGACGTCCGGCACAGGCCGTACAAGTCCGAAGAGGACCGGGACGCGATGCGGGCCGAGCTCGCCGAGGTCCTCGCCCGCCCCTGGGAGCCGCCGCAGACCACCGGCTGGCCGCCCCGCTACGCGCTGCGGCGCATCGCCTGGCACGTCATCGACCACCTGTGGGAGATCGAGGACCGGCGCTGAGAAACTCTTGCGGCCGATCCGCACGTTCGCCTCACTCAGCGCGACCGGGTGATGACAGAATCGAATGCGGCTGTTTACCCCTTCCAACCAGCGCAAAGGCGGTCATGCGTGGACGTGCGGGCGGAGATTCTCGACTTGAAGCTCCGTGTAGAAGGTCTGGAGGCGCGTCTGCGGACCGATCGGCAGGCCGATCTCCTGCGCGAGATCGACGATCGGACCAGGCGCCTGGAATCGGCGCTGACCACGTTGGAGGCCGGGTTCGCGACCGCCCGGGCCGAGATGAACGAGCAGTTCGACGCCGTCGAGGTCGAGGTCGCCGGTGTTCGCA
Source organism: Nonomuraea purpurea (assembly GCF_042650645.1). Lineage (NCBI taxonomy): Bacteria > Bacillati > Actinomycetota > Actinomycetes > Streptosporangiales > Streptosporangiaceae > Nonomuraea > Nonomuraea purpurea. Next base: position 84,923 of record NZ_JBHSBI010000007.1, read on the forward strand.
GGGCGGTGAGCGCCCCGCCCTCCGAGGAGGAGGCCGTGGACGTCCAGGCGGAGACGGCCGAGGGGGTCGCCGCCATCCGGTCCGAGCTGGCCGACGGGTTCGGCTGCTTCCGGTCCGAACTGCTGGACCTCGGCATCAAGCTCGACCGGCTGATGAAGGCGGTCGAGGCGTGAAACGTAAGGATGGGTGTCAGCGGGGTGGCGTGATGAGGCTGGGGAGGGCCGCGATGTTGGCCGACAGGTACTCCGCCACCGCCTCGGGGAGCAGTCGCCTGGAGGTGATCTCCGTCTCTTCCAGCGACACCCGCTCCACCTCGTACACCCCGCGCGACGGGTCCTCGAACTCCGGCCCGTACCGCAGCTCCGGATCCATCGACACCAGGCGGCAACCGTACACGTGCTGTGTCTTGACCCCGCCCTCAAGCGGATACGACACGACGGTCAGCGGCGTCACGGCGAAGACGGTCGCGCCCAGCTCCTCGAGCAACTCGCGGTGCAGGGTCTGCTCCAGGGACGTATCCTGCGGCTCGACGTGCCCGCCGGGCACCGACCAGTAGACGTCGCGTCCAGGCACCGTGCGCCTGAACAGCACCAGCCGTTCGTCGTGATCGAGCAGGACGCCGCGGACGCTGGGTCGCATATGGCCACCCTATTTGACCAGTATGTCCTTCGGGTAGCCTAACCTACGGTACCGTAACCTGAAGGAGAAGATCTTTTATGGCGATGACTCAGACGGAGCTGCTGCACGAGCTCGAGCCTGTCGTGGCCGTGGAGCTCGACCGCCACGAGAAGGTGGCCAAAGAGTGGTTCCCGCACGAGTACATCCCGTGGAGCGAGGGCCGCGACTTCGACGGCATCTACGGGGGTCAGGCCTGGCAGGAGGGCGACTCGAAGATCCCCGAGGCCGCCCGCGTCTCGCTCATCGTGAATCTCCTGACCGAGGACAACCTGCCCAGCTACCACCACGAGATCGCCAGCACGTTCGGCCGCGACGGCGCCTGGGGCACCTGGGTGCACCGCTGGACGGCCGAGGAGGACCGGCACGGCACGGCGCTGCGCGACTACCTGACCGTCACCCGCGCCGTCGACCCGGTCGCCCTGGAGCGCGCCCGGATGAGCCACATGGAGCACGGCTTCGCCACCGAGTACGGCACCATGCTCCAGCAGCTCGCCTACGTCTCCTTCCAGGAACTGGCCACCCGCATCGCGCACCGCAACACCGGCAGGGCCTCCGGCGACGAGGGCTGCGAGCGGCTGCTCGCCAGGATCGCCGCCGACGAGAACCTGCACATGCTCTTCTACCGCAACCTGCTCAAGGCGGCCTTCGAGCTCGACCCCAGCCAGACCATGCGCTCGGTCACCGATGTGGTCACGACCTTCCAGATGCCGGGGCAGGGCATGCAGGGCTTCGCCCGCAAGGCCATGATCATCGCCAACGAGGGCATCTACGACCTGCGGCTCCACCTGGACGACGTGCTGATGCCGGTGCTGCGGCAGTGGGCGGTGTTCGACAAGACGGGGCTGGACGCCGAAGGGGAGAAGGCGCGGGAAGAGCTTGGCCAGTTCCTGGCCAAGGCGGAGGTCACGGCCGCTCGGTTCGTGGAGCGCAGGGACGAGCGCCGCGCCCGCGCCGCCGCCCGCCGGTAACCCACCGGCCGTCGTAAAGCCGCAAAAGGGGCCTGGTGGGATAGCGAGTTGTCTTTGAGGTGAGCGGCAGACGGCGATGAGCTGTCCGCTCACCCGAGCGCGGTCAGGGGCGGCCGTCACCGTGGAATGATGCTGCCCCATGGATCTCCCCACCCTGCTGCTCGTCGCCTTCGCCACCCTGGTGATGATCATCCTGCTGGCCGTGGTGGCGCAGCGCCTGCTGGACGTCAGGTTCGGCCCGCTGCGCACGTTCCTGGCCGTGGTGCTGGCATGGGGGATGGCGCAGCCGATGCTGGAGCCGATCCTGGGCTCGCTGGGCCTGCTGAACGGCGCGGAGCCGCCCCTCGGGGCCGCGCTGGGGGTGCTGCTCCTGGTCGTCATGTGCATGGTGCTCATCCCCATGGTCCTCCTGGTGCTGGCGGAGGCGCTGGTGCCGCCGGGTTCGGTGCCGGGCCCCCTGGAGCTCCTGCGGTCCGTACGCGGCCGCGTCTCCCGTGCCAGGCGCTACTCGCAGATCACCAGGATCGCCATCAAGCACGGCCTCGGCCCCTACCTGCGCGGCCGGGGCGAGCGCCTGGAGGACCGCTCCGGCCAGGTGCGCCTGGCCCGGTCGCTGCGCGCGGCGCTGGACGACGGCGGGGTCACGTTCGTCAAGCTCGGCCAGGTCCTGTCGACCCGGCGCGACCTGCTGCCCGCCGAGTTCGTCGAGGAGCTCGGACGCCTGCAGGACCAGGTCGCCCCCGCCCCGTGGGAGCAGATCGAGCCGGTGCTGACGCGGGAGCTGGGCGGTCCGGTGGAGGACGTCTTCGCCGAGTTCGGCAGGACGCCCCTGGCCGCCGCCTCCATCGGGCAGGTCCACCTCGCCCGCCTGCACACCGGTGAGAGCGTCGTGGTCAAGGTCCAGCGGCCCGGCATCGCGGTGGTCGTGGCCAAGGACCTCGACATCGTTCGGCGGCTGGCGGCCACGCTGGAGGCCAGGACCCGGTGGGGGCGCTCGCTCGGGCTGCGCGACCTGGCGGAGGGGTTCGCGGCGGCGATCCGCGAGGAGCTCGACTTCCGCGTCGAGGCCGCCAACATGGCCGCCGTCGCCGCCTTCGACGGGGCCTGCGTCACCTATCCCGTCCCGTTCGGCGCCCTGTGCACCGAACGCGTCCTGGTCATGCAGCGCCTGCGGGGCAAGCCCGTCACCGCGGCCACCCGGGAGCAGGGCCCGCAACTGGCCCGCGACCTGCTCGACTGCCTGCTGCGGCAGATCCTCGTCGAAGGCGTCTTCCACGCCGACCCCCACCCCGGCAACCTCATGCTGCTCGACGACGGCACGCTCGGCCTGCTCGACTTCGGCTCCGTCGGACGGCTCGACGCCTCCATCCGCTCGGCGCTGCAGCGTTTCCTGCTCGCCATGAACAGGCAGGACCCGCTGGGCGTCACCGACGCGCTGCTCGAAGTGGTGCCCAGGCCCGAGGACATCGACGAGGCCGCCCTGGAGCGGGCGCTCGGGCAGTTCATGGCCAAGCACCTGGCGCCGGGCATGGACAGCGTCCAGCTCTTCACCGACCTGTTCAAGATCGTGTCTGTGTACGGGCTGTCGATCCCGCCCGAGGTGGCGGCCGTGTTCCGGGCGCTGGCCACGCTGGAGGGCACGCTGGTGCGCCTGTCGCCCGGCTTCAACCTGATCGGCGAGGCCCGCGCGTTCGCCGGCCGCTACCTGGCCGAACAGGTGGGCCCCGCCACGGTCAAGGAGAGCGTCACCCACGAGCTGGCCGCGCTGCTGCCGATGCTGCGCCGCCTGCCCCGCCGCGTCGAGCGCATCGCCAGCGCGGCGGAACACGGACGGTTCGCCATGAACGTGCGGCTGCTGGCCGACGACCGCGACCGCCGCTTCGTGACGGGCCTGCTCCACCAGGTGCTGCTCACGGTGCTGGGCGCCACGGCGGGGGTGATGGCGGTCATGTTGCTCGGCACGGAGGGCGGCCCCCTGGTGCTGGGGTCCACGTCGCTGTTCCAGCTCATCGGCTACAACCTGCTGGTGATCGCCTCGATCCTGGTGCTGCGCGTGCTCGCCCTCATCTTCCGCCGCACCCGGGATTAGCGCTCCGCCCTCGGATGGGACGGATCACCATATATCCCGGCAAAGCCCAGTGTGCCTCTTGACCGGGAGCTGGTCTTGGACATCCGCGGCATCGGGCAGGTTCTGGTTATTACCGGAACCCCTTGGGAGCAGAGGGTGAAAATCATCGGGATTGCCGCAAGCCTCCACAAGGGGTCCTTCATCAACAGGCTGCTGGAAGCAGCGGGCGGCGAATTGCCCGATGGTGTTGGCTTCGAGGTGTGGCCGGGGCTGCGCGACATCCCGCCCTACGTTCCCGGGTCCGTCCCCGCGTCGGCACGCGAGCTGATCGGGCTCGTCGCGGGCGGCGACGCGGTGCTGCTGACGGCGCCGGAGCACAGCCTGCTGCCGGCGGAGCTGTCGTACGCGCTGGACTGGATGGCGGCGCGCGACGGGCTGTCGGGCAAGCACGTCGCGGTGATGAGCGCGAGCGCGCGGGCCTGCGGCGCCATGTGGGCCCAGGCGGAGCTGTACAAACAACTCCTCGGGGCCGGGGCCGTGGTGATGGGGGCGGAACTGGTGATCTCGCCCGCCTGCCCGCATTTCGACGAGGACGGCCACCTGACGGCCCCCGACCTGCGCGCCCAGGTACGCGCGGTGATCGCCCAGCTCTGCACGGCCAAGGTGATGGAGCCCGCCCTGTCTCTGTGACCTGCCCTAAGGGTCGCGGCGCAGACGCTTGACGTCCGAGCGGTGCTTCTTGGCCGCGATCCGGCGCTCGACCGAGCCCCGGCTGGGCTTGGTCGGGCGGCGGCGCTTCGGCGGCGGGGCGATGGCCTCGCGCAGCTTCTGGGCGAGGCGGTGCTCGGCGGCCTCCCGGTTACGCAGTTGGGAGCGGTACTCCGAGGCGGCGATCGTGATCACGGCGGCGCCCAGCCGGTCGATGGCCCTGGCCTTGAGCGCGGGCGGCAGCGCCGTGGTCGCGCTCACGTCGAAGGTCAGCTCCACACGGCTGTCGGTGGTGTTGACGCCCTGGCCCCCAGGACCTGAGGAACGTGAGAAACGCCAGACGAGCTCGACGTCGGGAATGACGACCGAGTTGTTGACGATCAGCGGGCCGGGCATGCTCAGGGCTCCTGTTCAAAGCGTCATCGTAGGTAACTGTCACCGTATATGGACCTGGTATGCGGGGAGCAACGGCATTTTTCCATCCCGGGGGAGACCTCCGTTCATCGTGATTTGACGGCCGCTTGCAAGGGGCGTATGCCACTATCGCGCGAAAAATCAGGGATGGGGGAGGCCAGGTGGCGGTCATCGTCGGCGTGCACGGGATCGGCAAGTACAACTATTACCTCGAAGCGGGCCACTCCGAGGTCGGTGCGGCGGAGGTCATGCGGCTCAAGTGGGACCGCTACCTGCACACCGCGCTCGGAGGCGAGACCAGGGCGTACTTCAGCGAGGTCGCCTATTTCTCCCACCTCCTGCACGAGGGCGAGCCGGGCGATGCCAGGCCCGCCCGCGCCGCCATGGAGGCCCCGGCGCAGCAGGTCCTCGCCGACTGGGCCAGGAACCTGGGTGTGGGCGAGCACGTGACGGGGGCGCTGAAGTCGTTCACCGGCTGGCTGCTCGACAAACTGGACGGCAGGTCGGCGGCGTTCGCCAAGCTGTTCGCGCCCGAGGTGGCGGCCTACCTCACCGACCAGGCCAAACGCGAGAGATGCCGGCAGGTCGTGGCCGAGGTCATCCGGCGCAACCGCCCCAAAGTGCTGATCGCGCACTCGCTCGGCAGCGTGGTGGCGTACGAGACGCTGTGGGCCAACCCCGACCTCCACGTCGACCTCCTGGTCACCCTCGGCAGCCCCCTGGGCATGCGCAACGTCGTCTTCGAGCGCCTCCTGCCCGCCCCCATCAACGGCCGGGGCGAACGCCCCAAGGGTGTCGCGCGCTGGGTGAACATCGCCGACAAGGACGACATCGCCGCCATCCCGCCCGACCTGCGCGGCAGCTTCACCGGCGTGGACGTCGAGGAGCTGGTCAATCTCGACTGGATCGACTTCCACACCGTGGAGAAGTACCTGGGCTGCCCGCAACTCGACCCGCATCTGAGACCATTTCTCGCATGACGTGGATTGTTTTCGACTACGGCGGTGTCCTGTCCCTGCCTCAGTCCGAGTCCGACGCCGACGCCATGGCGCTGGCCGTGGACGCCGACCGTGAGGCGTTCAAGCGCATCTACTGGGAGCGTCGCCTCGACTTCGACCGGGGCGACCTGACCCCGCTCGCGTACTGGTCGGAGGTGACAGGCAGGCCCGTCACGCCGACGGAGCTCGCCCGCCTGGTCGCCATGGACGTCGCGAGCTGGGCCAACCCCGACGAGGGCACGGTCGCCCTCCTCTGCGAGCTGATCGAGGACGGCCGTGACGTGGCGCTGCTGTCGAACGCACCCGTGTGCATCGGCGACGGCATCGACGAGCTGCCGTGGATCGCCGCCATCGGCCACCGCTTCTACAGCGCCAGGATGGGCCTGGTCAAACCCGACAGGAAGATCTACGACGAGATGGCCAGGGCGCTCGACGCCGACCCCGCGCAGATCGTCTTCATCGACGACCGCCAGGAGAACGTCGAGGGCGCGCAGCGCGCGGGAATGACCGGCGTGCGCTTCACCGGCGCCGCCGCCCTGCGCGCGGCGTTGTCCGACATAGCGGGATAATACTCGGCGAAATGTCAGTCCCGTGATCTAAGGTGTCGCGGGTGGAAAACGCCTTTCAAGTCGACCTGCGCGGCGTGGTCGACCTGCTCAGCCGCCATCTGTACGCCAGCCCTCGGGTCTACGTCCGCGAGCTGCTGCAGAACGCGACCGACGCGATCACGGCGCGCCGGGCGGCCGACCCGCACGCGCCCGCCACGGTGGCCGTGGACATCACCGACGGCCTGATCAGCGTGCGCGACACCGGCATCGGGCTGACCGAGGACGAGGTCCACGTGCTGCTGGCCACCATCGGCCGCTCGTCCAAGCGCGACGAGCTGGGCCTGTCGCGCCACGAGTTCCTCGGCCAGTTCGGCATCGGGCTGCTGTCGGGTTTCCTGGTCGCCGACGAGATCAGCGTCGAGACCAGGTCCGCGCTCGGCGGCCACACGGTGCTCTGGACCGGCCGATCCGACGGCCGCTACCAGGTCGAGCGGGCCGAGCGGGAGCGGGCCGAGCCCGGCACCACCGTCACGCTGCGGGCCCGTCGCGACGCCGCCGAGTGGGTGACCGAGCGCACCGTGGAGGAGCTGGCCACGCTGTACGGCGCGCTGCTGCCGTTCCAGGTGAGCGTGAACGGCCGCCGTACGACGCTCGACGCCCCGCCCTGGCAGGCGGAGCACCCCTCACCGGCCGCGCGGCGCGAGGCCCTGCGGAGCTACGGCGAGGAGCTGTTCGGGTTCACCCCGCTCGACGTCATCGACCTGCGCGTCCCCGAGGCCGGGCTCACCGGCGTGGCGTACGTGCTGCCCACCCCGGCCAACCCGGCCGTCCGCGGCGGCCACCGCGTCTACCTCAAGCGCATGTTGCTCACCGAGTCGGCCGACGGGCTGCTGCCCGATTGGGCGTTCTTCGTGCGCTGCGTCGTCGACGCCGCCGAACTGCGCCCCACCGCCAGCCGCGAGGCCCTCTACGAGGACGACCTGCTGGAGCACACCCGCGACGAGCTCGGCCGGGCGCTGCGCGCCTGGCTCGTCCGGCTCGCCGAGACCGACCCCGACGGGCTGCGTGCCTTCCTGACCCTGCACCAGCTCGGCGTCAAGGCCCTGGCCCTGCACGACGACGACATGCTCAGGCTCGTCGACCGCTGGCTCGAATACGAGACCAGCGCGGGGCCGATGACGCTGGCCCAGTTCAGGGCCACCTTCCCACGTGGGCGCTACGCCGGCTCGGTCGACGAGTTCCGCCAGCTCGCCGCTGTCTCCGGCGCGCAGGGCGTCGGCCTGGTCAACGGCGGCTACGTCTACGACGGCGAGATCCTTTCCAGGCTGAACAGGATCGACCCCGACGCGCGCCTGGCCCGGCTCGACCCGGCGGAGCTGGCCACCCACCTCGGCCCCGCCGAACCCGACGCCGAGCTCAGGGCGCGCCCGTTCCTCGCCGCCGCGGCCAAGGCGCTCGACCCGCTCGGCTGCCAGGTGGTGCTGCGCGACTTCGACCCCGCCTCGCTGCCCGCCCTCTACCTGACCAGCCGCGCCGCCGAACACCACGCCGACCTGCGCGAGGCGCGTGAGGCCGGCGACGAGTTGTGGGCCGACGTGCTCGGCGCCCTGGAGCGCACGGTCGCCGCCGACCGGCCGCGCCTGGTGCTCAACCACCGCAACCCGCTCGTCCGGCGCGTCCTGGGGCTGTCCGACATGACCCTGGCCGCCACCGCCGTGGAGTCCCTGTACGGGATGGCGCTGCTGCACGGCCACCACCCGCTGCGCCCGGCCGACACCGCGGCGCTCAACCGCTCGTTCCTGGGCCTGCTCGACTGGGCCGTCCAGGGAGGCGACCATGACTGAGCTTGTCGAGGTCATCAATAAGCAGGGAAACATGGGCCCGACGAAGGAGGGTTCATGACTGACGACGCCCAGGCGCTGCTCGGCCAGGCCGGCGGCCTGCCCTACGGCGAGGCCAAGAGCGTGCTCGTCGAGCGGGCGCTGCGCATCGCGGAGACGCGGCACGACCACGAGCTGATCGTCGACGCCCGGCTGGAGCTCATCACCTGCTACAACTTCGGCGGCGAGCCGGTGAAGTCGTTCGCCACGTTCTCGCGCGCCCTGGCCGACTACGACGCCGAGCCGGGCCGCTGGGAGGAATGGCAGGTCCACCGGCTGCTCTGGCAGTTCAAGTGGATCATGGGCGCCATCCAGCGGTTTCCCGAGATCCCGCTCACGCGCGCGCTCGACGCGCTGGACGACATGGAGCGCCGCTACCGGCAGGCGGGCGACCTCATGCACGCCGTCTACTCCGCGCGCTGCAGCATGGCCTGGCACCTCGGCGACGAGGCCGGCCTGGCCGAATGGTTCCACCGCTGGCGCACCGCGCCGCGCGACCGGCTGTCCAACTGCCAGGCCTGCGACATCAGCCACCAGGCCCACAAGCTGGGTGCGCTCGGGCGCGACGAGGAGGCGGTCGCCCTGGCCGGGCCCGTCGTATCCGGCCAGTTCACCTGCTTCTCCCAGCCGCAGAGCATCCTGTGCACGCTGCTGCCCATCTACCTGCGCACCGGGCGCCTGGACGCGGCCGCCGACGCGCACCGCCGGGCGTACCGGCTGGTTCAAGGGCGGGTCGGCGACATCGACGACATCGGCGCCCACATGAGCTTCTGCGCGCGGACCGGCAACGAGGCGCGTGGCCTGGAGATCCTGGAGCGGGAACTGCCGCTGCTGGAGCGTGCGCCGTCGCCCGACGACGCCGCCGACTTCATGGTGGGCGCCGCAATCGTGCTGCGCCGCCTGGAGGAGGGCGGCCACGCCGGCCTGACCGTACGCCGGTCCGGCGCGGACGTCCCGGTGCCCGAGCTGCGGGCCGAGATGGAGACGGTCGCCCGCGCGATCGCCGCCAGGTTCGACGCCCGCAACGGCAACGACGCGTACTCCCGCCGCCTGGAGACCCGCCTGGCCGCCACGCCCGTGACCGATCGCCTGCCGCTGACACCCCACGCCCGCCGCGCGGTCACCGGCTCGCCGGAGGAACGCTGGCGCAGCGGGGCGGCCCGGTCCGACGTGGGCGAACTGGAGGAGGCGGTGGCCGGGTTCACCCAGGCAGGCGACGGCGCACACGCGGCGCTCGCCCGGGTGGACCTGGCGCGGGCGTACCTGAAGGCCGACCGTCCGATGGACGCCGCCGAGGTGGCGGAGGAGGCCCTGCCCCTGCTGGAGGGCGAGCAGGACACGGCTGAGACGCGCCGCCTCCTGAGTAGAGCGCTGGCCAGGCTCGGGGAAGCCGCCAGGGCCGTGGAGGAACTGCGCGCGGTCGGCGACGCCGATGCCTTCTTCGAGATCGCCGACCTGCTCAGCGGCAGGGACGACGACCGGGAGGCCGCGGCGGCGTACGCGGAGGCGGCCGAACTCTACCGACGCGACGGCAACCTCCTGCGGGCCGCCGTCGCGATCCGCCTGCACGCCCTGAACACCTACTACGGTTATGACGACGCCTCTATGATCACCTACGCATACGAGCGCGCCAGACAGACGCTCGACGCCGCGGCCTCCCATCCCGGCGTCGCGGCCGAACGGGCCAGGCTCGCCTGGGAAGAGGCCTCGGCGCTGAACTGGCTCGGCCTGCACGAGGCCGCCGTCGCCCGCTGTACGGAGGCGCTCGAAGCCTTCCGCGACTTGGACGATGAGGCCGGTATCGAGATGGCCACCGCTCTCATGGAAGCACTTCGCGAACAGGACGACTGATGCTGTTCACCCGCGCTTGACTCCCATGTCACGGCTCAGTCAGCACGGGCGGACATACCTGGAAACGTGGACCGCAGAGCCTTCCTGACAGCGGCGACAGCCGGCCTCCTCCTTCCCCAGAGCCTCACCCCGGCGGCCTCGGCCGCCTCGGTGCGGACCCTCAAGTCGGACCCGTTCACGCTGGGCGTGGCCTCCGGCGACCCCTCCGCCGACGGCTTCGTCCTGTGGACCAGGCTGGCCGTCGATCCGATGGGCGGCGACGGCCGGGGCGGCATGCCCTCCCGCGACGTGGACGTGGACTGGCAGGTCTCGACCGACGAACGCTTCAGCAAGATCGTCAAGTCGGGCACGGCCACCGCCAGGGCGCGCGACGCCCACAGCGTCCACGTCGAGCTCAACGGGCTGGAACCGGGGCGCGACTACTTCTACCGGTTCAGGAGCGCCGGCAGGCTCTCGTCGGCCGGCCGCACCAGGACGACGCCCACGGGGGAGACGCCCCTCACGTTCGCGGTGGCGGCGTGCGCCCACTACGAGCACGGCTACTACACCGCCTACCGCCGCCTGGCCGAGCAGGAGCCCGACCTGGTCGTCTTCCTCGGCGACTACATGTACGAGTACGGCCCCAGCGGCTACACCGCGCTGGCCGGCCGCGTACGCACCCACACGCCCGGCAAGTGCCAGACCCTGGCCGACTACCGGCTGCGCCACGCCCAGTACAAGAGCGACCGCGACCTGCAGCGGGCGCACGCGGCGGCGCCGTGGCTGGTGGCCTTCGACGACCACGAGGTGGAGAACAACTGGGCCGGTTCCGTCTCCAGCACCGGCGCGCCGGGGTTCGCCAGGCGCAGGGCGCAGGCGTTCAAGGCGTACTACGAGAACATGCCGCTGCGCAGGGTCAGCCTCCAGGGGGCGGTGCTGCGCGTGAACCGGCGCATCTCCTGGGGCACGCTGGCCCGCTTCCACCTGCTCGACACCCGGCAGTTCCGCGACGACCAGGCCTGCATGGATGGGGTGCGCGCCGGCTGCGACGACCGCCTGGCCAGTAAGCGCACCCTGCTCGGAACCGACCAGTGGCGCTGGCTGGAGAGCGGGCTGCACGACTCCGACACCCGCTGGAACCTGCTCGGCCAGCAGATCATGATGGCCCAGCGCGACTACAAGATCGGGCCGGGGCGTGAGGTGAACCTGGACTCCTGGGACGGCTATGCGGCCGAACGGACCCGGCTGCTGGGATCGCTGTCGCGCACCTCCAACCCGGTCGTGCTGACCGGCGACGCGCACATGCACCATCTGGCCGAGCTCAAGACCGACTTCGACGACCCCGACTCGCCGGTGATCGCCAGGGAGCTGGTGGCGTCGTCGATCGCCAGCGACGGTGACGGCTACCGGGACCGTACGTGGATCGCCGAAGCCGTCCAGGAGAACCCGCACATCTCCTACATCGACCAGCGCCGGGGGTACCTGATGGCGCGGCTGACCAGGGACGAGCTGTCGGTGGACTTCCGGACGCTGGACTACATCTCACGGCGGGGCGCCCGCGCCAAGACCGCCCACCAGCTCACCATCCCGGCCGAGTCCCCGGCTTCGGCGGCAGGAAAGGCGGGGGCGCTCGGCGCCGGCTGAACGTTTCCTGAAAGCCCGCTGAGGATCCGCTCAACCCGCCGACGACGCCGATCGGCCCAGGCCCACCACGCCTGGGCCGATCGGCGTCAGGCGTCCGGCCAGCTTCCCTCGGGGAACTCGCCGGCGGTGCCGTTGGAGATCACCACCTGGTCGCTCTCGCTCAGCCCCTCCTTCACCTCCACGTACTGGTCGCCGCGGACCCCCGTCCGCACCACCTTCGCCGAGTCCCGGCCGCCCGAGCGGACCGTGACCACCTGGGTGCCGTCGGCGCGGCTGCGGATCGCCGCCGCGGGCACGTAGACGGCGTCGCGCGCCTCGTCGGTGGTGACCGTCACCGAGGCGGTCTGGCCGAGCATGAGGTCCGACGGGGGCTCGGCGAAGGCGAGGGTGACCCCGTAGCGGACGAGCCGGCCGTCCACGGTCGCGGTCGGCGCGATGGCGGTCACCGTGCCCTCGTGGCGTTCGCCGTTGCGGGTGGCCAGGGTGATCTGGGACTTCTGGCCAAGTTTGAGATGGTTCACGTCGGACTCGGTGACCATGGCCTGGACCTGGAGTTCATTCAGGTTGCCGAGGCCGACGAACGTGGCGGTTCCGGCCGTGTCGCCGACGCGGCCCGCCACCGACAGGATCGTGCCCGCCCTCGGAGCCACGATGCGGGTGGCCCGTACGGCGTCGGCCGCCTGTTCGAGGGCGGCCTGCGCGCGGTCCACGTTCGCGGCGGCCTGCTCCTCACTGAGCCCGCCCCTGGGCGGGGCGCCGTTGCCGGTCACGGCCCTGGTTCCGTCGCCGGTCACGTTGCCGCTTGGGGTGCAGGGGTTCTGGGACGGGCGGGAGTCGCCATCCTTCCCCGAGCTCGGCCGGGTGGAGGGCTTCGCGGTCGCCGTGGGCTTTCCCGTGGCGGAGGGCTTGGCGGAGGGACCGGACGGGTCGTCCAAGGAGGGCCGGTGATCCCCGGCGCCCTTTCCGCCGCTGGTCGGGGTGGCGGTGACGGTCGTGGTGACGGTGGCCGTCACGGTGACCGTCGCCGTGGGCTGAGGCCAGGAGTCGGTCGGTCCTGGGGTCGGGGTGGACGTGGGTGTGGGCCCAGGGTGCGATGTGGACGTCGGCTCGGGGGAGGGGGTCGAGACGGGGCGCACCGCGGGGGACGCGGCAAGAGCCGCGACAGGGGACGCGGTCCTGGGCGACGCGGGGCCGATCGCGGCCTCACCGTTCGCCGCGCTGCCGCCCCGACCAGCGAGCCTGTCGTCGCCGATCGTCGTGCCGTCCGTGACCGTGGCGTTGGCGTCCGGTGTCCCGCCGCTGGTCGGGCGGGTGGTCGGTGTGCCCGTGGTCGCGGCAGGGCGGGTGCCGGTCGGGGTGGGCCGGGTGGTTCCCTGGGGTGTGCCGCCCTTGGACGGGACGCAGGCCGAGGGCGTGCGTCCGGCTCTGGCGGGCGTCCCCGCAGACGGAGCCGGCGACGGGGCCGAGGACGCCTCCTCCAGCGCCTCCTCGGCGGCGGCCACGTCGGCCTTGGCCGCCTCGTACGCCTCCCGCGCCCCCCGGCCGTCGATCCTGGCCAGCACCTGGCCCTTCTTCACCCTGGTCCCGACCTTGACATGCACCTTGGTCACCGTCCCGGAGGACCCGAACGCCAGGTCCCGCCGCGAGCCGTCCACGGTGCTGCCCGCCGCGCTGACCAAGGCCGTGACCTGCCCGCGCTGGGCGGAGGCGAGCCGTGCCTGGACGGTGGGCGGGGCGTCGTCGCGCAGCGCCAGCGCCAGGCCGGACCCGGCGACGAGCACCGCCAGGGCGAGGCCGCCCAGCACGAAAGTCGGTCTCATGGCGGCCCATCATGCCGGAGCAGGTTCGCGCCAGGCTGCGAGCATCCTCAGAGTTCCCTGTGGATGTGGCGGGCTTTCGACTTTGTCAGCGAACGTTCAGCTTGCTCGCGGCTGCACCGCAGCCTGGTGTGCAAGGGTCACCGGCTGTGAAGGTGTCGACAAGGCGCAGGGCGCTGATGACCAACGGAGCACTGGCGGTGCTTCTGCTGGGGGGTGGCGTGCTCGTCTACGCCCAGCTCGGCACGGGACGGGCCGAGAGCGAGACGACCGTGCGGACGGTCACCGCGGGCCGAGGTTCCGTGACCGCCTCGGTGTCCGCGTCGGGCGCGGTCGAGAGCTCCAAGTCCCGGGCGCTCTCATTCGGTACGACCGGCACGGTCGAGAAGATCTACATCAAGGCCGGGGACAAGGTCGCCAAGGGCGACATCCTGGCCAGGCTGGACGACTCGGCCGTCCAGGAGAGCCTGACGGCGGCCAAGGCCGACTACCAGAGCGCCGTCGACGACGGCACCGACACGGCGCAGCTCTACGCCGCCTTCGTCAAGGCCCGCAACGCCTACAGGGAGGCTCAGCGCACGGCCGACGCCACCGTGCTGAGGGCCCCGTACAAGGGCACGATCATCGCGGTGAACGGCTCCGTCGGCGGCACGAGCGCCGGCTCGGGCGGCTCAGGTGGAACGACCTCCGGCCAGGACGGTCAGGGCGGTCAGGGCGGTCAGGGTGGCCAGAGCGGTCAGGGCGCCGGCTCCTCCGACTCCGGCAGCGGGTTCGTCGAGATCGCCGACACCGGCGCGCTGCGACTCGTGGGCGCCTTCACCGAGTCCGATGTCGGCAAGCTCAAGCAGGGCCAGGAGGCCACGGTCACCTTCGACGCGCTGCCGGGCGTGAGCGCCCAGGGCAAGGTCACGCAGATCGATCCCGTCGCCTCCACCAGCAACAACGTCGTGCAGTACCCGGTCACGGTGACGTTCACGAAGGTCCCGAGCCAGGTGCGGCTCGGGCAGACCGCCACGGTCGAGGTCGTGGTCGGCCAGGCAGACGACGTCGTCACCGTCCCCTCCACGGCGGTCTCCACCAGCGGCGGCCAGACCACGGTCACCCTGTTCGAGAACGGCAGGCAGACCAGGACCCCGGTCGAGGTCGGCGTGCGCGGCGCCACGCTGACGGAGATCAAGTCGGGGGTGTCCGAGGGCGACAGGATCGTGCCCCCCGCGACCACGACAGGCGGCGGCAACCAGCGCATGTTCGGCGGCGGAGGCTTCCCCGGCGGCGGGCCGGGAGGCGGGCGATGACGGCCCCCGAGCCGCGGAAGGCCCCGGTCCTGCGGGTGCGGGACCTGGTCAAGGAGTACGGCGAGGGCGACGCCAAGGTCCGCGCCCTGCGCGGCGTCAACCTGGACGTCGAACGCGGCGACTACGTCGCCATCATGGGCGCCTCGGGCTCCGGCAAGTCCACGCTCATGAACATCCTGGGCTGCCTCGACATCCCCACCTCCGGCACGTACCTGATCGACGGCGCCGACGTGGGCCGCCTGAACGAGCACCAGCTCGCCATCCTGCGCAACCGCAGGGTCGGGTTCGTCTTCCAGTCCTTCAACCTGATCCCGCGCATGAGCGCGCTGGCCAACGTGGAGCTGCCGCTCGTGTACGGCGGCATCGGCCAGGCCGAACGCCGCGAACGCGCCATGGCCGCGCTGGAGCAGGTCGGCCTGACCGACCGCGTGCACCACGAGCCGAACCAGCTCTCCGGCGGCCAGCAGCAGCGGGTCGCCCTGGCCAGGGCCCTGGCCCACCAGCCCGCCCTGCTGCTGGCCGACGAGCCGACGGGCAACCTCGACACCGCCTCCACCGGCGACGTCCTGCAGATCCTCGACCGGCTCAGCGAGTCGGGCCGCACCATCGTGCTCATCACTCACGAGGACGACGTGTCCGCGCACGCCAAACGGGTGATCAGGCTGGTGGACGGCGAGATCGTGGAGGACCGCCGCCAGGCGCCCGTGGACGGCGCCCCTCCGAGGATGGCGCTGACGTGAACCAGGTCGAGATCCTCCGCTTCGCGCTGCGCGGCCTGCTGGCCAACAAGATGCGCAGCGCGCTGACCACGCTCGGCATCCTCATCGGCGTGGCCGCGGTCATCATGCTCGTCGCCGTCGGCGAGGGCGCCTCGCGCAGCATCGCGGGCAACATCCAGCGCCTGGGCGCCAACACCCTGACGATCTCCCCGTCGTTCTCCGGAGGACCAGGCGGCGGCATGCGGGGCCCGGTCGCGGTGGACGCCGGCCCGCGCACCCAGGCCAGGCAGCTCAGTCTCGCCGACGCCAAGGCGCTGACCGACAGGACGCTGGCGCCGTCGGTCAAGAGCGTCTCGCCGGTCGTGAACGCCGCATCCTCGACCGCCGCGTACGGACCCGCCAGCCATGAGATCGCGCAGTTCGTCGGCACCTACCCCAGCTACTTCGAGGCTATGAACAAGCCCGTGGCCAAGGGCACCTACTTCTTCAACGACGACGTGCTGGCCGCCAGGAAGGTGGTGGTGCTCGGCAAGACCGTCGTGGAGCAGCTGTTCGGGACCGTCGATCCGATCGGCAAGCAGGTCAGCGTGTCGGGCGTGCCGTTCACCGTGGTCGGCGTGCTGAAGGAGGCCGGGTCCGCCGGCATGCAGGACGCCGACGACGTGGCCATCGCGCCGCTGCCGGCCGTGCAGCAGAGCCTGAGCGGCTTCGGCCAGCTCAACTCCATCGTCGTGCAGGCGACGGGAGCCGAGACCACCACGACGGCGCAGGCGGAGGTCACGGCCGTCCTCAACCAGCGGCACGGCATCACGGACGACAACCCCGACTACCGCATTCTCAACCAGGCCACGCTGCAGGAGACCATCAGCGCCGCGACCGGCACCTTCACCGTGCTGCTCGGCGCGGTCGCGGCGATCTCGCTGCTGGTGGGCGGCATCGGCATCACCAACATCATGCTGGTGACCGTCACCGAGCGCACGCGCGAGATCGGCATCCGCAAGGCCATCGGGGCGCCCAGGAGCGCGATCCTGGGCCAGTTCCTGATGGAGGCCACACTGCTGAGTCTGGTGGGAGGATTGTCCGGGGTTCTGGTGGCGTTCCTGGGGACCAGGTTCTCCGTGGCCGGCATCGAGCCGGTCCTGGTGCCGTCGTCGGTCGCGCTGGCGCTGGGCGTGTCGGTGGGCATCGGGTTGTTCTTCGGCAGTTATCCCGCCAACCGGGCGGCCAAGCTCAGGCCGATCCAGGCCTTGCGCCACGAGTAAGGAGAATGCGACATGGCCCAGCTTGACTCCTCCCCGTACCCGGACGACCTGCGGGAAGAGCTCGCCGTCCAGCCCCGGCAGGGCGCCTCGAAGCTGACGCTGACCCTGGCCGCGGGCGTGGTGCTGGTCGCCGGCATCATCATCGGCATCCAGGCGGCGAACCTGTCCGCCCCGCCCGCGGCGGCCGGGCCCATGGGCGGCGGGTTCGCCCAGCGGCAAGGCGGTCAGGGGCAGCCCCAGGGGCAGTCTCCCGGGCAGCCTTTCGGGCAGCGTGGCGCCGGTCAGCGCATGGGCGGCGGCACCGTCGGCACGGTCGAGAAGGTCGAGGACGGCAAGGTCTACCTCAAGACCATGAACGGCGAGACCGTCACGGTGACCACCGACGACAAGACCACCGTCCAGGTCTCCAAGCCCGGCAAGGTCTCCGACCTCAAGAGCGGCACCACCGTCGTGGTCCGGGGCCGGCCGGGCGACGACGGCTCGGTTACGGCGGCCTCCATCACCCAGGGAGCCCAAGGAGGCATGGGAGGCCAGGGAGGAACACCGCGATGAGCGAGCCCGAGGCCAGGCTGCTGGTGGTCGACGACGAACCCAACATCAGGGAGCTGTTCTCGGCCAGTCTGCGCATGGCCGGGTTCGAGGTGCTGACCGCCGCCGATGGCAAGGAGGCGCTGCGGGTGGCCGAGGAGAGCACGCCCGATCTGGTGATGCTCGACGTGATGCTGCCCGACCTGGACGGCCTGGCGGTCGCGGGAAGGCTGCGGTCCCGCGGCCGCCGGGTCCCGGTGCTGTTCGTGACCGCCAAGGACACGCCGGAGGACAGGATCGCCGGGCTCGGTCTCGGCGAGGACTACGTGACCAAGCCGTTCAGCCTGGAGGAGGTCATCGCCAGGATCAGGGCCGTGCTGCGCAGGACCCGCCGCGGCGCCCCGCCGCCGAACCGGCTGAGCGTGGCCGACCTGGAACTGGACGAGGAGAGCCACGAGGTCTGGCGCGACGGCGTCCCGATACGGTTGTCGCCCACCGAGTTCAGGCTGCTGCGCTACTTCATGCTCAACGTGGGCCGGGTGCTGTCCAAGACGCAGATCCTCGACCACGTCTGGAACGGCGACTGGCGCACCGACGTAGGCCTCGTCGAGTCGTACGTCTCCTACCTGCGCCGCAAGGTCGACACCGGCGAGCGAAAATACCTGCACACCCTGCGCGGGGTCGGCTACATCCTGCGCCCGCCCCGCATATGAGGAAATATCTCGCCCGCACCCCGCTCTGGCTCCGCCTGGTGTCGGCGACCCTGCTGCTGGTCACCCTCGCAATCACGCTGACCGGCCTGTTCGCCGTGCGGCTGCTGCGCGGCTACCTCGTCGAGCGCGTCGACCTGCAGTTGCGCGCCGCCAGCGGCCCGCCCCGCGAGCCGCCGCCCGAACCCAGGACGGGCGTGCGCCCGCAACGCTTCTTCGGCCTGTTCCACGCGATGGTCCTGGACTCGAACGGCGCCCCGATGCGTACGCTCAGCGAATCGACCGAGCTGCACACCCCCGCCCTGCCCCGGCTGACCAGCGGCGACGTGCAGGCGCGGCACGGCCGCCCCTTCACCGTGGAGTCGCTCGCCGCCGCAGGGCCGCACTGGCGGGTCGTCGCCGTGCCCGGCCGCGCCGGCGAGACCCGGGTGATCGCGATCAGCCTGGGCGACGTGGACGCCACGGTCTCCCAGCTCGGCCTGATCGTGGCCGTCGGCGGCGGCGGCACGCTGGTCGTGCTCGGGTTCGGCTGCTACTGGCTGGTCCGCAGAAGCCTGCGCCCGCTCGGCGAGATCGCGCGTACGGCCAAGGCCATCGCCGGAGGCGACCTGTCGCGGCGCGTGCCGCTGTGGGCCAATACCACCGAGGTCGGCAAGCTGGGCCGCTCGCTCAACACCATGCTCGCCCAGATCGAGTCGTCCGCACGCGAACGGGAGGCCGCCGCCCAGTCGGCCCGCGCGTCCGCCACGGCCGCCAGGCGCTCTGAGGAGCTGATGCGCAGGTTCATGGCCGACGCCTCCCACGAGCTGCGCACGCCGCTGACGTCGATCAGGGGGTTCGCGGAGCTTTACCGGCTGGGCGAGGAAAAGGACCTGGCCGAGGCCGTTCGGCTGCTGCGCCGCATCGAGGGGCAGGCGGCGCGGATGGGCCTGCTGGTGGAGGACATGCTGCTGCTGGCCAGGCTCGACCAGCGGCGCGAGCTGGCCATGCGGCCCGTCGA
Organism: Nonomuraea purpurea; assembly: GCF_042650645.1. Classification (NCBI taxonomy): domain Bacteria; kingdom Bacillati; phylum Actinomycetota; class Actinomycetes; order Streptosporangiales; family Streptosporangiaceae; genus Nonomuraea; species Nonomuraea purpurea. The sequence goes on from NZ_JBHSBI010000007.1 coordinate 103,990, forward strand.
CCTGCTCAGCCTGGCCGCCACCACCGTCATCGATGCCCAGACGCTGGCGCCGGAGCGGCGGATCGAGCTCGTGCGCCTGTTCGAGGGCGAGGACGACGTGACCGTGACCGGCGACGAGTCGCGGCTCGGCCAGGTGCTCAACAACCTGGTCACCAACGCGCTCACCCACACCCCGCCCGGCACGCCCTTCCAGGTGCGGGTCGGCATCGACGGCGACAAAGCCGTGGTGGAGGTGGCCGACGAGGGGCCGGGGTTCTCGGAGGAGGTGGCCGAGCGGGTGTTCGAGCGGTTCTACCGGGCCGATCCCGCGCGCAGCGCCGGCGGGTCGGGGCTGGGGCTGTCGATCGCGGCCACGCTGGTGGAGGCGCACGGCGGCGTCGTCATGGCGGAGAGCGAACCGGGCAAGGGCGCCCTGTTCAGGGTGATCCTGCCAGTTGATCAGCCTGATCGGCCTCGACCTTCAGGGTGATCGTTCCGGTCGGGCGGGCCTCGGCGTGCCGGTTGATCGTGACAGCCGGGGGCCTCAGCCGAAGGTGTAGCCGTACAGGCCGGTGCCCTTGCTGAGCTGGCGCACCTTGCCGAGCCGCAGGCCGGGCTTGCGCGAGCCCGGCGCGTACATGACCAGCCCCTGGTCGGGGGCGGCCACGACGAGCCCGAACAGCGGCTTCTTCTTGGACAGCGGCTGGTAGCGCTCGCCGAGGGGCAGCGCCGCCAGGGCCGCGCCGAAGTCGCGTCCCTTGCCCTTGATCAGCAGGTTCCCCACCCGCGTCAGGCCGCCGGACGAGCGGCCCATCAGCACCTGCACCGCCTTCTCGCCCGGCACGCCGACGGCCAGCTCGTCGTTGCCGTCGCCGTTGAAGTCCCCGGCCGTCAGCGCCGCCCCGAACCGGTCGTAGTAGCGGGGCACGCCCTTGAGGGTGTTCTGCGACCAGGCCTCGCTCTTGTACGTGGTCAGCCCGCCGCGCGAGCCGTACAGGACGTCCACCGTTCCGTCGCCGTAGTCCATGGCCCGCTGGTTCGCGCTCAGGCCCTCGCCCGGCACCCCGATGGCCAGGTCGTCCTTGCCGTCGCCGTTGAAGTCGCCGCTTGCCAGGGCCGCCCCGAAGTTGTCCCACTTCTCCGAGGCGCCCTTGATGCCCGGCGTGCTCTGCGTGTACTGCCGGGCCCGCTCGCGCCGCACGTCGATCACCGTGACCGAGCCCTGCCCGTCCAGCGTGACGCTGTCGGCGGGCGCGCCGACGACCAGATCGTCGCGGCCGTCGCCGTCGAAGTCGCCGGTGGTCAGCGCCGCCCCCCACTGGTCGGTGACGTTGGCCGACTGCCGCACCCACGGCGTCTTCTGCGTGATCTGGAAGGGCTTACGGCCCTTCATCCAGTAAACGGTCACCGCCCCGCCCGAGCGGTGGCTGGGCGCGCCCACGACCAGCTCGTCCTTGCCGTCCCCATCGAGGTCGCCGGCCGCCAGCGCCGCCCCGAACCGGTCGCTCGACGGCTTGGCCAGCGACAGTTCCTCACCGGCGACGAGCCCGTCGGCCGAGCCCTTGTAGATCTGCACGACCCCGTTGCCGTCGCCTCCGGGCACCCGCTCGCCGATGAACTCCTCCGACACCCCGACGGCCAGGTCGGCGCACCCGTCGCCGTCGAAGTCGCCGACGGCCAGCGCGGAGCCGAACGAGTCGCCCGGCTCAGCGCCCTCCTGGGTGAGCTTGACCCGCTTGCCGGAGCCGTACATCACGGTCACCGAACCGGCCCTGGAGTTGTCGTAGGGGGCGGCCACGGCCAGGTCCGGACGGCCGTCGCCGTCGAAGTCGAGAGGGTGCCCGCCGCACGAGGGGGCGGCGGCGGCGCTCGGGCCGGAGGCGAGCGGAAGGACCAGGCAGGCGGCGAGCAGCGCGTTCATACTTCGAGGTATGTCCGGCCAGCTCGAACCGCGTCTTAACTCCGTCGGAACGTGCCAGGATAGATGAGTGCACATCGATCTCGCGGATCTGGATTTCTGGCGCAAACCCCTCAAAGAGCGGAATGAGGCGTTCGCCCGGCTCCGGCAACTGGAGCATCCGGTGTTCTTCCCGGAGAAGAAGGTGCCCTTCCTGCGGTCGGGCAAAGGCTTCTACGCCCTCGTCCGCCACGCCGACGTGGTCGAGGCCGGCCGCAACGCCAAACTCTTCTCCAGCGAGCCCGCCGTGACCAACCCCGAGCCGCCCGGCTGGGTGAAACAGGTCTTCGGCGAGTCGATGGTCAACATGGACGACCCCCGCCACGCCCGCCTGCGCAGGATCGTCACCCGCTCGTTCAGCCCGCGCATGCTGGCGGGCCTGCAGAACGACATCGAGGCCGCCTGCGCCCGCATCGTCGACGACGTCGTCAAGGACGGGCCGAAGGACTTCGTCTCCCAGGTGGCCGCCAAGCTGCCCATCCACGTCATCTGCGACATGCTCGACATTCCGCCGGAGCTGCGGGCCAAGGTCCACCAGCACGTCGACGTCTCCACCGCCTACACCGGCGTGCGCCCCAGCCTGGCCCGCAGCGTCCAGCTCGCCGGGCAGAACATGCTGGCCCTGCTGGCGCTGCAGCGCATGGTCATCAAGCTCGGCCACGAACGCGCCGCCGAACCCAAGGGCGACCTGGTCTCCCTGCTGGTCAACGCCAACCCCGACGGGGAGAAACTCACCGACAAGGAGCTGGGCTCCTTCTTCGCGCTGCTGCTGGTCGCCGGCAACGAGACGGCCCGCAACACGATGGCCCACGGCATCAGGCTCCTCACCGAGAACCCCGCGCAGCGCGAGCTGCTCATGAGCGACTTCGACGCCCACGTGGGCGGGGCCGTCGAGGAGATGGTCCGCTACGTCTCGCCCATCATGCAGTTTCGGCGCACGGTCACCGAAGACTGCGAGCTGCGCGGCCTGGAACTGAAGAAGGGCGACAAGGTCGTGCTCTTCTACGGCTCGGCCAACCGCGACGAATCGGTCTTCCCCGACGCCGACACCTTCGACATCACCCGCGACACCAAGCCCCACGTCGGCTTCGGCGGCCCCGGCCCCCACTTCTGCCTAGGCGCCAACCTGGCCAGGCAGGAACTGCGCACGATGTTCCGCGAGCTGCTGACCAGGCTGCCGGGCATCCGCTCGGCCGGGGAGCCCGAACTGCTGCTGTCCAACTTCGACAACAGCGTCCGCAGCCAGGCGTTCACGTTCTGACTAGCCGTCGTCCTCGTCCGCCAGCACGTTCGTCCTGATCGTCAGGGACGTGATCAGCGCCGCCACCACCATCATCCCCGCGCTGATCAGCATCGCCCGCCTGAACCCCGCGTCGAACACCGGCGGGTTCCTGAACGCCTCGCCCACCAGCCCGACCAGCGGCGGCACTGCGGCCACCGCCAGCAGGCTCCCGGTGCGGGCGACGGCGTTGTTGATGCCGCTGGCCGTGCCCGCGTGCCGGTCGTCGGCCGTGGCCAGCACCGTCGCCGTCAGCGGCGCCACCGTCGCCGACAGGCCCAGCCCGAACACCGACACCGCGGGCAGCACCTGCAGCGGATAGGAGGCGCCCTGACCGATCGTGCTCATCCACACGAACCCGACGCCCGCCACCAGGATCCCGATCGTCATCGGCCAGCGGGGACCGAACCGCTTGGCCACCTCTCCTGCCCTGGCCGACAACAACATCATCAGGATCGTCGTCGGCAACATCGACAACCCGGCCTCGATGGGGCCGAAGCCCGAGACCACCTGGAGCTGGACCACCAGCAGGAAGAACACCACGCCCATGGCGGCGTACATGATGAGCGTCACCACGTTCACCGCCGTGAACACCCGATCACGGAACAGCTCCACCGGCACCAGCGCGTCAGGCGACCTGCGGATCTCCGTCACCACGAACGCGGCCGCCGCCGCGAGCCCCACGACCAGCGGCACCGGCGCGCCCTCCTGGATGAGCCCGTAGGTGATCCCGGCCAGCGCCAGCGCCGCCAGCGCCGCGCCCAGCACGTCGAACCGCCCCGCCGCCTGCTCGTCCCTGCTCTCCGGAACGTGGCGCAGGGTGACGAACACGATCAGCGCCGCGAACGGCAGATTGATCAGGAACGCCCACCGCCACCCGGCCGTCTGCACCAGCGCCCCGCCCAGCAGCGGCCCGATGGCGCTGGCCACCCCGCCGAGCCCCGACCACGCCCCCACCGCCCTGGGCCGGTCGTGCCGCACGAACGACGCCTGGATGATCGCCAGCGCCCCCGGCGTCAGCAGCGCGCCCCCGATGCCCTGCAACGCGCGGGCTCCGATCAGGAACTCGATGTTCGGCGACAGCCCGCACAGCGCCGAGGCCACCGCGAACCAGACCGTGCCGATGAGAAAGACCTTCCGCCTGCCGAAGCGGTCGCCGAGCGAGCCGCCCAGCAGGATCAGCCCGGCCAGGGTCAGCGTGTAGGCGTTCACCGTCCACTGAAGGCCCTCCATCTGCGCACGGAGGTCGGCGCCGAGGAACGGCAGCGCGACGTTCACCACCGTGCTGTCGAGCAGCGCGATCCCGGAGCCGAGCACGGTCGCGAACAGGATCCAGCGGCCACGGGCCGACTTGAGCTCGACGTGCCCGTCCGCGCGGACACCATCGGTCACGGGGTGGCTCCGCTGCCGAGGGCTCGTAGCACGAACTCCGACACCAGCTCCGCGGCCGTCTCCACCGTCACCTCGCCGCTGATCAGCGGCACCCGCTCGGCGCCGATCACCGCGAGCACCATCCGGGCCGTCGCCGCCGCGTCGAGCACCCGGAAGTCACCCGACTCGACCCCGCTGTCCAAGATCTCCACCAGCACCCGCTGCATGGGCGCGACGTGCTCGGCCAACTGCTGGTAGGCGTCGGGCCCGAGCGCCGCGCTGAGATCGGCGGCCCCCGGATGAGGATGCGCCAGCAGCCCGGCCAACTGCAGCCGCACGAACGCCCGCAGCCGATCGGCCGGTGAGGCCCCCTCGGGCAACTCTTGCTCGTAGCTGTCGATGAAGTACTGGGTCACCCGCTCGGTGAACGCCAGCAGCAGCGCGGCCTTGTCCGGGAAATAGTTGTACAGGACGGTCCTGGTGATCCCGGCCTCGCCGGCCACGTCGGTCATGGAGATGGCGTCGATGCCCTGCACCTTGGACAGGCGCGAAACGGCCTGCAGAATCCGGTCGCGCGTCTGGGCGCGGTGCTCGCCGATGGTGGCGGCGGAGATGCGGGGCATGGACCCATGGTAGGCCGGTCTGGACTTCTCATGGCAGAATGAACGCACCGCATATATGGACAAATCATCAACTCATTTGAGTAGATGATTAAGTCATGCTTGCATGACTCCATGCTGTACTCCACACCCGCGCTCCAGGCCTTCGACAAGGCGGTGCTCGCCGAGATCGAGGACATGCGGCAGGAGTTGAAGTACCGTCTGGCCGAGCCGCACCGCTGGGACGGTCGACTCCGAAGGCAGCTTCAGGCCCGGGCGATCCAGGGGTCGAACGCCATCGAGGGCTACCGGGTGGGCGTCGAGGACATCCAATCGATCATGGCGGGTGAGGAGCCTCTCGAAGTGAGCTCCTTGGTGGCCAGGGAAATCGCCGGCTACCAGCAGGCGCTCACCTACATCGGACTGCTGTCGCGGGCCCCGGACTTTCGCTATGACGCGGGGGTGCTCAACGCGCTCAACTTCATGATGATCGGCCACCATCGCAACAAGACGCCCGGTGTGGTCCGGCCTGGCGCCATCTATATTCGCGATTCGGTGTCCCGTGAAGTGGTCTATGAAGGGCCGGACGCCGAACTGGTTCCCGGGCTCATGGACGAGCTGGTCGCATGGCTCAACGAGGGCGATCTGGACGCGCCGAGCCCAGTGCGGGCCGCGATGGCCCATTTCAACCTGGTGAACATCCACCCCTGGCGTGACGGGAACGGTCGGATGTCACGCGCCCTGCAGACGCTGGTGCTCGGCCGTGACCTGATCATGACGCCCGAGTTCTCCTCGATCGAGGAGTGGCTGGGCCAGCATCGCGCCACCATCGAGTACTACGACGTGCTCGGCGCGGTCGGCCGCCGCCGTTGGAGCCCGCACGGCGACACCCTCGACTGGGTGCGGTTCTGCCTCAGGGCACACCACATGCAGGCCCAGCGGGTGGCCGCCCGCCTGTCCCAGGCTGGGGAGATCTGGACGCTGCTGGAGGAGCAGGTGGACGCCGACGGCCTCAACACCCGCTGCGTCTCCGCCCTCTATGAGGCGTTCGCGAGCAGGCGGCTGCGCCGCAGCAGGTACCAGGCCGACGAGGAGCTCAGCCAGGGTCAGGCCGCCCGCGACCTGCGCGACCTCACCGCCAAGGGTTGGCTCCAGCCCTACGGCGAGACGAAGGGCCGCTACTACGAGGCGGGCCCGAGGATGGTCCGGCTCAAGGACGAATTCGCCGAACGGGTCACGCCGTTGCGCGATCCGTACCGGTCACGTCCGTGACAACCTTCACTCGGGTGAGGCGGCCGGGGCGCGGATGGCGGTGACGCGGAGGAAGTCCAGTTTGTCGGCTTCGGGGGAGTGGGCGGCGGCGGTGTAGACGACGACCTTGAGATCGGTGCCCGCCACCGTGAGGACGTCGCAGTCCAGCGTGAGATCGCCGACGACGCGGTGGGTGATGGTCTTGCGGTCGCCGTCATGCGTTCCGACCGCCCCGCTCGCCCACAGGCCGGCGAAGCGGGGGCTGGCGGCGCGGCACTCGGCGATCAGGCGGCGCAGGCCCGGATCGTCCGGGTAGGTGGCCTGGGCGGCGCGCAGGTCGGCCACGAGTGCCGCTTCGACGGCGTCCTCGCCGCGTTCCGACCTCACCTGCCACTGACGGTCCGCCGGGGCGAGGAACGTGGCACGGACGAAGTTGCGCTCGGCGGCGGGGGCCTCCAGCGGGTCGCCGATGAGCGTGGCCCACAGAGGGGTCCAGGTGAGCAGCGTCCAGTCCGCGGTGAAGACGGCGAGCGGCAGGTCGCCGAGCCGGGTGATGAGCCGTTGCACGCCGGGCGTCAGATGCGAGGAGACGCGGCCGGGCGCGGGCGGCAGGAGGCCGGCCAGGCGGTAGAGGTGGTCGCGTTCTGCGACGTCGAGGTGGAGCGCGCGGGCGAGCGCGGCGATGACCTGCTCGGAAGGGTTTGTGGCCCGTCCCTGTTCGAGGCGTACGACGTAGTCGACGGACAGCCCGGCCAGCGCCGCGAGCTCCTCCCTGCGCAGTCCCGTGGCCCGGCGTCCCGAGCCGGAGGGCAGGCCGGCCTCGTCGGGGGAGAGGCGGTCACGCCACACGCGCAGAGTGCTGCCCAGGGCGTTCTGCGCATCGGTCACGCACGACATTCTCGCCCGAACCGCCCCGGTTGAGCCTGGTACTGCCAGTCCTCCCCCGTGGCAGGGGACGCGGATCGGTTCAGGGGGCCGCCGCCCTGAGTGGGGCCGTCGCCCTTTGCGGGGCTGCCGGCTTGCGGGCTCGTCGGCTCGTGGGGCCGTTGGCTTGTGGGGCTGTTGGCTTGTGGGGTCGTCGCACGGTTCGGCCGGTGTGCGCTTGATGGTGCGGGCCGAGGACGTCCAGGCCGGCCGGCGCGGAGGCCGGCCTGGACGCCAGGATCGACGATCAGACGAGGTCGAACCGGTCCAGGTTCATGACCTTGTCCCACGCCGCGACGAAGTCGTTCACGAACTTCTCCTTCGCGTCGTCGCTCGCGTAGACCTCCGCGAGCGCCCGCAGCTCGGAGTTCGACCCGAAGACCAGGTCGGCCCGGCTGCCGGTCCACTTGACCGCGCCCGTGGCGTCACGGCCCTCGAAGGTGTTCGCGTCCTCGGACGTCGCCGTCCACGTCGTGCCCAGGTCGAGCAGGTTGACGAAGAAGTCGTTCGTCAGGACCTCGGGGGTCGCGGTGAAGACGCCGAGCGGCGACTGCTGGGTGTTCGCGCCCAGGACCCGCAGACCGCCGACGAGGACGGTCATCTCGGGGGCGCTCAGGGTCAGCAGGTTGGCCCGGTCGAGCAGCAGGTACTCGGCCGGCAGCCGGTTGCCCTTGCCCAGGTGGTTGCGGAACCCGTCGGCGGTCGGCTCGAGCGCGGCGAACGACTCCACGTCCGTCTGCTCCTGCGCGGCGTCCACGCGGCCCGGCGTGAAGGGGACCTTCACGTCGTACCCGGCGTCCTTGGCGGCCTTCTCGACGCCCGCGCCGCCGGCGAGCACGATCAGGTCGGCGATCGAGACCTGCTTGCCGCCGCTCTGGGCGGCGTTGAAGGCCTGCTGGATGCCCTCAAGGGCGCGCAGCACCACCGCGAGCTGGTCGGGGTCGTTGGCCTCCCAGCCGCTCTGCGGCTCCAGGCAGACGCGGGCGCCGTTGGCGCCGCCGCGCTTGTCGCTGCCGCGGAAGGACGAGGCCGACGCCCACGCGGCGGACACGAGCTGCGACACCGTCAGCCCCGAGGCCAGCACCTGGGCCTTGAGCGCGGCGACGTCGCCGGCGTCGATGAGCTGGTGCGTCACCGAGGGCAGGGGGTCCTGCCACAGCAGCGTCTCGGCGGGAACCTCCGAGCCGAGGTAGCGCACGATCGGGCCCATGTCGCGGTGGGTCAGCTTGAACCACGCGCGGGCGAAGGCGTCGGCGAACTCGTCGGGGTTGTCGCGGAAGCGCCGCGAGATCTCGTCGTAGATCGGGTCGACGCGGAGCGAGAGGTCGGTCGTCAGCATCGTCGGGGCGTGGCTCTTCGACGAGTCGTGGGCGTCGGGCACGGTGCCCGCCCCTGCGCCGCCCTTCGGCCGCCACTGGTTGGCGCCCGCGGGGCTCTTGAACAGCTCCCACTCGTAGCCGTACAGGATCTCGAAGAAGCTGTTGTCCCAGGTCACCGGGGTGTTCGTCCAGATGCCCTCAAGGCCGCTGGTGATCGCGTCGCCGCCCTTGCCGGTGCCGAAGCTGCTCTTCCAGCCCAGGCCCTGCGCCTCGATCGGGGCGGCCTCGGGGTCGGGGCCGACGTGATCCGCCGGGCCCGCGCCGTGGGTCTTGCCGAACGTGTGACCGCCCGCGATCAGCGCGACCGTCTCCTCGTCGTTCATCGCCATCCGGCGGAACGTCTCACGAATGTCACGGGCCGCGGCGAGCGGGTCGGGGGTGCCGTTCGGGCCCTCCGGGTTGACGTAGATGAGGCCCATCTGGACGGCGCCCAGCGGGTTCTCCAGCTCGCGGTCGCCGGTGTAGCGCTGGTCGCCGAGCCAGGTGGTCTCGGGGCCCCAGTAGACGTCCTCGTCGGGCTCCCACACGTCCGCACGGCCACCGGCGAAGCCGAAGGTCTTGAAGCCCATCGACTCCAGGGCGACGTTGCCCGCCAGGATCATGAGGTCGGCCCACGAGAGCTTGCGGCCGTACTTCTTCTTGACCGGCCACAGCAGGCGGCGGGCCTTGTCGAGGTTCCCGTTGTCCGGCCAGCTGTTGAGCGGCGCGAAGCGCTGCTGCCCGGCCCCGGCGCCGCCGCGGCCGTCGCTGATGCGGTAGGTGCCCGCGCTGTGCCACGCCATCCGGATGATGAACGGGCCATAGTGGCCGAAGTCGGCCGGCCACCAGTCCTGCGAGGTCGTCAGCACCTCGGCGATGTCCCGCTTCACGGCCGGCAGGTCAAGGCTCTTGAACGCCTCGGCGTAGTCGAACTCCCCGCCGAGCGGGTTGGCCACGGCCGGGTTCTTGGCGAGGATCTTCAGGTTGAGCTGCTCCGGCCACCACTGGCGGTTTCCGCCGCCCTGAGTCGGGTGCGGGGCGCGCGTGTGCGCGACCGGGCAGCCACCTCCACCCTCGGTCTTCGCGTCTGTGACGATTGCGTCGTTGTTCTCAGACATGGGAATCCTTCCGGACTATCACGGTGCTCAGGAACTGCTGGCGGTGGAACAGGCGGGGCACAGGCCCCAATAGATGACCTCGGCCTCGTCGATCACGAAACCGTGGCTGTCGGACGCGGTCAGGCAGGGAACCTCGCCGACCGCGCAGTCGACGTCGGCGACGACACCACACGACCGGCACACGACGTGGTGGTGGTTGTCGCCGATGCGCCCCTCGAACCTGGCCGGGCTGCCGGCCGGTTCGATACGGCGCAGGAGCCCCGCCGCGGTGAGCGCGTGGAGGGCCTCGTACACGGCTTGAAGCGAGATGTGGCCCACGCGATCGCGCACCCCGGAGGCGATCTCCTCGACGTCGAGGTGGTCGCCGTCCCGGACGATCTCCAGGAGCGCGACGCGGGCGGCCGTGACCCGCAGGCCGGCCGCGCGCAGTTCCTCGGCGGTGGTCGGAGTCTGGGATGCGGTCATGACGCCATACCTGACTTCATAAACACGAACTATACAAGACAACGAACGATCCAAGTCTAGGGCCGCGCCCCAGAACGTTCATCGCATTCCGGTTCTGGTACGAGACTTGACCTGGCGTTGACCTGCCCTCGGCTGGTGTGGGCCCGGCGTGGCGCGAGAGGTGATGGCATGGTTCGCGGCGATCGCCGAGGCGACGCTCGCGCAGCCGTGACGGCCAGGCGCAACTGGCCGGCCAAGGGTGAAGAAGCCGCAGAAGTCAGCGCGGCCAGGTGACGGCAGGGGGCCTGCCCCGAGGGTGCGGCGGAAACCGGCAAGACCGAGGGGACCAGGCCGGCCATGATCCCGAGGGCGTGGCGGAAACCAGCAGGACCGAGAGGGCCAGGCCGGTCATGGTGGCAGGAGCGGCCATGGTGGCCGGGGATGGGTCAGGCGGCGGCGACCACGTGTTGGAGCTCGGCCAGGACCTCGGTGTTCAGTTGGTAGGCCAGCCGCACCTCCCCGATGATCCGCTGCTGTTCGCGCTCGTCCAGCTCCAGTTCGTCCAGCCGGGCCCGGTACTCGTTCTTGAAACGCGGCAGGCTTCCCAGCTCGTCGAAGATGTAGAAGTCGACGCCCCCGCCCTTCTGGTAGCCGTAGATCTTCTGGAGCTCCATCCGGATGAACTGCCCGCCGGACAGGTCGCCCAGGTAGCGGGTGTAGTGGTGGGCGATGTAGCCGCCCGGCCAGTCGGCGACCTGGTGGATGCGTGCGACGAGCGTGCGGGTGGCCTTGGAGGGGGCGATCCTGGTGCGCCAGCTCGGGCCGTAAACGGTGGTGAGGTCCCGTTCCAGGGCTGACTCTCGGTACAGCTCGGGGAAGACGAAGCGGCCGGCCACCGGGTGCTCGGCGAGCTGCCGCGACACCCCGTCAAGGGCGACGTAGGCGAAGTAGTGTTGGGCTACCATTTCGCCGTATTCGTGCTCGCTCAATCTGCCGTTCATCAGCTCGGTGAGGTAGCCCTCGGACTCGGCTGACTGGTGGTCGCCCCAGGTGGCATTCCTCAAGGTCTCAGAGAACGACGTCGTCACGGCCCACCCCAACTCGCGCTAGCGTTTCATGACGAAGTGTCACAAACCTCGGCATCCATCGTCAAGCTGATGACGACACCATGTCATTAAAACCCTCCTCTCATCTCACGTACCCACGAAAGGCCAAGTCAAGAGGTCACCTCGCCGCCGCGCCCGAGAGCGATCAGGGCAAGGTTGCGCAGAGACGGGGAACCGGGGGTGAAATAGCCGCTGTGGCCGCCGGAGCCCGTCTCGAAGACATGCGCGGCGTACGCGCCGTCCATGGCGTCGGCGCCGAAGCCCAGCGGGCCCAGCCTGATCTTGGGCACGAACCGGATCCAGTCGTTGTCCGCGAGCCCCGTCCAGACGCGGACCTGCGGGGGGATTCGGGCGCCCGCCAAACCTGGGCTGCCGAAGACCGCCATGTCGGTGATCCGTAAGCCGGGCAGGGCCTTGGCGCAGACGACCGAGCCGTAGCTGTGGCACAGGAGAGACACCGGCGCGGGGGTGCGTCCGCGCAGTTCGGTGACCATGCGGCGCAGTTCGGCCGCTCCTGAGACGGCCGCCGCGTCGGTGAGCACGGCCAGGCTGACCGTGGGCGGGGCGTCGTAGCCGAGCCACGCCACCACCGCCAGCCGCTCTCGCGGGGCGAGCCTGGCCGCCTCGGCCAGCAACGCTCGCGCCGCGCCGCCGGGGCGTTCGGTGCCGACGTCGAACGTCTCCCGCGTCGTGTCGGCGCCCGGCACGACGACCGCCACCCGGTCGGCGGTGGCCAGGTCGCCATAGACCTTCACCAACCGCTCGGCGGGCCGACCCGGCAGGGCCAAGAACGCGCCGAGGGTGAGGATCGCTGCCAGGGCGAGGTTTCTGACCATGCCGGAGACGTTACGAAGAGGGTGCCGTCGTCGGCGTCACCGCAGGGTTTGAACTTCCGCGTCGTACCAAGGGTTGACGCCGGATGGGAGCGTCAACCTCCTGCTCGGCGTGCTGCCCGAGCTGGCTCAAGCCGCCGCCCGGCGGCACGATGGTGTTGTTCACCGGCAGCCTGGTGGAGGATCGCGGCATCTCGGACAAGGCCAGACGGCTCGCCGAGACCGTCGAAGACGACCTGGAGGAGTTCGCCGAGCGGATGCTGGGGGCGTTCGGGGTTCGCGAGGACGACGTCGTGCGGCGCGTCTTCCAACGTTCGGCGTGGTGACAGGCGGCCTAACGGTCGGCGTGGTGACAGGCGGCGTAGTGGTCGCCGACCGCCTCCAGCGCGGGTTCGACCTCGGCGCACCGCTCGGTCGCCTTCCAGCAGCGGGTGTGGAAGCGGCATCCGGGCGGCGGCGCGACGGGGCTCGGCGGGTCGCCCGCCAGCATGATCCGCGACCGGCCGCGCAGGTGCGGCTTCGGCACGGGCGCGGCCGACAACAACGCCATCGTGTACGGGTGCGCCGGCGCCCCGTACACCCCGGCCGCGGGCCCGACCTCGGCCAGCCGCCCGAGGTACATCACGCCGACCCGGTGCGACACGTGCCGCACCACGGCCAGGTCGTGGGCGATGAACACCAGCGCCACCCCGAGCGTGCGCTGCAGTTCGGCGAAGAGGTTGACCACCTGGGCCTGCACGGACATGTCCAGCGCCGACACCGGCTCGTCGCACACGATCACGTCGGGCTCGGTGGCCAGGGCGCGGGCGATGCCGATCCGCTGCCGCTGCCCGCCGGAGAACTCGTGCGGGAACCGGTTCATCCGGTCGGGGGACAGGCCCACCAGCTCCAGCAGCTCGCCTACCCGCTCCCGCATGGCGCGCGCGCCGGTGCACAGCCGGTGCACCCGCAGCGGCTCGGCGACGATGTCGTGCACGGTCATGCGCGGGTTCAGGGAGGTCAGCGGGTCCTGGAAGACCATCTGGACACGCCGCCTGATGTCGCGCGGCACGCCGCCGCGGGCGAAGAAGGGCCGGCCGCGGAAGGTGACCTCGCCCTGGTCGGGGCGTTCGAGGCCGACGAGCATGCGGGCCAGCGTGGACTTGCCGCAGCCCGACTCGCCGACGATGCCCAGGGTCTGGCCGGCGTGCAGTTCCAGGTCCACGCCCGCGACGGCGCGCACGGCCCCGCCCCTGGACAACATCCCGCCTCGGTAGGTCTTGTGCAGCCCCTCGGCGCGCAACACGGGCTGGTCAGACACGGGCGGCATCGAGCATCTCCTCAAAGTGGTGGCAGGCGGCGTAGCGGCCGGTGCCGGTCGGCAGCAGCGTCAGCGCCGGGCGTGTGGTCGAGCACACCTCGCTCGCCCGCGCGCAGCGCGGCGCGAAGGAGCACCCGGGCGGCACGGTCGCGGGGCTCGGCGGCGCCCCGGGGATGGCGCGCAGCGACTCGGCCGGGCTGTCCAGGTCGGGGATCGCGGCCAGCAGCGCGTCGGTGTAGGGGTGGGCGGGCAGGTCGTACAGCTCGCCGACCTCGCCGCTCTCCACGATCCGCCCGGCGTACATCACCGCCACCCGGTCGCTGACCTCGGCCGCCACCCCCAGGTCGTGGGTGATCAGCAGCACGGCGGTGCCCAGCTCACGCCGCAGCCGGTCGATGAGCGCCAGGATCTGCGCCTGTACGGTCACGTCCAGCGCGGTCGTCGGCTCGTCGGCGATGATCAGGTCGGGTTCGAGCGCCACGGCCATGGCCACGAGGATGCGCTGGCGCATCCCGCCGGAGAACTGGTGCGGATAGTCGTTGACGCGCCTGGCGGCGGCCGGGATGCCCACCAGGTCCAGCAGCTCGACCGCGCGGGCCCTGGCCTGCTTGCGCGAAGCGCCCCTGTGCACCCGGAACAGCTCGCCGACCTGGTCGCCGACGCTGAGCACCGGGTTGAGCGCCGACAGGGCGTCCTGGAAGACGAGCGTCATCGCGCTGCCGCGCAGCGCCCGGCGCTCCTCGGCGGACATCGCCGTCAGGTCACGGCCGCCGAGCCGGGCCGCCGCCGAGCGCACCCGGACGTTCGGGCCGTCGAGCAACCCCATGACGGCCTTGGCGGTGACGGATTTGCCCGATCCCGACTCGCCCAGCAGCGCCAACGTCTGGCCGCGTTCGATGGTCAGGTCCACGCCGCGCACTGCCGGGATCTCGCGTCCATGGGCGGTGAAGGTGACGTGGAGATCGCGGATGTCCAGGACGGGTGCCTCGCTCACCGCACCCCCTCCTCAGAAGTGACGAAACTTGGCGTTAACTCAGCTCAAGTTGCCGAAAAACAACTCCACTATTGCCTCTCACGCCCGATCCTGGCAAGCTTCCACGAAATCGGATGAAGGGGATTGCAAGTGCTGGAAGCCGCGAAGAGCTACAAGGGGTACCGTTCCTACGAGTACCTGGAAGCAGGCGTCGACTACCGCGAGTTCGACCTGGCGCCCGAGCTCGGCCGGGTTCCGGCGTACCAGGGGCCGGAACTCACCACCGAGCAGACCGAGCGCGTGCGCCGCCTGCTCACCGACAGCCTGGTCGTCTCGCTGCACGACCACCCGTCGATCTTCCCCGACGACATCGGCCAGACCGTCGACTACAACCGCACCGCCCGCCACCACACCGGCTACGCCGGCCTGGCCCGCTCCGGCATGACGGTCGTCTTCGACAACCTCATGGACGGCACCTGCTGCATCACCAGCCAGGCGGGCTGGAAGTGGAACGACGTGATCGCCGACATCGGCATGCGCCTGTCGGACCTGGCACACCAGGACTTCCTCATCAAGGTCGAGCGCCTGGCCGACGTGCGCCAGGCGCACGCGAGCGGCCGCATCGGACTGGTGCTCGCCCTGGAGGCGGCCACGATGATCGAGAACGAGGTCGACAGGATCGACATGCTGTACGGCTTCGGCGTCCGCCAGATGGGCATCGCCTACAGCGAGGCCAACACCCTGGGCAGCGGCCTGAAGGAGCGCGGCGACGGCGGCCTGACCCTGTTCGGCGAGAAGGCCGTACGCCGCATGAACAAACTCGGCATCGCCATCGACGTCTCCCACTCGGGCGACCAGACCTCACTCGACACGATCCGCCACTCCACCAAGCCGATCCTCATCACCCACGCGGGCGCCCGCTCGGTCTGGCCGACGAACCGGATGAAGCCCGACTCCGTCATCAAGGCGGCGGCCGAGCGCGGCGGCGTGATCGGCCTGGAGGCGGCCCCGCACACCACGCTCTCGCCCGACCACCCCCGCCACAGCCTGGAGTCGGTCATGGACCACTTCACCTACTGCGTGGACCTGGTCGGCATCGACCACGTCGCCTTCGGGCCCGACACGCTGTTCGGCGACCACGTGGGGCTGCACGACACCTTCGCCGAGCACCTGTCGCTCAACGAGGCGCACGCCGGCACCTCCTACGAGAAGGTCGCCTACGTGGACGGCCTGGAGAACCCGGCCGAGTGCTTCTGGAACATCATCGCCTGGCTCGTCGCCCACGACTACTCCGACGACGAGATCACCAAGGTCGTCGGCGGCAACGTCATGCGCGTGCTGGAAGAGGTCTGGTTCTGATGAGAGGTGTCATCCTGCTCACCGCGCTGGCCATCGCGACGGCGGCCTGCGCCCCGAGCGTGCCGGGCCAGTCGTCCTCCCAGAGCGCCGCGCCGGCCACCGCCGACCGCCTGACCATCGGCACGACCGCCGACGTGGTCAACTACAACCCGCTGGTCGGCAACAGCCGAACCGACTCGTGGGTCACCAACCTCATGTACCCGCACCTGACCCAGATGGACGAGGCCGGCAAGCGCGTCCCGTACCTGGCCACCGAGTGGTCCTACTCCGACGACGGCAAGTCCGCCACGGTGAAGCTGCGCGACGACATGAAGTGGTCCGACGGCAAGCCGGTCACCGCCGAGGACGTGGTGTTCTCGGTGACGACGGTGCAGAAGGAGAAGTTCGGCGTGGTCGCCGGGCTCATCACCGCCCTGGACAAGGCCGAGGCCGTCTCGCCGACCGAGGTCGAATTCTCCCTCAAGCGCCCCGACGGCACGTTCCTGGACAACGTCGGCTTCTGGCTGCCGGTCGTGCCCAAGCACGTCTTCGAGAAGGCGCCCAGCGTGCAGAAGTTCGCCAACGACGCCAACTGGGTGAGCGCGGGGCCGTTCAAACTCACCAAGGTCGAGCGCGGCCAGCGCTACATCATGCAGCGCGTGGACGACTTCGGCCCCGGCCGGCCGACCGTCAAGGAGATCGTCTTCCGGGTCTTCCCCGACGTGAACACCGAGGTCCTCGCGCTGCGCAACGGCGAGATCGACCTGATCGGCAACGTGCTGCCGCCCGCCACCGCGGCCGAGCTCAAGAGCGACCCGAAGGTCAAGCTGCAGCAGATCCCGTCGCTGGGCTGGGCGCACCTGCAGTACAACACCAAGCGCAAGCCGCTGGACGACGTCCGCGTCAGGAAGGCGCTCGCGCACGCCGTCGACTACGAGGCCATCAGGAACATCGCGCTCAAGGGCTACGCCAAGTCCACCAACTCCAGCGTGCTCACCCCCTCGCTGCCCGACTACGTCGACCCGTCCTCGCAGGAGTACGCCTTCGACCCGGAGCAGTCCAAGAAGCTGCTGGCCGAGGCCGGGGTGAGCAACCTCGGCCTGAGCATGATCTACGACCAGGCCGACCCGAACATCGCCCGCTGGGCCCCCATGGTCCGCGACTCGGCGAAGAAGGCCGGGATCACGATCACGCTGCAGGGCCTGGAGCGCAACACGTACGTGGACAAGTCGCTCAAACGTGACTTCGACATCTACGCCGGATCGTGGGCCGTCATGGACAACCCGCCCGCCAACCTCGGGCTGGCCTTCAAGACCGGCGGGTTCATCAACTACGCCCAGGTCACCGACTCCAAGCTGGACGACCTGATCGACCAGGCGCAGCGGGCGCTCAGCCCCGCCGAGGCCAAGCCGCCCATCCAGGAGGCCGCGCGGATCATCCACGACCAGGTCTACGACAACGTCCTGTACGTGGAGACGTTCAACATCGCGCACTCCACGAAGTGGACCGGGTTCAAGCCGATGCCCAGCGAACTGCTGTCCATCCTGAACCCGCTCTCCCTCGCCTCGGCCAAGCCGGCGGGCTGATCGCCATGCGGTTCATCGGCCTGCGGCTGGCCCGCGGAGTGCTCACCCTGTGGTTCGCGGTCACGGTCACCTTCTTCCTGGTCCGCCTGCTGCCCGGCGACCCCGTGATGGCCGTGGCCGACCCGAACATGACCGAGGAGCTGCGCCAGAAGCTCCTGGCCGACTTCGGCCTGGACCAGCCGCTCGGCGCGCAGTACGTCGACTACCTCGGCCAGCTCCTGCACGGCAACCTCGGCATGTCGTTCCGCCAGTCGATCCCCGTCACGACCGTGCTGATGGAGCGGCTGCCGTGGACGCTGATCCTGACGATCTCGGCCATGGTGGTGACGATCGCGCTGGGCATCCCGCTCGGCGTGCTCGCCGCCACCAAGGCCAAGGGGTGGCTGGACCGCCTGATCCAGATCACCGGCGTCACCGCGCAGTCGCTGTTCGTGCCGAGCGTCGGGATCTTCCTCATGTACGTCCTGGGCGTCTGGCTCGGCTGGTTCCCCATCGGCGGCGCGGTCGACCTCGACGCCACCGGCTTCGCCGCCACGCTCAGCATGCTGCACCACCTGGCGCTGCCGTGCCTGTCGCTGGTCCTCATCCAGCTCGGCGGCTACGTCCTGACCATGCGCACCACGCTCATCGACGCGCTCGGCGAGGACTACGTCGCGCTGGCCAAGGCCAAGGGCGTCCGGCCCGGGCGGGTCGTGTGGAAGCACGCCCTGCGCAACGCGCTGCTGCCGACCACCACCATCGCCGGGCTCCAGCTCGGCACCCTGGTCGGCGGCGCGGTACTGACCGAGACGATCTACGCCTACCCGGGCATCGGCCGCGCCATCTACGAGGCCGTCGGCCAGCTCGACTTCCCCGTCCTGCAGGGCGCGTTCGTGCTGCTCGCGGCGGCCGTCGTGGCCGCCAACCTGATCACGGACGTGGCCTACGGAATCCTCGACCCCAGGGTGCGCACCTCATGATCGCGGACGCCATCGAGCTCACGCCCAGGCAGCGGACCTGGAGCGCCTTCCGCCGCAACCCGCTCGGCCTGGCCAGCGGTGCCCTGCTGGCCCTGCTGGCGCTCGTCGCGCTCTTGGCGCCGCTGATCGCGCCCTTCCCCGAGGGGTACGGCACGGACACCTCCCAGCCGCCCTCGTCCGCCCACTGGTTCGGCACCGACGACATCGGGCAGGACGTGTTCGCCCAGGTCGTGTGGGGCACCCGGGTCAGCATGGCGGTCGGCGTCAGCGCCTCCGTGCTGGCCATCGTGATCGGCCTGCTCATCGGCGTCAGCGCCGCCTACTTCCGCCGCCTCGACACGCCGCTCGGCGTGCTGGTCGACCTGTCGCTGTCGTTGCCCGTGCTGCCGCTGATGATTCTGGTGGCGGCGCTGGCCGGGCCGAGCGTGCGCACGCTGGCCGTGGTCATCGCGCTGTTCAGCTGGCCCGAGGTGGCCCGCGTGGTCCGCTCGCAGGCGCTGGCGATCGTGCCCATGCCGTTCGTGTCGGCGGCCAAGGTCGTCGGCGGCTCGTCGTTGTGGATCGTGCGCAAGCACCTGCTGCCCGGCGTCATCCCCGTCGTCGGCGTGTCGGTCGTGCTGACCACCTCCCGCGCCGTGCTCGCCGAGGCGGGGCTGTCCTTCCTCGGCCTGGGCGACCCCAGCAGCTGGTCATGGGGGACGATCCTGCACAAGGCACAGCAGTCCGGCTCGCTGGCCTCCGCCTGGTGGACCACGCTCTTCCCGTCGCTGGCCATCCTGCTGCTCGTCCTGTCGACGACGCTGCTCTCCGTGGCCTACAACGACGCCCGTAACCACAGGAGCGACTCGTGATGTTCAGCCAGCGGCTTCCCGACGCCTTCTACGCCGGCGCACTCGACCGCGTACGCGCGCGGATGGCCGAGGAGGAGCTGTCGGCGCTGCTCCTCGACGACCCGCTCGACGTCGCCTACCTCACCGGATTCCACCACTTCCCGAACGAGCGTCCGGTCGCCTGCTGGCTGCCGCTCGACGACGACCCCGTCCTGCTCGTGCCGGACCTCGAACGCGAATACGCCCAGGACCAGCGGGCCCGTGCCGAGATCGTGGCCTATCCCGAGTTCCCCGGCCGCCGCTCGCCGTTCGCGGTGCTGGCCGAGCGCGTACGCCGGCCCGCGACCGCCGCGTACGCCCCCTCCACCAGCGTCGCCCGCGCCCGGGCCCTGGCCGAGGCGTTCCCCGGCACCCGCTGGAGCGCCTCCGAGGCCGTCGGCCGCGTCCGGCTGCGCAAGACGCCCGAGGAGATCACGCTGCACGAGGAGGCCGCGCGCATCGCCGACGCCATGCTGGAAGCCGGCGTCGAGCTGGTCAGGGCGGCCCTCGAAACCGGCGGCGAGCTGCCCGCAGAGACGGAGCTGGCCTCCCACGTCATCGCCCACGGCGCCCGCCTCATGTACGCCAAACACCGGGACGTCGTCGTGGTCCCCATGCTCACCGGCGGCCTCGTCTACGGCGGAGCCAACTCGGCCCAGCCGCACCGGCTGCCCGGCGGTGACCGGCTGCGGGCGGGGGAGACGTTCATGCTCTCGCTCGGCTGCGCCGTCGGGGGCCGGTTCGTCGAAAGCGAGCGCACGTTCGTCATCGGCGAGCCCACCACGCGGCAGGCCCGCTACTACGAGAGCGTCCGCGAGGCCCAAGAGGTCGGCACCGAGGCCCTGGTCGCGGGCCTGACCTGCGAGGAGGTCAACCGCCGCTGCCTGGCGGTGATCGAGGAGGCCGGGCTGGGCGCGCACATCCGCCACCGGCAGGGGCACGGCATCGGGCTCGGCTTCCACGAGCCGCCGTGGCTGTCCGACGGCGACGCCACCGAACTGGCCCCCGGCATGATCCTGTCCAGCGAGCCGGGCGTGTACGTGCCGGGGCACGCCGGCTACCGCATCTCCGACACCGTCCTGGTCACCGAGTCGGGGCCGCGCCGGCTGACGGCCTACCCGCGCGAACTCACCGACGTCATCATCTGAAAGGCACACACGTGTTCGTCGACATCAACGGCAACCCGCTGAACGTCGAGATCCTCGGCGACGGCGAGGAGACGATCATCGCCCACCACGGCGCCCCGGGGCTCGGCTCGCTCGCCGAACCCAAGGCCGGCTTCGGCCGGCTCGCCGACGCGTACCGGGTCGTCGTCTTCGACGCCAGAGGATCGGGCAGGAGCGGACAGAACGGGCCGTTCACGCACGAGCAGTGGGTCGCCGACGTCGAGGGCCTGCGCGAATGGCTCGGCGCCGAGCGCATCGTGATCGCCGGCGGCTCGTACGGCGGCTTCATCGCCATGGAGTACGCCGCCCGCCACCCCGCCCGCGTCAGCGCCGTCGTGCTGCGCGACACCTCGGCCGACAACGCCAACCAGGAACTGGCCACCCGCAACGCCGCCGCCTCGTCCCGGGTGCGGATCGACCCGGCCAAGCTGGAGCGCATCATGTCCGGCACCGTCCGCGACGACGCCGACCTGAAGGACTGCTGGCGGGAGATCCTGCCGCTCTACGACCACGACTACGACCCGGCCAAGGTCGAGCAGCGCGTGGCAGCCACCCCGTACCACTACCGCACCCACAACCACGCCTTCGCCGTGAACCAGCCCAACTACGACATCAAGCACCTGCTGCCCGGCATCACGGCCCCGGTCCTGGTGACCGTCGGAAGGCACGATTGGATCACGCCCGTCGAGTGCAGCCAGACCATCGCCCGCCTCATCCCCCGGGCGGAGCTGCGCGTTTTCGAGAAGTCCGGCCACTCGCCGCAGGTCGAGGAGGCCGAGCTGTGGGAGGCGACCGTCCGCGACTTCCTCGGCAAGGTGCGCGAGCGGCGCTGAACACGCGATGATGCCCCCGATGGAAGATCTCGACGACCTCGACAGGAAGATCCTCGCCGCGCTCCACGTGAACGGCAGGGCGAGCTGGACCGACATCGCCCAGTTGCTCGGCATCTCCACCACCACCGTGGCGCGGCGGGCCCAGCACCTGTTCGCCGCCGGCCTGGCCCGGGTGGCGGTGCTGCCGCACCTGGAGCACGACGGGCCCGTGCACGTGTTCATCGTCCGGCTGGCCTGCGCGCCCGGCAGCCAGCTCAAGGTCGCCGGGCTGCTGGCCAAGAACCCCGACATCCGCTACGTCTCCATCGTCACCGGCGGCTACGACATCGTCTTCGAGCTGGTCGCGCCCAAGGACCGCGACCTGTACTCGATTCTGGTGGAGTTCGTGCACGCCATCCCCGGCACCCAGCAGAGCGTCGCCGACCTGGTGCTGCACACCTACAAGACCAGCTACGACTGGAGCGTTCCGGTGGTGGGGGAGCAGGCGGTGCCGTTCGCGCTGAAGCCGCCCCTGCACACCTGCGAGCGCGCGCACCTCGACGACGTCGACCGCGCGGTGCTGGCCGCGATGCGCGAGGACGGGCGGGCCGGCTTCCAGTCGGTCGGCAACCGGCTGGGCATCAGCGAGAGCACGGCCAGGCGGCGCTTCGAGGCCATGGTGGAGCGCGGCTGCGCCACCGTGGCCACCTTCATCCCGGCCGCCGCGCTCGGCTACGAGGCCGAGTTGCTGTTCTGGCTGTCGGTCGAGCCCAGCATGCAGGACGGCGTCGCCGAACGGCTGGCGGGCGAGCGCGGCGTCCGGATGATCGCCTCCCTGCTGGGCCAGACGTCGCTGATCTGCGAGGTGATCGTGCCGACCACGGCCGACATCCACCACTTCACCTCACGAACGCTGGCCTCCGTGCCCGGCGTCCAGTCGTGGACGGCGGGCGTGCAGGTACTGACGGTCAAACGCGGCTTCCTCATGGTGCCGTGGGCGGAGAGCAGGATCGCCGAAGCGCTGGCCGGTCAACGCGTGTAACGGTGTTTGGCCCCCGGCGGGAAGTATTCGGGGTCGCCGGCCTCCCGCAGCCTGACGACCGGGGCCTGCTGGGCGGCCGGCACATAGTTGGCGAACTCGCTGTTCAGCCGCAGGAGCTGGGCCAGAACCGACGCGCCGACCGCCGAGGCCGTCTCGTCGGAGGGCTTCTCGCCCGGCATCAGCTCCACCGTCACCGTCAGCTGCCGGTCGCGCCGCTCGTCCTCGGCCACCTCCAGCACGAACTTGCCCGTCACCGCGCCGCTCACCTCCGGCTGCTCCAGGCCGACCGCGATGTTCTCCGGGTAGACGTTGGCCCCGTAGTAGGACACGGTGAAGTGGCTGCGCCCGAACACATAGACGAACGGCCGCTCCGGTCCCCGCGACTCGGGCTCGAAGCCGTGCTCGCGCACGAGGGCCAGCATGCGCTCGTAAGGGATCACGCCGCCCTCGTCGGCGATGTGGTAGCGGACCAGCGGGACGCCGTTGTCGCCCGAGAACAGCAGCGTGCCCTCGTGCTCCTCGAAGAAACGCACCCCTGGGTCGTACTGCAGCAGGCTCGGCAGCCGCGACTCTCCGAACAGCGCCCTGGCCGTGTCCGGGTGGGCCGACAGGAACCGGCGGATCTCGACCGACAGCGGAGTCTCGTTGCCCAGGACGCCCGCGTCGGCGGTGCCGTACAGGGAGGCGATGCCCCTGACCGGGTCGGCGATCCCGGCCCGCCGCGCCACCAGGGCCCGCCACTCCTCGCTGAACACCTCACCCGCCGTGACCAGCTTGACGTCCCAGTCGGCCCAGGGCAGGTCCTCGGTGTCGATGACGTTCTTCAGGAACGGCGGATAACCCAGCAGCACCACCTGGTCGAAGTACGGGGCCAGCTCAGGCAGCACGCGCCTGATCTCGCGCCGGTCGGTGCCCGGGGCCACCACCGTGATCGGGTAGCCGCGCTCGGCCAGGTGGCGGCAGCAGTTGACGGTGAACAGCCCGCCCACCCAGGTGCCGAGGGCGAAGCAGACGACGGCCAGGGTGCGCCGCTCGCGGGCGGCGAAGGAGTCGCGGAAGACCTCCTCGAAGCGGGCGGCGATGACGCGTTCGTCATCGGCCGAACGCGGCCAGAACGACGGCGTCCCTGTGGAGCCGGAGGAGACCGCGATCATGTCGCCGATCACGCCGTCGCGGCACAGGTCGGGGAGGGGGTGACGGCGGGTGTAGGTGTCCTTGGACGTCATCGGCACCCGCCCGAAATCCTTCAACGTCCTGATTTCAGCTGGATCGAGGTGATTTTCCGCCAGAAACGCCCTGTAGGCGGGCACGGTCGCCGCCACCTGATGAAAGAGCTCAACGGGTTCCACCAGCCGACTGTACGGCGATCACCCGCCGAACGCACCCGCTCGGACCCCGGAATCACCATGGGCTCTCAACGCCCAGGGCCACCAGGAGGGCGGAGACCTTCTCGTCCAGTTCGTGGCCCACCGCTGTGATGGCTGGGTCGTGGAAACTGGCGAAGAGCGTGCTGGGCTGGTCGATGACGAAGACGGCCTGGCCGGACACGTCGGCCTGGATGACCACGCGGAGAGGGGCGTAGAGCATCACCGACGGGTCGTGGCGGTACATGCGTTCGGCGATGACATGATTGCCCATCAGGTAGACCACGCACTCCCCGGTGGCTCCGGATGCGGCCATGAACGGTGATATGTCCAGGCTCTGGTAGCGCAGGAACTCGTGTGGCGCCTCCTGGCTCATGAGCCGGACCACGGCGTCCCAGGTGTCGAGCTTGAAGAAGCGGGCCGGGTCGACGGCGGGGACCATGTGCTCGAAGTTGCGGACCGCCTCGTCGTACGGCCGGTAGAGAGGGACGGTGCTCCGTCGGGCCGTGTATGTGCTGGTCGCCGCAGTGTTCGTCATGGTTGTGAGCGTTCCCTGACACGTCCGAGTCGCACCTGGTCGGCCTGCCCTGTTGGATCTGACCCGCCGCCTTGTCGGGTTCCGACGCGACACCCCCGCGCCTGACATTCTTCTGGTTTCCGGCATAGTTCCGTGCCCCCCGCTCGTCCTTGGTGGGTGACATCAAGAGGAGGACGGGTGGATCCAGGCTTTGAGGCGGCTCTGCGGCAGTTCGTCATCGACAGGTCGGGCGCGCTGTTCCGCACCGCTTACCTGCTGACCGGCGACAGGCACGCCGCCGAGGACCTCGTCCAGTCGGCCCTGGCGAAGACGGCCGCGCGGTGGCGCGGCCTGCGCGACCCCGAGGCCATCGAGGGATATGTCCGCCGCACCATGTACCACGAACAGGTGAGCTGGTGGCGCCGCCGGTCGCGGGTCGTGGAGGTGAGCACACAGGAGCGGCTCGACCGGGCCGACGACGGGCACGCCGAGGCGGCGGACCTGCGCGTGACCATGCGGGCGGCGCTGTCCCGGCTGACGCCCCGGCAGCGGACCATGCTCGTCCTGCGCTACTTCGAGGACAAGTCGGAGACCGAGATCGCGCGCCTGCTGGGCGTGCGGGTGGGCTCGGTCCGCAGCCAGATCTACCGATCGCTGGAGCGGCTGAAGACGTCCGCCCCCGAACTGAGCACTGTGAGGGAGTTCCGTTGAACGTTGAGAACCTGCTGCGTGAGACCCTCGCCGACATGGCGGACGAGCAGGTGCCGCCGCCCCCGGCCCGCTTCCTCGCGCACCGTCCTGCCAGCCGGAGGGGCACCGCCCTGGCGGCCGCGGTCACCGTCGTCGCCCTGGCGATGGGCGGCACGATCGCCGTCAAAACCCTCTCGCCCGAGGCGGGCCGGCCGCAGGCACCCGTGGCCGCGCGTCCCGAGCCGCAGCGGATGCACCAGGTGACCACCGATGGGGGATGGCGGGTCACCCGCCTGTTCGACAGCCTCTCCCGGGTGACCGGCCAGCCTGCGGACTCGTTCGCGCGGGCCGCCGAGGACGGCCGGGCACTGGGCCTGCCTCCGTACGCCAAGGGCAGGCTGGAGGGCTTCGCCTATCCCGGCACGTACAGGTTCGCCGACTCCGCCACCCCCGCCGAGATCCTGACCGGGATGGTGGCCCGCTTCCGTGAGACGGCGGACGAGCTCGGCCTGGCCTCCCGACGCGCCCCCAGGGACGTCGTCATCATCGCCAGCCTCGTCCAGGCCGAGTCGCCCACCGAGGCCGACATGCCGAAGGTGGCCCGCGTCATCCACAACCGCCTGGCCCGCGGCTTGCAGCTGAAACTCGACAGCCCCCTTCTCTACGGCCTCGGCAGGAACGGTGGCTCCATCACGTCTGAGGACACCATGCGGCGTTCGCCGTACAACACCTACCGCCATCGCGGCCTGCCTCCGGGGCCCATCTCCAACCCCGGTGAGGCCGCGCTCAAGGCCGCCCTCCACCCGGCCGAGGGCTCCTGGCTCTATTTCGTGCTCACCGACCAGAAGACCGGCACCTTGGGGTTCGCCACGTCCGACAAGGAGTACTCCGAGCTCATCAGGCGCGTGGCACGGACGCGGTTGTCCGGTTAGGGCGTCGCACTCACCCTCCCGGGCGCACCAGCCCCGTCTCGTACGCGAAGACGATCGCTTGGGCCCGGTCGCGCAACCTCAGCTTCATCAGCACCCGCCCGACATGTGTCTTGACCGTCTGCTCGGCCACGAACAGCTTCTCCGCGATCTCCTGGTTGGACAGCGCCTGGGCGACCAGCAGGAACACCTCCATCTCCCGCTCGGTCAGCTCGCCCAGGTCGTTCGGCCGCCGGTGGCCGGGCGAGCGGCCCCCGGGCAGCCGGGTGAACTCGGCGATCAGCCGCTTGGTGACGGTCGGGGCGAGCAGCGCCTCCCCGGCCGCGACCACCCGCACCGCCTCGGCGAGTTGCGTGGCGGAGGCGTCCTTGAGCAGGAACCCGCTGGCCCCCGCCCGCAACGCCGCGTAGACGTAGTCGTCGAGGTCGAACGTCGTCAGGATGAGCACCTTCGGCGCCGCCGCCCCGCCGCGGGACACCAGCTCCCCGGTCGCCTCCAGGCCGTTCATGACCGGCATGCGCACGTCCATGAGCACCACGTCGGGCCTCAGTTCCGCGGCCCGCTCGATCGCCTGCCGCCCGTCGGCCGCCTCGCCCACGACCTCGATGTCGGGCTGGGCGCTCAGGAACACCGTGAACCCCGTGCGCACCATCCCCTGGTCGTCGGCGATCAGAACTCGGATCATGACACACTCTCCTGGTCGGGGATGGGCAGCGTCGCGCGGATCTCGAAGCCCCCGTCGGAGCTCGGGCCGGCTTCCAGCGCGCCGCCGAGCAGTGCCGCCCGCTCACGCATCCCCACCAGCCCCTGACCGGCCCCCCGCGTCTCGGTGGCTCCGTTCGCCGGTCCGCCGGTCGGCGCGGTGCCGGGGCCGTTGGCGACCCACACCCTGATCGTGTCGCTGTCGCGTGAAATGTCCACCGCGACGGTCGCGCCGGGGGCGTGCCGCATCGCGTTGCTCAGCGACTCCTGCACGATCCGGTACGCCGACAGTCCCACGGCCGGAGGCAGCCCGTCGAGCTCGCCCGCCCGCCTGACCAGCACGGCCAGCCCGGCGGCGCGGGCGTTGGCGACCAGCTCGTCGATCCTGTCGAACCCGGGCTGCGGCGCGGTGTCGGTCCTGCCGTCCTGGTCGCGCAGCACGCCCAGAACGTTGCGCAGCTCCGCGATGGCCTCAAGCGACAGCCCGCGGATCTCCGCCAGCCCCGCCTCGAGCTGCGCCGGATCACCCGCCGCCTTCAACGGCACCGCCTCGGCCTGGATCGCGATCACCGACATGTGGTGCGCCACCACGTCGTGCAGCTCCCTGGCGATCCTGGCCCGCTCCGCCAGCGCCGCCTGCGCGCCCTCGGCCTCCCGCGTCCGCCGTTCCTCCCGGGCCAGCTTGGCCGTGGCGGTGCGGCGTGTCCGGACGTTGTAGCCGAACAGGACGACCACCGACACGATGACCGAGACGAGCGCCATCGAATTGGGGTGGACGATCCAGGCGGTCAGGACCGTGATGATCCAGACCGCCAGCGTGATCCGCCGATCGCAGCGGACGGCGACGGAGTACAGGACCAGCAGGTACATGACTACGACGGGAACGAGGTACGGGGGGCCGTTGCCACTGCGGCCGACCGTCACGGCCACCCAGATGGTGACCGGAGCCAGCACAGCCGCCACCCGCCATGCGGCCAGTGGCCACCGGTCGCGCAGCGCCACCGGCAGGCCCGCGGCCAGGGCGGTGAGATAGGCGAAACCCTCCCCGATCTGCCGGCTGCCCGCTTCGGCGTTCCAGTCGAGCACCATGCTCAGCGTCGTGCCGAACAACACATACGCCAGGATCAGCTCGGCGATCTGGACCAGGTTGATCGTCCCAAGCCACGGCAGCGCCACCGGTATCGACAGGCGCCGGGACGCGGGCGGCGTGTCAGCGTCCCCCTGGAACAACGCCAACTGGAACGGCCGGACGACGAGCGCCCCCACTTCCCGCATCCGCCCAAACCCACCACGGAGCCGGCCCCCCACTTCAGGGACGCTGACACGCCGGTGCGGGGCCGCATCGTCGGGCTTGTCCGACTGTGGTCCTGCGGTTTCGGCGGGCCCCGGCTCGCCGGGTGAGGCCGGGAGGGTCAAAAGGGGTGTGGTCTGGACCAAGAGGACGTCGGCGGGGGACTCGGGCGGGCTGGGGCGGCGTCCGGAGATCCGGCGGCCGAACCGGCGGATGCGCTGGACGGAGATCACCTGCTCAACCTTACGTTCGCCCGCCCACCCCGGCGTCACCCCAGGGTTTGATTCCCCATCACCTCCAGGTATCGCTTACATCATTACGATCGCCCTGAGCGAACATCGGCAAGCTTGGGAACAATGCCGGGCTCCGATGAATTGAGTCGGTATAACTCAACCCTTTGGAGTTCGCATGAGTGAGAGCTTGATCCTCCCGGTCCTGCCGCTGGACGACGAGGTCGTCCTGCCGGGCATGGTGGTTCCGCTGGACCTGTCCGACTCCGAGGTGCGTGCCGCCATCGAGGCCGCCCGTGCATCTGGTGGCAACAAGCCGCAGGTCCTCCTCGTTCCCCGGATCGACGGCCGTTACGGCGCGATCGGCGTCCAGGCCGTTGTCGAGCAGGTCGGGAGGCTGCCGGGCGGCGAGCCGGCCGCCGTGGTGCGCGGCGTCGACCGCGTCCGCGTGGGCACGGGCACGACCGGCCCCGGCGCCGCACTGTGGGTCGAGGCCGACACGATCGACGCCGTCCCCGCCGGTGAGCGCGCCCAGGAACTGGCCAAGGAGTACAAGGCCCTGGCCACCACGATCCTGCAGAAGCGCGGCGCCTGGCAGGTGGTCGACCAGGTCAGCCAGATCGACGACCCGTCGGTGCTGGCCGACAGCTCCGGCTACACCCCCTGGCTGACCACGGTGCAGAAGGTCGAGCTGCTGGAGGCGGCCGACCCCGCCGACCGGCTGGCCAAGCTGATCGAATGGTCCCGTGAGCACCTCGCCGAGCTCGACGTCGCCGAGACGATCCGCAAGGACGTGCAGGAGGGCATGGACAAGCAGCAGCGGGAGTTCCTGCTGCGCCAGCAGCTCGCCGCCGTCCGCAAGGAGCTCAAGGAACTCAACGGCGACACCGAGACGGAGGAAGAGGACTACCAGGCCCGCGTGGAGGCCGCCGACCTGCCCGAGAAGGTGCGCGAGGCCGCGCTCAAGGAGGTCGGCAAGCTGGAGCGCACCCCCGACCAGTCTCCCGAGACCGGCTGGATCCGCACCTGGCTCGACACGGTGCTCGACATCCCCTGGAACACCCGCACCGAGGACAACTACGACATCACCGGCGCGCGGGCCGTGCTCGACGCCGACCACACGGGCCTGAGCGACGTCAAGGACCGCATCATCGAGCACCTGGCCGTGCGCAAGCGCCGCCAGGACAAGGGCCTCGGCGTGGTGGGGGGCCGCCGCAGCGGCGCCGTGCTCGCCCTGGCGGGCCCTCCCGGAGTCGGCAAGACCTCGCTGGGCGAGTCCGTGGCGCGCGCGATGGGCCGCAAGTTCGTCCGCGTGGCGCTCGGCGGCGTCCGTGACGAGGCCGAGATCCGGGGTCACCGGCGCACGTACGTCGGCGCGCTGCCCGGCCGTGTCGTCCGCGCCATCCGCGAGGCCGGATCCATGAACCCGGTCGTCCTGCTCGACGAGATCGACAAGGTCGGCGCCGACTACCGAGGCGACCCCACGGCCGCCCTGCTGGAGGTGCTCGACCCGGCCCAGAACCACACGTTCCGCGACCACTACCTCGAGGTCGAGCTGGACCTGTCCGACGTGCTGTTCCTGGCCACGGCCAACGTCCTGGAGTCGATCCCCGGGCCGCTGCTCGACCGGATGGAGATCGTCACCCTCGACGGCTACACCGAGGACGAGAAGGTCGCCATCGCCCGCGACCACCTGCTGCCCAGGCAGCTTGAGCTGGCCGGGCTGACGGCCGAGGAGGTCGCGGTCGAGGACGACGCGCTGCGCAAGCTGGCCGCCGAGTACACCCGCGAGGCCGGCGTCCGCTCGCTGGAGCGGGCGGTCGCCCGGATCCTGCGCAAGGTGGCGGCCAAGGGCGAGCTGCCCGTCACGGTCGGCGAGGCCGGTCTGACCGACTACATCGGACGGCCGAGGTTCGTGCCGGAGTCGTCGCTGCCCGAGACCGCCCAGCGCACCTCGGTGCCGGGCGTGGCCACGGGCCTGGCGGTCACCGGGGCGGGGGGCGACGTGCTGTACGTGGAGGCGTCGCTGGCCGACCCGGAGACCGGCGAGACGGGGCTCACGCTGACCGGCCAGCTCGGCGAGGTGATGAAGGAGTCGGGCCGGATCGCCCTGTCCTACCTGCGCTCGCACGGCGCGGAGCTGGAGCTGCCGGTCACCGCGCTGAAGGACCGCTCGGTGCACGTCCACTTCCCCGCGGGCGCCGTGCCCAAGGACGGCCCCTCGGCCGGTGTGACGCTGACCACCGCGCTGGCCTCGCTCCTGTCCGGCCGCCTGGTCCGCAGCGACGTGGCCATGACCGGCGAGATCTCCCTGACCGGGCGGGTCCTGCCGATCGGCGGCGTCAAGCAGAAGCTGCTGGCCGCGCACCGCGCGGGCATCACCACCGTCCTCATCCCGGCCCGCAACGAGCCCGACCTGGACGACGTGCCCGAGGAGGTCAGGAACGAGCTGACCATCCACCCGGTCAGCGACGTGCGCGAGGTCCTCGACATCGCGCTGACCCCGGCCCAGGTCGCCTCCACGGTCGCCGCCTGACCACCGGACCACCCCGCCGCGACCCGGCGGGGCGGTCCCATTCCGTGACACAGATCACGAAACAGACCGGGAATAGGGGGATTCACACCACCGTTAGCAACGGCGTGAACGAGGCATACGCAAACGATTCGAGCGCCCCCACCGGCGCCGCGTGTTGTCGTATGGGGCGAATGCCGATCTGAGCCAGAAGTCCGCCCGTCCCCCTCGAAGGCCGTCATGATCGCACCTGGTTTCGTGCTGCGCAGGCTGTGTCACCTGCCCTTCCACCCCGGCACCCGCTAAGGCCCCCCGCTCCGCTGTCGTGATGTACGTTCGCGCGGCCCGGCGCCGGGCCGCTCTCAGCCGTGGGGACATTCCATGATCCAGGCATCAGGCCTGCGCAAACAGTACGGCCGCACCGTCGCGCTGGACGGCGTCGACCTGCATGTGCGCGAAGGCGAGATCTTCGGCGTGCTCGGCCAGAGCGGCGCCGGCAAGAGCACGCTCCTGCGCTGCGTCAACCTGCTCGAACGCCCCACCGAGGGCACCGTCACCGTCGCCGGGCAGGACCTGACCGCGCTGCGCAGCGCCGAACTGAACCGCGCCAGGCAGCGCATCGGCATGATCCACCAGCACTTCGCGCTGCTGTCCTCGCGCACGGTCGCGGGCAACGTCGCCTTCCCGCTGGAGGTCATGGGCGTGGCCAAGGCCGAGCGCGAACGCCGCGTCGGCGAACTGCTCGAACTGGTCGGGCTCGAAGGCCGGGGCAAGGACCGGCCGAACCAGCTCTCCGGCGGCCAGAAGCAGCGCGTCGGCATCGCCAGGGCGCTGGCGGGCTCACCGTCCGTCCTGCTGTCCGACGAGGCCACCTCGGCGCTCGACCCGGCCACCACCCAGTCGATCCTGGCGCTGCTCAAGCGGCTCAACACCGAGCTCGGCCTGACGATCCTGCTCATCACCCACGAGATGAACGTCGTCAAGAGCGTCTGCGACTCCGTCGCCATCATGGCCGAGGGGCGCATCGAGGAGTCCGGGACCATCGCCGACCTCATCAGGACCCCCGGCTCCCGCCTCACCAGGGAGATCTTCCCGCTGCCCGAGCCTGCCCCGGCGGGCTCGGTGACGCTGACGTTCACCGGCGACCCCCGGCAGCCGGTGGTCTCGGAGGTGGTCCGCAAGTTCGACGTGGACCTGAGCATCCTGGGCGGCTCCATCGAGGACCTCGCGGGCGGCTCCGTCGGCCGTCTGCGGGTCGCCCTGACCGGCGCCGACACCGGGGCGGCCCTGGCGTACCTGCGTGACACCGGCCTGATCGTGGAGGTGCCCAAGTGACCTGGGAAGAGATGGTGCCGCTGCTGTGGCCGGCGACGCTGGAGACCGCGCAGATGGTCGGCTGGTCGACGCTGTTCACCGCGCTGCTCGGGCTGCCGCTCGGCGTGGCGCTCGTGGTGTTCGACCGGGGCGGGCTGCTGCCGATCCCGGCGCTGAAGTCGGCGCTCGGGTTCGTGGTCAACATCGGGCGGTCGTTGCCGTTCATCGTGCTGATGATCGCGATCATCCCGTTCACCCGGCTCGTCGTCGGAACCACCATCGGGACCGCCGCGTTCGTGGTGCCGCTCACCGCCGGCGCGGTGCCGTTCTTCGCCCGGCTGGTCGAGACCGCGCTCAGGGAGGTCGGCGCGGACGTCGTGCAGGCCGCCCAGGCCATGGGCGCGAGCCGGGCCGCCATCGTCCGCAAGGTCCTGCTGCCCGAGGCCCTGCCCGGCCTGGTCGCGGGGCTGACCGTCACCGTCGTCGCGCTCATCGGCTACTCCGCCATGGCCGGCACGCTCGGCGGGGGCGGCCTGGGCGACCTGGCCGTCCGGTACGGCTACCAGCGGTTCGAGACGCTGCTGATGATCGTGACGGTCGTGCTGCTCATCGTCATCGTGCAACTCCTGCAGAGCCTGGGCGACTGGGTCGCTCGGCGCCTATCGCATAAGTAAGGAAAAATCATGAAAATCAGCCGCATTGTGGGTGCTGCCGCGCTGGCTCTGTCGCTCGCCGCATGTGGAATGTCGCAGTCCGCGACCGATACGGCCGAGTCCGCCGACTCCGTGCTGAAGGTGGGCGTCAGCCCCGTGCCGCACGGCGAGATCCTCGACTTCGTCAAGCAGAACCTGGCCCCGGCCGCCGGGCTCAAGCTGGAGGTCGTGGAGTTCACCGACTACGTGCAGCCCAACACGCAGCTCGACGAGGGCCGCCTGGGCGCGAACTATTTCCAGCACAAGCCCTACCTCGACGACTTCAACTCCTCCAAGGGCACGAAGTTGTCGTTCGTCACACCGGTCCACCTGGAGCCGCTGGGCCTGTACTCCAAGAAGATCACCGCTGCTTCCGCGCTGGCCTCCGGCGCCACCGTGGCCGTGCCCAACGACGCCACCAATCTCGGCCGCGCGCTCAAGCTGCTCGCCGACAACGGCCTGATCACCCTCAAGGACGGCGTGGGCACCGCCGCCACCGAACGCGACGTGACCCAGAACCCGAAGAACCTGCAGTTCAAGCCGCTCGAAGCGGCGCAGCTGCCGCGTTCGCTGGAGGACGTCGACGCCGCGGTGATCAACGGAAACTACGCCATCGAGGCCGGGCTCAAGCCCGCCTCGCAGGCGCTGGTGCTGGAGAAGACCGAGGGCAACCCGTACGTCAACGGCCTCGTCGTCCAGGCAGGCCACGAGAAGGACGCGAACATCGTCACCCTGGGCAAACTCCTGCAGGACCAGAAGGTCAAGGACTTCATCAAGCAGAAGTACCAGGGGTCGGTCATCCCCGGCGAATGACATGATCGGCCGGCACGCTGGCGTGCCGGCCGATCACCCGAATACTGTTCTAATATGCATCCGGGAGCCATCGCAGCAGTCACCCCCGACAAGCCCGCTGTGATCATGGCGGGCTCCGGACAGGTCGTCACCTACCGTGAGCTGGACGAGGAGTCGAACCGGCTGGCCCATCTCTTCCGCGCCGCCGGGCTGCGGCCGGGCGACCACGTGGCCTTCATGCTGGCCAACCACCCCCACTTCCTGACCGTGGCCTGGGCCGCCTACCGCTCCGGCCTGTACTTCACGCCGATCAGTTCGCGGCTGCAGACCGACGAACTTGCCTACATCGTCGCCAACTGCGGCGCCCGGGTCTTCCTGGCCAGCGCGGACCTGGCCGGCGTCGCCACCTCGATCACCGAAGCCACGCCCGGCGTCGAACTGCGGCTCATGCTGGGCGGCACGGCCGAAGGCTTCGTCTCCTACGAGGAGGCGGTCGCCGGCCACCCGGTCACCCCCGTCGAGGACGAGTGCCAGGGCCTGGACATGCTCTACTCCTCCGGCACCACCGGCCGCCCCAAGGGCGTCAAGCTGCCCGCGGCGCACGGGCCGCTGGAGGAGCCCGGCACGCTGTTCAGGCTCGTCCAGGCGCTGTTCGCGCCGTCGGCGGACAGCGTCTACCTCTCGCCCGCGCCCCTGTACCACGCCGCGCCGCTGCGCTACAGCCTGACCTTCCAGCAGATGGGGGCCACGGTGGTGGTGATGGAGCGCTTCGACCCGGAGACGTACCTGGAGGCGGTGGAGCGGTACCGGGTGACCCACTCGCAGCTCGTGCCGACGATGTTCATCAAACTTCTCAAACTCCCCGAGAAGACCCGGACGGCCTACGACCTGTCCTCGCTCACCTGCGCGATCCACGCCGCCGCCCCCTGCCCCGTCCCCGTCAAGGAGCAGATGATCGACTGGTGGGGCCCGATCATCCACGAGTACTACGCCGGCACCGAGGGCAACGGCTTCCTCTACGTCAACTCCCAGGACTGGCTCCTGCACAAGGGCACGGTCGGCCGCTCGCTGCTCGGCATCGTGCACATCTGCGACGAGGACGGCAACGACGTCCCGACGGGCGAGCACGGCACGATCTACTTCGAGAACGGCGGCCGTTTCGAGTACCACGGCGACCCCGGCAAGACCCGCTCGGCCCAGGACCCCAAAGGCCGGGGCTGGACCACGCTCGGCGACATCGGCCGTCTCGACGCCGACGGCTTCCTCTACCTCACCGACCGCCGCTCATACATGATCATCTCGGGTGGGGTGAACATCTACCCGCAGGAGGCCGAGAACGTGCTGTCGGTGCATCCGAAGGTGGCCGACGTGGCGGTGTTCGGGGTGCCGGACGAGGAGATGGGCGAGCAGGTCAAGGCCGTGGTCGAGCCGGTGTCCATGGCCGAGGCGGGGCCGGAGCTGGAGGCGGAGCTGATCGCGTACTGCCGCGAGCGCCTGGCCCACTACAAGTGCCCGAAATCGGTGGACTTCCGCGCGGGGCTGCCGCGCCACCCCACGGGCAAGCTCTACAAACGCCTGCTCAAGGAAGAATACTGGCCGACTGACGGCTGACTTTCGCCGCCGGCGTCTGCGCCGCATAGGCGGGTGTGTCGAGCGGGCGGATGAGCTCAAGAACGTCTGGCGGAAGCTACCCCTCCTGGCTGAGAAGAGCGCGCAAGCAGGGGAAGTAAGCGAGGAATCAGCACTTCGGCAGCTGCGGGCGAGGCGTCCCGCGAGGGTTACGGGGGTCGACGTGCCGATGGAGTTCCTCGTGCTCGCCGAGGCCGGGCGAAGCAATCCACGTGTCCGCTTTTGGACACGTCAACTCTGCATTTCTTGCCAACCTCGGAAGCCTTTGGAACGTCCCAACCCTCACCCTGCTCAAAGTCCAACAGAGAGGCTCCGATGACGCAGCCATACGGGCAAGACCCATACCGGCAGCAGCCACCCTCACAGCCCTACCCACCCCAGCACGGTTACGGCTACCAACCGTCCCAGCCCCCACAGCGGAAAAAGAGCAGCGCGCCGCTGATCCTCATCATCATCGGTGTCGTAGTGCTCGTACTCTTCGGTGGCTGCGCCGTGGTCGTTGTCGCGCTCGGCAGCAGCAGCGGCGGCGGCAGGTCCACCACGGCGGCCATCGATGACAACCAGGCCGAGCAGAAGCCAGTCGAAGAGCCAGCCGAGGCGCCAGTCGAAGAGCCGGCCAAGCAGACGAAGCAGGCCATCGGATCGAAGGTGCGCGACGGGAAGCTCGAGTTCACCGTCACCAAGATGGAAAGGCAGGCGCGGGTCGGTAACGACCTTCTTGGTACGGAGGCCCAGGGCGTGTTCCTGCTCGTGCACGTCACGGTCGAGAACATCGGCGACGAAGCCCAAGCCTTCACCAGCGCGGCGCAGAAGCTGCACGCGGACGGGAAAGAGTACGAGGCCGACTCGGGCGCCGCTATCTACCTGAAGAACTCCAAGAGCCTCTACGAGAAGATCAACCCCGGCAACAGCGTCCAAGGCGTGGTGCTCTTCGACATCCCCAAGGACCTGAAACCGGAAACGATCGAGCTGCACGACTCAATCTTCAGCGACGGCGTGAGGGTTAGCCTGTCATGATCGAAATGTGGTGCGAGCGCGACCTGCCAGTCCTTCCGGCAATCGTAATAGTCAAGGACGAACGTCCAGGTCAGACCTCGTAACCGGGATCATCGGCAGCGTGGTGACAGGTGCCGAACGCGATGAAGACGGCCCCGTCCCGCCTGTGATGGGGCCGTCTTGTGCGCGAGCTGCTTGAAGCGCCCCGTGCGAACGCTGGACATATAGTCCGATGTGGACAGCGCCAGGGACACGTCAGCCCCTCACCCCGGAGCCCTTTGATCGGCCTTACGTGCCGTGCCGCGCGACCCTGAACTCCTCGAGCACCGCGCGCCCAACACCCCCTCAGGAGTCGCCGACCGGCCCGTTGTAGACCAGCTTCGTCGACTCTGCGGGCACGACGATGTCGGCCACCTCCACCACGCGCTCCCCAGCGAAGTAGGATCGCTCGGCCACCATCACGATCGACCCGGCGCCTATGCCGAGTTGCTGCGCCTCCTCCCGGGTGGCAGTCCGAGCCCACACCTCCTCATCCCAGGCATCCACGTCGACGCCGACGACGGCCATGCGGTGGGTGACGCCCTTACCGGCGTGCGGGCCGCCCTCGGGGAACGCGATCGACGTCCCCTTGGTCAGCGAGAGCGGCTCCCAGCTGGTTGACAGCATCCACGGCTGTTCGTCATCGGCCGACGTGAACACGTACGCCGTCCGCATGACGTCATGCTGGTCGCCATCCGGAACGGCCAGGCCGAGCCGTTCCCGCACCTCCGGCGGTGCCTGCATCGTGTCCGACCGGTACGCCCAGGTGCCGTGACGGCCCTGCTCCTCCATTTGCTGAGCGAACGGACTCCCGGCCTGGCGTTCACGAAACCAGGAACGAACGAGGCTGCGGCGTTGGGGTCGCTGCCGGACGAACATGCCAGCGCCCGGCCGGGATACGAGCATGCCCTCTCGTACGAGCACCTCGGTCGCCTGGCGTACGACGCCCTCAGCTGCCCGGTACTCGTCGGCCAGCTCGTGACGGGCCGGTAGGCGCACGCCGGGAGCGAGGTCGCCGCGAACAATTTTCGCCCGCAGATCGGCAGCAATACGGGCGTACGACGGTTGATCCACGGGATACAGCTTGACGTGCCGGATATCCAGCCTGCAAGCTGGTCATCCGGCACGTTAGCCGGATATCCAGATTACTTTGGTGGTGACCCTGCACCGTGCCGACTTGGACCCAGGACTACCTCGCCTACCCCGGCAGCATCGACACCGCAGTCGCGTACGCGGACGCGATCGTCGGCGCACACATCCCCGGGCGCACGGACGACGCCCGCAAGGTCATGGCCGAGCTTTTCGCCGTCGCCCTCGCGCGGAGCGGCCCACTCAGCAGCCTGAACCTCACCACGATCTTCACGACAACCGGGCCGAAGATCGCGCTGCGGTTCGAGCTGTGCTTCCCCAACGACGTTGCGGGCGCGGATGCCGAGCTGGCCCACAAGACCCTGTCTGCGCTATCGGACACGTACGGTGAGCAACGTGATCGACAGGGCGGCCGGATGATCTACGCCGAACTGTGGGGTTGCGTTGAAGGGGATTCGCGCCATCGTCAAGGCCAAGATCATAGAAAGCAGTGATCATAGAAAGCAGTTCGGCTCTTGCCCCCGTTTGCTCCGCTGTACCGGCGACGGTTTCGATGGATGGGGCTGTTGGGCAGTGCCGTCACTGTGGCAACACGATCGTGTGCCTGCACATCCCGGGACTGGCTATCTGGGTGACGCCACTCGGCGAGCCGCCGCCGAGAAGGGGTGTGACGGTGTCGATCGAATGCCCTGCCCGGCCCATCGCAGGTGATAAGGGTTCGTTCCTGCGCCACGATCCGTCTCAGTGAAGCTTCCCGGCTCTCGCGTTGAGACCCACACCAACCTCCGCAGCCGGGATCCCCACCAGACCCCTTGGGACCGGGTCTGGTGAAGGGGGTCTCTGCTCGGCCGCCTGGGCGGAGACCCCCATCCACAGCAGCCGTTCCCCGGAGGGAGAGGAGCGCCACGAACCCCATCGTCGCCACTCCCTGGCTCCAGCGCCCCTGGGGCTTCGGCTGTCGTCCGGAGGAAGAAAGCCCTACCAGTCGAGTTCTTCTTCGTCTTCGACGGACTGTTCCGCATCGAACTGGAGCATGCCTGCACCGTTGAACGCACCCCTCGGCAGGCGTTCACCGTCCCAGCGGGAATGCTGTACCGGCCCGTCTTCCCGGTTCGCAGCGCCGTCCTGATAATCGAAAAGGCCGGTGTCAGCGAGGTTGCGTCGGACGGCAATCTGGGTGCTCAGCGCCGAGCACGCGCGTCTTGATTGGCAAGAGAGCAAGGCGCACTGATCGCGGGTGCCAGCAGCACCTCCAACCATGCCTACCCGATGGGCAGGACTGGATCCATCGGTCGGATGAGGGGGCTTCTCCGATCGCAGTCCCCGACCGGGTGCCTCGCGCGACCACACGTTAACGGAGCGACGGGGGCAGTTTCACCGGTTGTAAGCGATCATGTATCTCCGGCTGTGGTGAATGACCAGGTATAGGGCGTCATAACATTGCCCGAGCGGTCCTTGGCGCCGCTCACCTCGACTTGGTATACCGTCGAGGCGGCGAGTGGTGAGGTCGGCGTGAAGGTCCATTCGGCGTTGTCGCCCGCCGTTGTTCCCTGCACGGTCGCGTTTGATGAGTCCTTGACCGTGATTTGGACGTCGGACGCCCCCTCGTCGAAGCCAATCCTGACCGCGGTGTCCACCGGCACGTTGGTCTCGTCCTCGGCGGGGTCGCTGCCTTCCACCGTGGGCGGGTCGGTATCAGGGCCACCCGTGGTGAACGACCATCTATGCGGGCCGGGCATCACCTGGCCGGCCACATCCTGGGCGCCAATGGCTGTCACGCTGTAGTGGGTGTAGGCAGTCAGCGGCCTTTCCGGCAGGAATTGCGTTATCTTCTCATTCTCCTGCCTGGACACCCCGGCGACCGGCTCCCCACCGGGGCCCTCCAGTGCCATCTCGGCTCCGATGACTCGCTTGCTGAATACCACCCAAATCTCGGTGTTGGGCGGTACACCCCTCGCGTCCTCGTCCGGACCTGCAGCGACCACGGTCGGCGGATCGGTGCTCTCGTACTCTTTGAGCCAGTTGCCTGACTCTGGAGGCGTGTCGTCGTGCAGGTCGGTGGTGGAGACGCTGGATTTGGTGTTGAGCGCCTTCAACTCCTGCAGCAGCTGTTCCTCGGTGATGTCCTGCGGAGGGAGCATCTCCGGATAGCCGCGGGAGCGTTCGGGATCGTTCATGAACGCTTCCCACTCTTCGGCCGTCTGCGGCTCGGGTTCACCTTCGTAGTAGAAGCGCATCACCTCAGGCTTGGGCGCGGGCGTGTATTGGACCATGAGGGTGGGTGGGTGGCGGTAGCCCGGGTAGAGCTCGCCGCTGTTTTCGCTGGAGTAGTACTGCCGCCAGTTGATCGCCGCGGTCTCGGTGACGGCTCGCAGCACCACCCCGTGGTTGGGCACGTCCTGCTCGATCCAGGCGCGGGCCATGCCGGTGACCCGGTGCACCAGCTGCTCCTCCTTGGCGCACCAGCTGGCAGGGTCGGCCTCATAGTTGTAGCCGGCCTTGTTCCCTCCCTCCATGCTGCTGGAGACCGAGGGCTGGCTGGACCAGCTCAAGCTGCTCGTACTCCATGAAGAAGTGACGCGTGCGGCCGCGATGCCCGACCCGAGGTTTTCGCCGCACAGTTGGCCGTTGGGGCCGCCGGACTTGTAGTTCCACACCCACAGGTCCGCGTCGACGACGGTGGCGCCCTCGAGTGCCGGGTCCTCGGTGTTGAACTTCAGGTACACGCGGGCGATGTCGGCGCTGGTGGAGGTGGTGCCAGCGCGCAGCCAGCCAGCCGCAGCGTTGTTGGTGCCGGGGCTGTTCTTGCTCACCCAGGCATCGGTGGGTGTTCCGCCGCCAAACCAATCGTCGGCGGCGGCAATCGTCACCGGATAGGTCACCGCCGGGTCGGCCAGGAACTTCTCATCTGGGGTGAACACCAGCTTCGATGTCGTGCCGGAGGTCTCCACGCTCGCGGTGACCGGGGAGCTCTTGCCCTCCTCGGGGGAGGCTTCCATCTTGGCGTCCATCGCGGTCAGCACGATCGGCGCCGCGGCTGCCCTGCCCTTGGCGTCCTTGAGCTGCGGCAACCCTTGGGACGTCTTACCGAACGTGGTGCCTTCGGGCAGGGTGAGCGGCAGCCGTATGGTCACCGGGCCGGTCGGCCGTTGTCGGAAGACCACTTGGGAGATGAACCCGTCGGCCTGGGCCTGCACCACCAGGTCCGCGCCCAGTGCGACGGCGTTGGGATAGGTGACCGTGCTGCCGGAGATCTTCGGCTCCGGCAGCGCCTGGGTCACGTTCAGCCCGCTCTTGCCCTGCTTGCCGTCCGCCGACACCAACTGCTTGGTTCCGCGTCCGCCGAAGGTCAGCGGGGTCTTGACCCGCGTGGCCTGCAGTTTGCCGTCACGGGTGACGATGCGGGTGTCGATGGGCTCCCAGGCACCGCTGGCTGGGTTCTTGAGCTGGACGGGCCGGGTATACAGCTCGGCCCGCATGTTCTTGCCGTCCGGGTTAGCCCAGACCTTCATGGTCTCGGTGAACTGGGAAGGAACTTCAACGGGTTTGCCGGACTTGCTCGCCTTCTCCCAAGCGGTTTTGAGGGTCGGCTGCGAAGTAGCGGTCGGCGGTGATGTCGGTGTGGACGAGGGGGTGGGGGATGGCGCTGGGCCCTGGGCGATCGCGGGCGCGCTCACGAGCGAGAGCGGCAGCAGTAGTGCTGCGAGCAGGGCAGCGCGGTGGCGCGTCCGGGCGGATAAGCCGGACGCTGGTCGACGTGTGTTCACTCACAACCTTTCGGACAGAGGAGACAAAACGGGTTGATCGTCACATAAGAAACAAATAAAAGTAAAGATCATTTTCGTAGCGGGAAAGCTGCTGAGCGTAATGGGGCGTTCCATTAGGTGATGGAATTTCGTCCCTATCGAACGCACCGTCCCGGCACCTGCTGCCCGAAATCCGACTATTTCGCCGCCCTGCCTTCGGTTTCGGCCACCGGCTACCTGGTCGGCATCGTGGAATGGGCCTGTAGGCGTGATCTGGATGGGCACCTGGAAGAGGGTGAGCAGGCCCTGGGCGTGCATGCCGCCCTCAGTCACCAGGCCCCCACGCCCTCGGGCAGCACCCTGACCGTCTACGCCGAGCTCAGCGCCGTCGACGGCACACAGCTCATCTTCACCGTCCACGCCCACGACGACGCGGCCACTGTCTGCCAGGGAGCCCCACCACCGCACAGTCATCAACGCCGAGCGCTTCGCCGCACGACTCCGCACCCGAACCACTGCATCCCATCCCCCAAAGCTGGCTAATCCAGCTCAATCGCCCCTTCCGGACCGCCAGCGTAGGGAGACCGTGGCGTGCTTCTCCTTCTCGATCGAGGGATGGGCTCAAAACCGGTTAAAGTGGAGAACACCGATTGTGTGGCCCATCACCCGCATGCACGCCGCGACACGTTCCGTGTGGCTGCATGCCGGTGAATACGCCCTTCGGCCAGCGCCGATAAGCCGTCCGTGAAGCCTCTCATGAGCTTCTGATCAGCGGCTTAACCAGGTCTTACGTCGGTTTTGGCACCCTTGAACCATAGGGATTCGAGGGAGATGGACAGATGAACGCGAACGAGCCTCACGAGCAGCGCGCCGGTGGGTGGAGCCAGTTCGGCGACACCCCGCCTGCCGCCGGGGGCTTCCCCCGTCGGGAAACGCATCCCATGCCTCAGCCGCCCCCGCCTCCCGCACCGCCGAAGCAACCGGGGTTCTTCGCCGGGCGCAAGGTCATCGCCGGCCTCGCCCTGGCCGCCACGGCCGTCGGCGGCGGGATCGTGGGGGCCGCCGTCGCCACGTCGTTCCAGCCTGAGCCGGTTGCCAGTTCGGGCACGCCGAGCCCCGTCTTCAAGTCGGCCTCCAACCAGCTCACCGTCGCCGAGGTCGCGGCCAAGGTGCAGCCGACCGTCGTGATGGTCCAGGGGCAGACCGGTGAGGGCTCCGGCGTGGTGCTGTCGGAGGACGGGCTCAT
Source organism: Nonomuraea purpurea (assembly GCF_042650645.1). Lineage (NCBI taxonomy): Bacteria > Bacillati > Actinomycetota > Actinomycetes > Streptosporangiales > Streptosporangiaceae > Nonomuraea > Nonomuraea purpurea. The sequence continues at coordinate 146,032 of NZ_JBHSBI010000007.1, forward strand.
CCTCACCAACAACCACGTGGTCGTGGGCGCAGGCCAGGGCGGCGGCCAGATGACCGTCAAGTTCAGCGACGGCAAGACTGCCAAGGCCACCGTCGTCGGCACCGACCCGGCCACCGACCTCGCCGTCATCAGGGCGGAGGGCACCTCAGGGCTGACCGCGGCCACGCTCGGCGACAGCGACCTGCTCAAGGTCGGCGACCCCGTGCTCGCCATCGGAAGCCCGCTCGGCCTCGACGGATCCGTCACGGCCGGGATCGTCAGCGCGCTCGACCGCACGCTCACCGTCGGTGGCGAGCAGCGCCAGCAGGTTCCGCCGGGCTGGCCCCAGCCCGGGCAGGGCCAGGGCGGTGACGTCACGACGATCGGCGGCGCCATTCAGACCGACGCCGCCATCAACCCGGGCAACTCCGGTGGTGCGCTGGTGAACGCCGCGGGCGAGCTCGTCGGCATCAACACCGCGATCGCCTCCGACGCGGCGGGCGGCGGAGTCGGCTTCGCCATCCCGGTCAACACCGCCAAGCAGGTCTCCGAGCAGCTCATCGACAGCGGCAAGGTCAACCACGCCTTCCTCGGCGTGAGCGTCACGAACGCGACCGGCGACGTGCCCGGCGCCCTGGTCCGTGAGATCACGGCTGGAAGCCCGGCGGAGAAGGCGGGACTGCGTCAGGGCGACCTGATCACCAAGCTCGGTGACAAGACGGTTGACGGAGGAGATACTGTAGTTGGGCAGGTCAGAGGTTTCAAACCGGGCCAACAGGTCAAGATCACATATATGAGGGACGGTAAGACCAACGAGGTCACCGTGACCCTCATCGAAAAAGGATAACAGACCCCCTCCTGGACGGGTGTGCCGTCGAGATCGCTGCGGACTCGGCGGCACACCCCCCATTTGTCAGGAGAAACGCCGCCCCTCGTCACGGCGGTAGGCCCAGGCGGCCGCGACCGCCGCCACGACCGTCCAGCAGGCCAGCGCCACCAGCGCCACCGGGTCAGGGGAGTGGCCGGCGGTGACCGCCCAGAGCAGTTCGGCGGCGCCCCTGGCGGGCGTGTAAGGCGAGACGACCTCGATGAAGCCGGGCATGATCTGCGGCGGCAGCAGCAGCCCGCCCAGGATCGCCATCGGGAAGAACAGCACCTGAGACACCGCGATCGCGGCCTTCGAGCTCAGCATCAGCCCGATGAACAGCGCCATCAGCATGAACGGGATCCCGCCCACCATCAGCACGCCCAGCCCCAGCAGCAACTGGAGCGGCGTGATCGTCGCCTCGGTCAGCAGCGCCGCGACCACCAGCACGGGGATGACCGAGGTGAGCATGGTCGCGAGCGTCACCAGGATCCGCCCGGTGAAACGGGGGAGCGGGCCGGCGGGGAGCGTGCGCAGGTAGGGGTTCCACGGCTGCTCGCGGTCGAGTGCCACGGTGATGCTGAGCCCGATCAGCGCGCTCGACATGGCGCCGAAGAACGTCAGCGACCCGGTGCTCATCGTGGCGATCACGGGGTCGTCCCCCGAGAACGGCACCACGAACGCCAGCATCGTGACGGCCGGGATCAACGCGCTGGCCACGATGCTGATCGGCACCCTGAGCTGCTCGATCATCAGGTAGCGGGCGTGGGCCATGACCAGGCTAGACATGCGCGGACTCCTTCGAGGTCAGGGCCAGGAAGGCCTCCTCCAGCGTGCTCGGCCTGATCTCCAGACCGGAGAAGGGCGTGCCGCTGCGCACCAGCTCGACGACCAGCCGGTCGGGGTCGGTGGTCACCAGGTCGACGCGGCCGTCCCTACGTTCGGAGGTCACCACGCCGGGCAACTCGGGCAGGGAATCGGCGATGAGGGAGACCCGCCGCACGCCCACGACGTCGCGTATCGCGCGTACCGTGTCGTCGGCCAGCACCCGGCCCTGCCCCACCACGACCGCCCGCTCGGCCAGCGCCTCGATCTCCTCCAGGTAGTGGCTGGTCAGCAGCACGGTGCCGCCGCCCTCATGGAAGGACCTGACGCCGTCCCACAGCGCGCGCCTGGCCTCGACGTCCAGGCCGGTCGTGGGCTCGTCGAGGAAGACCACGCGCGGATTGCCGGCGAATGCCAGCGCCACCGCCAGCCGCCGCCTCTGCCCGCCGGACAGACCGCCGACCTGTCGCTTGACCAGGTCGCTCAGCCCGAACCTGGCCAGCAGTTCGCCCTTGTCGGCCCTGTCGGGGAAGTGCGCGGAGACGAAGTCGACGATCTCGCCGACCCGTAACGTCTCGGGCAGCCCCGTCTCCTGCGGGGTCACGCCGATGCCGCGCCGGACGGCCGGATCCGTGGGCGAGCCGCCGAGCAGCTCGATCGTGCCGGACGTCGGGCGGCGCAGCCCCACGAACAGATTGATCAGGGTGGACTTGCCCGCCCCGTTCGGGCCGAGCAGGCCAACCAGCTCGCCCGCCCGGATGTCGAGCGAGATGCGATCGAGGGCCAGGACGTCGCCATAGCGGCGGCTGGCCTCCATCGCTCTGGCCAGAACCGTCATTGAACTCCTCCAGCGTTGTCGAGCAGGGCGCGAATGGCCTTGGTGTAGTCGTCGAAGGCCAGCCGCCCGCGTTTGGTGAGCGCCACGAACGTGACGGGCGTGCGGCCCTTGTGGGTCTTGTTGATCCGGACGTATCCGGCGTCCTCGAGCTTGGTCAGGTGCACCGACAGGTTGCCCGCCGTCATGCCGAGCAGGTCCTTCAGCGGCCCGAACGCCATCTCGTCGCCGTCGCCGAGCACGTTGAGCGCGGCCACCACGCGCAGCCTGGCCTGCGCGTGGATCACCGGATCGAGATCGGGCGGCGCCTTGTCCGCGCTCACGCGCCGCGCCTGAGCCACAGGCCCGCCGCGACGAAGCCGCCGCCCAGCAGCGTCGCGGTCAGCAGCGCGTGCCAGCCGGGGCCGAGCAGCACGCCCAGCGCGTTCACGGCCGCCGCCCAGGCGCCGGTGAAGAACATCGGCCAGTTCAGCCAGATCGCGCCGCCGGCCATGTGCAGCACCGCCACCACCAGCAGGGACACGCCCGCCCACATCAGCCCGCTCTCGTCGGGAGGCAGGATCGTGCTCAGCCTGACGCAGATGACGGCCATCACCAGCATCCCGGCGAACCACGCGTAGCCAAACATCGCGCCCCTGGCCGAGGTGTCGCCCCGGATCAGCCGGTTCATCCGCACGATCCCGAAAGCTGCCAGCGCCCCCGCGACGAGTTGGCAGCTCATGAGCACGGCCAGCGCCTGCATCTGGGAGATCGGCGCGTACGGCCGGCCATCAAGGCCGTAGTGCAGGAAGAACGCGGTGAAGCCGAGGAACCAGGAGACACCCCACGGCACGTACAGCAGGAGCGGGTCGCCCTTGAGCGATTTCACGGTCGCGACGCTCTGCTCCTCGATGACGCGCAGCATCTCCTCGGGGCTCGCCGCACGATCGTCGTCTCGCATCGCAAACTCCTCGCAATCTCAAACTGGTTTGTATTTTAAACCTGATTGCGAAGCCAACTCAAATTGGTACCCCGGGTTCGCGCTTACCTCCTGGTCAGGACCTCGGACTCCCACAGGTCGCGGTAGTAGCCGGGCACGGCGACGAGCTCGTCGTGGCGCCCCCGCTGCGCGATCCTGCCCTCCTCCAGCACGATGACCTCGTCCACCAGCTCAAGCCCCTTGAGCCGGTGGGTCACCAGGAGGGTCGTGCGGTCCCTGGTCACGTCGAGCAGGTCGGCCATCAGCCGGTCGGCGGTCTCCTCGTCCAGTGCCTCGGCGGGCTCGTCGAGCAGCAGCACCGGCGGGTCGTACAGCAGCGCCCTGGCCAGGGCCAGCCGCTGGAGCTGCCCGCCGGAGACGGTCCTGCCGTCCTCGCCCAGCTCGGCGTCCCAGCCGGTCCGCCCGACCCAGTCCTCCAGGCGCGCGTCGCGGACGGCGCGGGCCAGCTCCTCCTCACCGGCCTCCGGGCCTGCCAGGCGGAGGTTGTCGCGCAGGGTGGTGCGGAAGATGTAGGGGTCCTGGGTGAGGCCCGTCATCAGGGTCCGTACGTCGTCGCCGTCCAGGTCGCGAAGATCGACGCCGTTGATCCGGATATTTCCGGACTCCGGCTCGACCAGTCGCATCAGCGCGGCCAGCAACGTGCTCTTGCCCGCACCGCTCGGGCCGACGATCGCGACCCGCCTGCCGGGGGCGAGCCGCAGCGACACCCCGTCCAGCGCCGCAGCCCCGGCCGTGTGGCACACCACCAGATCGTCGATCTCGACGGTCAGCGGCGCCTCGGGGCGCGGCGCGGGCGCGGCCGGCTCGGCGACCGCAGGACCGGCCGAACGCACCTCGCGCAGCCGCCTGATCGCGGCCATGATGCCCGCCATGCGCTCACCCGCCGCCGCCAGCGGCAACACCGGCTCGAACGCCACCAGGGACGTCAGCGCGAGCACCGCCGTGCCCACCGAACCGACCCCCGACCCCTGGGCCAGCAGGACGACCGCCGCCACCGTCAACCCCTGCACCAGCGTGCCCCCGGCCAAGGCGGCGGCATGCACGCGGGCCTGGCGGCGTTCGAGCGCGGCCAGGGACTCATCGGCCGCCAGCGCCTTGGCCAGGGCCTCCCGGTCGGCTCCGTACGCGGCCAGGTCGGCCGAGCCGTGCACCAGATCGGCCACCCGGCCCGCCAGCGCCGCCCGCGCCGGGGCGATCCTGGCCGACCAGCGTCGGGCCGCGGCGGCCGTACCGGCGGGCAGCGCCACCCCGGCCAGCACCAGCCCGGCCACCAGCACCAGCGCCGCCACCGGCAGCACGGCCAGCCCCACCACGACGGCCGCCAGTCCGGCCAAAGCCGCGGCGGCGGCCGGCAGGAGGCAGCGGACGAGCAGGTCCTGCACGGCCTCGGTGTCGTCCACCATGCGGCTGAGCAGGTCGGCGCCGCCGTGACGGGGCGGCTGGGGCGGGATGAGGGCCCGGTAGAGGCGTTCGCGGGTGTCGGCCTGGGCGCGCAGCGCCACGTCATGGCCGGTCAGCCGCTCCGCATAACGGAAGACGCCCTTGCCGGTGGCGAACGCCCTGGTGGCCACGATCGCCAGGCTCAGCGCGGCCAGCGAGGGCTGCTCGGCGGCCCTGGTGATGAGCCAGGCCGCCGCGGCGATCAGGCCGAGCCCGGCCAGGTCGGCCGCCGCCCCGGCCAGCACCGCCCAGACCAGGCGGGGTCCCATGGGCCGCTTCACCGCTCGCTCCCTTCCTGCCGCCCCACCACGACCTCCCGGCCCCCTGGATCTGACGCGGGAGCGCTGGGGCGGAGGGTGTCGGAGATGACGCGGCCCTCGTGGATGCGGATGATGCGGCCGGCCAGGTCGATCATGGCGGGCCGATGGGCGACGATGACGGCGGTGCGGCCGTGGGCCAGGTCGGCGGTGCCGGATACCACGGCGGCCTCGCTGCGTCCGTCCAGGCGGGCCGTGGGCTCGTCCAGCAGCAGGACCGAGGCGGACGGGCGGCAGAAGGCGCGGGCCAGGGCGATGCGCTGGCGCTGACCGGCGGACAGGTTGGTCCCGCGCTCACCCAGCACCGTGTCGTACCCCTGGGGGAGACCCGCCACGAAGTCGGCGTGGGCCGCCGAGGCCGCCTGCCTGACCTCTTCCGGAGAGGCGCCGGGCGCTCCGAGCCGGATGTTGTCGGCCACGGACGCGGCGAACAGGTGCGGCCGCTGTGCCACGAACGCCAGCCGGGCCCGCCAGCTCCCGAGGTCCATCTCGCGCAGGTCGGCGCCGTCCACGAGGACGCGGCCCTCGGAGGGTTCGACGAAGCCGAGGATGAGGTGGAGCAGCGTGCTCTTGCCGCCGCCGCTCTCGCCGACCAGGGCCACCCGTTCGCCCGGCCCGATGGTGAGTGAGACGTTCTCCAGCGCCGCCACCTCCCGGCCCGGGTAGCGGACGGTGACGTTCTCCAGCCTGATCTCCGGCGCTCCCGCCGACGAACCGGCGGCTGATGCGACACCGGCCCCCGCAGCGGCCCCCGCGGCCGTCCCGGCAGGAGGCGCGGTGGCCGACGTCGTGTCCTGGCGTGCCCGATCGTCGGTGGCGCCGTCCAGGACGGTGAAGGCGGCGTCGGCGGCGGCGACGCCCTCCATCGAGGCGTGGAAGCGCGTCCCCATGGCCCGCAGCGGCAGGTACGCCTCCGGCGCCAGCAGCAGCACCAGCAGCGCGGTCGTCAGATCCAGCGAGCCCCCGAGCAGCCGCAGCCCGATGGGCACCGCCACCAGCGCCAGCGACAACGACGCGCACAACTCCAGCACCAGCGACGACAGGAACGCCACCCGCAACGTCCGCATCGTGGCGCCGCGGTGCGCGTCGGCGACCTGGCGGATGACGTTCGCCTGGTAGCGGGCCCGTCCGAACGCCCGCAGCGTCGGCAGCCCGCGCACCACGTCCAGGAAGTGGCCCCCGAGCCGCGACAAAGCCAGGAACTGGCGTTCGGTGACGACCTTGGTCGTCATGCCGACCAGCGCGCCGAAGATGGGGATCAGCGGCAGCGTGACCAGGACGATGACCGCGCTGGCCAGGTCGGCGGCGAACAGCCGGACGAGCACCGCGACGGGCACCACCGCGGCCACCGCGATCGACGGCAGGTAGCCGGTCAGGTAGGCGTCGAGCCGGTCCAGGCCGCGCCCGGCGAGCGTGACCAGCTCGCCGGAGCGGTGCTCGGTGAGCCGTCCTGGGCCGAGCTCGCGCAGCCGTTCCAGCAGCCGGTGCCGCAGCGCCGACTTCACCCCGGTGGCGGTGCGCCCAGCGAAGACGCCCTGCGTCCAGGCCAGCAGCGCCCGGACGAACACCACCGCCACCAGCCCCGCCAGGGCGACGGCGGTGAAGCGGCCGGACAGCACCCCGGCCAGCAGCTCGGCCTGAACGAGCACGAGCAGCCCCGCCAGCACGGCCGCCGCCATGGTGACGGCCAGATGGCGGCGAACCGACCGCTCGGCCCGCATGAGCCGTAGGAGATCCTTATGCACGTGCCCTCAGAAGAACGACGGGAGCCGGAAGGCGTCCTTCCCCGGACGGAAAGTGCGCCATACCCATATTTGCGCGCCAAGCATGATGGGTGCGACGGGCAGGACGATGACACTGAGCACATTCAGCGCGGCGGGGGAGGCGGTGTGCTCCAGCAGGTAGGGCATCGCGGCCCCCAGCAGCCCCAGGGGTGGCACGGCGGCCATGAACGCCGACAGCAGCAGCGCCCACCCCGACCGCTCGGCCCCGAACTCGCCGGGCGCCCGCCAGGCCAGGAACGTCCACCCGTGGAAGGCGAACAGCAGGGTCACGGCCACGCCGAGCAGCACGCCGACGGGGTTCACGGGTGAGGATCCTGTGGCGGTCGCGTACAGGGCCATGCCCCAGCCGAACGAGAGCCCCAGAGACCCGAACGCGATCATCGCGTCCCAGAACCCGCGCCAGCCGCGCCCGTCGAGCCTGCGCCTGAACCACAGCCCCGCGTCCCGCAGCACCCAGCTCAGCAGCATGGCCACCACCAGCGGATACAGCTCGAACAGCACCTCGCCTTCGAGCATCGGGTACACCCCGAACAGCGTTCCTGCGACGGCCACCAGCCACACCTCGTTGGCCAGCACGTATGGCGCCATGGCCGCCACCATGCGGTCGCGGCCCTCCCGCGTCCTGCCGACCACCGGCAGCAGCAGCCCCACACCCAGATCGAACCCCTCAAGGGCGAAATATCCGGTCAGCAGCGCCGCGAAGATGACGAACCAGATCAGTTCCATGTGTCACGACTCCTAGTAGCTCAGCGCGGGCGAGCGCGTCTGCGCGTCGGAGGCCCCGAGCGCCAGGTCGCTCGGCCCGCGCCGGATCACCTTGGCGATGAGGACGTAGTCGACGACGGCCAGCAGCCCGAGCACGGCGACGAACCCGATCAGCGAGGACGTGATCATGCCCGAGGTCAGCCCGGGGGACATGGCGTCGGCCACGGTGAGCTGCTTGTAGATCATCCACGGTTGCCGTCCGATCTCGCGGACCATCCAGCCCATGATCGACAGGATGAACGGCAGCGGCGTCATGGCGATCAGCAGCGGATGCGTCCAGCGCAGGCGCCACAGCACCCCGACCATCGGCAACATCACGAGCAGCACGACCAGGCCGAGGAGCTGGCCGATCTCGATCATGATCGCCAGCGGGAGCGCCAAGCCGAGGTTCCCATCGAACTTGCCGGTGTCGATGACGCCGAACTGCGCGTACCCGAAGCCCATCGTGACGAAGATCCCGATGGCCGCCACGATCACGCCCATGCGCATCGACCGGGTGAAGAACTCGACCTCGGTCGTACGGCGCCGCAGCTGGTACGCGCTGGCGCCCACCAGCACCATGCCCCCGGTGAACAGCCCCGCCCCGATCACGTGCGGGAAGGCGAAGATCAGCGACTTGTTCGTGAGCAGGGCGCCGAAATCGACCAGCTCCAGGCGGCCGTTCCTGGCGACGTGGCCGACCGGGTTCTGCAGGAAGGAGTTGGCGACCATGATGAAGAACGCGCTCGCGTACGCCGTCAGCGTCACCAGCCAGATGCAGGCCAGATGCGCCCACTTGGGCAGCCGCCCCCAGCCGAAGATCCACAGCCCCAGGAATGTGGATTCCAGGAAGAAGGCCACCAGTGTCTCCATGGCCAGCGGCGCGCCGAACACGTCCCCGGCGTAATGGGACAACCCACTCCACGACAGCCCGAACTGGAACTCCATCACCAGCCCGGTGACGATGCCCAGCGCGTAGTTGATGACGTAGATCTGCCCCCAGAACCGGGTCATCCGCTCGTGCAGCGGGTTCCCTGTGCGGGTCCAGCGGGTGTGCATGATCGCCACAAGCGGCGCCAGCCCGAGCGTGAGCACGACGAACAGGAAATGCAGGCTGCTCGTCACCGCGAACTGCGTGCGCGCCAGTTCGAGAACATCCATCACGACTCCGTTGTTGGACTACCTATATATAGCCAGCCTACATGTAGGCTGGCTACACGCGATGCGGGTGTCTAGGATCTAGGCATGAATCCAGACGCGCTGCGCGGGCACATGGACGCGCTGCTGCTCTCGGTGCTCGAAGCGGGGCCGCTGCACGGCTACGCGATCATCGAGGCGCTGCAGCAGCGCAGCGGAGGCGCGCTGAGCGTGCCGACCGGCACCGTCTACCCGGCCCTGCGCAGGCTGGAGCGCATCGGCTTCCTGTCCAGCGAGTGGGTGACCGTGGGCGGTCGCAAACGCCGCACCTACCGGCTGACGGATTCGGGCAGGAAACAACTCGAAGGCGAGCGCTCGGCCTGGCGCGAGTTCGCCAGCGTGATCGGCAGCGTGCTGAGCACGGAGGCCACCAAGGCCGACTGACCCCCTCCGCGGCCCCGTCCTGGAGCCTGATCAGGCGCGTACGGCGGTTTCGGGGACGGACGCCCTGGTGGCACGCAGGCAGCCGACCGCGCAGTAGATCTGCATCCCCCACATGGCCGAGGTCACCAGGTTGGCCAGCAGGGCAGGCAGCCAGGTCAGCGTGTTGGGGTTGTCGACGCCGTAGGCGAGCAGCATCCCCAGCCCGACGGTGATCGGCAGCGTGGTCCAGACGAGCACCCCGAGGGACCTGGTCACCAGCCGGGGCCGGCGGATCCACCGGGCGCCCCGGCTCAGCGCGAACAGCATGAGCCCGCCGTACAGCGCCGTGCCGAGCTGGACGATGTCGAGCAGCCGGGAGACGGGGGAGAACCACGCCGGCTGGTGGATCCAGACGTCGTCGTCGGCCGGATACATGCGCCACAAGACCGACCACATGGCCACCGTGATCGGCAGGCTGACGAGCATCAGCACACCCAGCCGCCGCCCCGAGGAGGCGGTCAGCTCGGTCTGGTAGCCGGGCGCGATCTCGCTGACCCGTCCGAACGAGGCGACCGCCGTCCGCTCCGCCTCCATCCGGTCCAGCCCCTCGGCCTCCAGCGCGTCGGCGGTGTCGGTGAGGCTGTCGCGCGCTTCGACGACCATGTCGCGCTTGGGCCGATGGGGGCCGGCCAAGGTGCGGTCGAGCTCGGTGACGTAGTCGTCGATCAGCATGGCCCAAGTTTACGAGCGCCGATCTGCCGATTCATCAGGGAAGTCCCCGATGTGGAAGAGGGGGTTTTGCGTAGGAAAAAACCTACGTATAGTGGCTGACATGCTGATTTCCAAGATCATCGCCGTAACTGTGCCCGTCGCCGACCAGGAGCGCGCGCTGGCCTTCTACACCGGCGTGCTCGACTTCGAGGTACGCACCGACAACCCGTTCCCCATGGGCCGCTGGCTCACCGTCGCCCCCAAGGGCGCCGAGACCACGCTGCTGCTGGCCTCCTGGTTCCCCGGCATGGCGCCGATCGGCGGCATGGTGGTGGCCGCGCCCGACCTCGACGCGCTGGCCGCCCGCCTGCGCGGGCACGAGGTCGCCTTCCAAGGGCCGAGCGACGAACCGTGGGGCCGGCAACTGCTGTTCCAGGACCCGTTCGGCAACGGGTACGTGGTCAGCCAGGCATGACGGCCGACCACGTGTTCGCGGCGCTGGCCAGCCCGGCCAGGCGCGAACTGCTGCGGCTGCTGCGCGAGGAGGGCGCACAGCCCGCCGGACAACTGGCCGAACGGTTCGACATGAGCCGACCCAGCGTCTCGGAGCATCTCAAAGTGCTCAGGGACGCGGGGCTGGTGGCCGAGACCCGCAGGGGCAGAGAACGCCACTACCGGCTGGACGCCACGCCGCTCCTGGAGATCCGCGACTGGCTCACGCCGTACGAACGGTTCTGGCGGGAACGCCTCGCCGACCTGACGACCCTGCTCGACGAGATGGAAGACGACGACGATGCCCCACGATGAAGACCCGCGCGCGATCAGGATCGACCAGTTCATCGCGCACCCGCCCGCGAAGGTGTGGCGGGCGCTCACCGAACCCGACCTGGTCGCCCGCTGGCTCATGCCCAACGACTTCAAACCCGAGATCGGACACCGCTTCACCTTCACCACCACCCCCAAGAAGGCCGTCGGTTTCGACGGGATCGTCTACTGCGAGGTGCTGGAGGTGGAGCGGGAGAAACTGCTGAAGATCAGTTGGACTGACCGCAAGCGGGCCGACTGGACGGTCACCTGGCGCCTGGAGCCCGAAGGCAAGGGCACCAGGCTCTTCCTCGACCACGAAGGCTTCGACCCGGACGACGAGGTGCAACAGCTCTCGCGGCGGATCATGGGCGGTGGCTGGCCCTCCATCTTCACCGCCATCGGCACCCTCGTCGCCGAACTCTGAAATCCCCGCCCCGTCCGGCTCGGCCCCCGCCCCCCGTACGACGAGGGGTGCCGGGCAGGGGTTAGCGGTCGGGGTGGGAGGTGGCCGTCCACAACATCGCAGCCGCACTGACCGCCGCCAGCGCGGCGAACCAACTGGCCGCCCGGTTCATCCGCAGCCCGTACCCGAACAGCAGCCAGCACAGCGTCAGCCACCACCGGTGCCCGGCTCTGCGGCGCATCTCCATGGCCGCGATCGCGAAGTCGGCGGAGGTGGCCCGGTCGCTGGGGCGGAGTCCCGCGTACAGGGTGGCCAGCCGGTCGGGCGTGGCGGCCGGGTCGCCGGGCCCGGTCCAGCCGTACTCGTCGGCCAGCGCGCTGCGGCGGGAGAACCACCGCAAGGGCCAGCGCAGGCTCATCCGCACGCCGCGCGGCGTCAGCGCGAACGTGCAGTCCTTCACCCGCACCCCCGAGGGATGGACGAGCCCGGCGAACCGGCACGTCGACAGGTCGAGGCCATGCAGCGTCAGATTGGCGGCCTCGACCCGCCGCAACGAGGTCAGCGCGGAGGCGCCCCGCCCGCTCACGGTGGCGGGGCCGCGCAGCACTGCGCCCTCCAGGTCGGCCTGCGAGTCGGTGAGCCGCAGGGTGGTCGTGCCGGCCACCTCGACTCCGCGCAGGTCCACGCCGCACCGGGCGACCGCCACGTCGAGCAGTCCGTCGGCGCGCGCCCTGGCCGCCGACAGGCGTCCGGTGGCCGACAGGTAGGCGTCGGCGACGAAGTGGGCGGCCTCGAACCCGGCGTGCCCGGTGACCTTGCGAAAGGAGAGCGTACGGCCGAAGCGCGCCCCCCTGAAGGCGGCCCCGTCGCCGATGCGGGCGCCGTCGAAGGTCGCGTAGCCGTCGAACCTGGCCCGCTCGCACGACAGCCCGTGCCCGAAGACGGCCTGGCTGAACAGCGCGTCGCGGGACATCACCGCCCGATCCAGCGAGACGTGCCCGCGTACGGTGACGCCGTGCAGGGACAGTTCGCGGACGAACCGGGCTCCGGCCAGTGACACGTTGCCCTCGAAGCGGGCGCCGAAGAAGGAGGCCAGCCGGTCGAACCTGGCGTCGTCGAGCGAGACGTCGCCCGCGAACGTCACGCCCGACAGCCTGACGTCGCCGGTGAACCTGACCCGGTCCAGCCGGGCCCGGCCGGGTTTGCCGTCCATGGCCTGCAGCACCCTGGACAGCAGGTCGCTGCTCACGGTCGTGCCCCGCAGGTCGAGCAGGCGGCCGGGGGCGAGGTGGTCGAGCGCCTCGGGGAGTTGTTCGGGTGACAGGTGTGCCAGGCAGAAGCCGGACGGCCGGCTTGCGATTCCGGTGCAGGCAGCCGAATACGCGCAGGTGACCCAGTCCATGCACTGGTCATACCCGCCGGGGCCCGTGTCAAGGTTCGATGTTTTAATGTTCTATCCACTTTTAAGCGGAAATATGCGGGCAAAATTGCCACCGCGAGTCCCTTTAAGAGCTGCCAAGGTTGGCTATCGGGCAGCCGGTTACCGGTCGGGCGACCGAGTACAAGGGAAGGCAAGTGAACTGGACACGCTGGCCGAGGAGTTGGCCAAGCAGCTGCAGGAGGTCCAGGCCGAGCGGGAGGAGCTGCTGATCGCCGAGCAGGACCGGGCCGCGGCGGAGGCCGCCGCGGCCGTCGCCCTGACTCCCGCCTGGGTGGCAGGGCGGGCGGTCCTGCTGATCCCGCACCGCAGGATGACCAAGCTCGCCGACCGCGGCTGGCTGCGCAAGCGAGGCGACGGGCGGTTCACCGCACGCTCCTGGTAGCAGCGGCATAGAACCTGGAACGCTTCAGATGCCACCCACCGTGTGGTGCCTGCTCAGATCTGGTTCGTGCCACCGTCGACGTAGATGTTCGCGCCGACGACGTAGCTGCTCTGTTCCGAGGCCAGGAAGGCCACGACTGCGGCGGCCTCCTCAGGCTGACCCATGCGGCCCTTGGCCACGGTCGCGGCGACATTCTCCTTGACGGCCCGGGCGGTCTCCTCGTCGCCGAAAGTGGCGGTGCCCCCGGGAGTCTCGATCCATGCCGGCGAGACCACGTTGACCCGGATGCCACGGTCCTTGAGCTCGTTGGACCACGTCCGCGCGAAGGACCGGACGGCCGCCTTCGACGCCGCGTACGCGCCGAACGCCTCTACTCCACGGTCGCCGGCCGTCGAACCGACCAGGACGATCGAGGCTCCGTCGTTGAGCAGCGGCAGCGCCTTCTGCACGGTGAACAGCGTGCCTCGGACGTTGACCGCGAAGGTCTGGTCGAAGTGCTCCTCGGTGGTCTGTTCCAGCGTCACGAACGCACCGACCGCCGCGTTCGCCACGAGCACGTCCAAACCCTTGCCTCGCGCCTGGACCGCCTCGTAGAGCCGGTCCAGGTCCTCCGGCTTCGAGATGTCGCCGACGACCGCGGTGGCCCGGTCTTCTCCGATGGTCTTGACGGCGGCCTCCAGTTCGGACGCGCGTCGGCCGGTGACGAACACGTACGCGCCCTCGTCCGCCAGCCGTACGGCGGTGGCCAGACCGATACCGGTGCTGCCTCCGGTGACCACCGACGTCTTGCCTTCCAGCTGTCCCATGTGGGTGTCTCCATCACTCTCTCGATATCGATCTGTTCGACATCGATACTGCGGGAGATCGGGGATACTATCCATGATGCAGAGTCCGGCATTCTTTACGTATCGTCCAGGAGGTGTCGTCGGTGCTCGGATTTCGGGATCCAGTGGCTGACGCGATCGGCCTGCTCCGGCCCCGCACGGTGGTCGGGCCCAGTCTCCGGGCCGCGGGAGAGTGGGCTTTGCGCTTCGACACGTTCTTGCACGTGCGGGTCGGGGGCCTCGTGCGCGGCACGTGCTGGTTGATCCTCGAAGGGCACGAGCCGGTGCTCCTGCAGGAGGGTGACACCTTCATGCTGGGCAACCCACCGCCTTACGTGCTGGCCAGCACGCTCGACGCAAGCCCGCGCCCTGCGGAGCCGGTGTGGGCGGGTGCCGAAGACGGGTTCGTGCGGATCGGCCCGGAGTCCGAGGAGGACCTCTACCTCTGTGTCGGGCACATCGCGTTCGACGACAGGAACGCGGCCCTCCTGACCGATCTTCTGCCGCCGCTCGTGATCGTCCGCGTGGCCGATCCTCATGGCAGGCGGCTCGCGCAGTTGATCGATCTCCTGGCCACCGAGGTCGGGGTCGCCGCCGCAGGCGGCCCGCTGGTGCAGAACCACCTCGCACAGATCCTGCTCGTGCACATGCTGCGTGCTCACGCCGGTCAGACGGACCGGCCCACCGGCTGGCTGGGCGCCCTGAACGAGGACGGCATCGGTGCCGCCCTGCGTGCCGTGCACGCGGACGTGGCCCACTCCTGGAGCCTCAAGGAGCTCGCCGAGATCAGCCACATGTCGCGTTCCGCGTTCGCCCAGGCCTTCAAGAGCCACGTCGGGGTCCCGCCGTTGGAGTACCTGATCCAATGGCGCATGAGCCTCGCGCGCGACGCCCTCGCCCGCGACACTCTGTCGATCTCCGAGCTCGCACGGGCCACGGGCTACCTGTCCGAGAGCGCGTTCAGCACCGCGTTCCGCCGCGTGGTCGGCTCATCGCCCGCACAGTTCCGGAACCAGGCACGGCAGCCACCGCGCTCGGCCGCGAACGGAAGCTGAAGGAGGCGTCCTGTTCTCAGCTGCGCCGCTCACGCTGGCGACGAAGAGACTCACGCTCACGCCCGTACCGGTATCGACGCGACCAGGGGGCATTCCATGAATCAGCGGTTGCCGGCCACCTCCTCCACCGCAAGCCGGCACTGAGCCGCCCCATCCGCGCACGCCCAGAATTTCCCGCGAGCCCGTCCGCCCGCTCCGGTTCGATTCTCGCTACCAGGCCGCATGTAATCGCGACTGCGGACGTAATCAAAATACGCGCATACCTCATCTATGGTCGCACCCTTGGGGAACCCTCTTAGACATTCAAGAATCTCGTCCCGCCTGCTCTTACCCATTCCGGCCCTCTTTCCTATACGGCTATCTCAAGAGGATGCCGCCGCGTCCTGCCAGCGCATCCACGAACCACCGAGGTCCCAGCCATCACGCAAGGTGTGGGGGGCAGTGATGGCTGGGACCCCACCCCGGCGAGTCCGACAGGCGGCAGCAGGACATCAGCCAGAGCCATCCCCAGACGCCTCCCGGACCTCACTCCGGGCAGCCATTGGCCACACGTCTGGAGGCTCTTATAAGCGCCTCGAATTTACGGCTGCGGCTCATCATCAGGCCACGGTGGTCTCCAGCGAACCCGCACACGCGCCCACGAACTTGGACCTTTGGCGATAATCTCGTCTTTTCGCCGGTGCCACTCCGGATGAGAGTTCAGGTAATTGTCGATCACCTCTCGCCCCTTCGGGCTACTCTGCGCCGCATCCCACGACCCGTACCAGAGCCAGAGGCAATCGAACACGTAATCCGGTGACGGCAAATTCCCCCGTGGCCGACCCACTATCAACGAGACCGGCTCTCCGCTTACGCCGCCCGCCGTCACTGGGACCCCGTTGGAACGACCCCGTGAATGGCCAGGTACCGATCCCGGTAAAGCCGTTCGATCCGCCGCGCCGCCGTCTCCACCGCCGTAGCCGTGCATGAGGTGTACCGCCACTTTCCGGGAACGCTCGTATCGTCCAGACACCAGCGGAAGCGCCAACCCTCCGTCGAGTACTCACACCAGATCGCCAACCGCACCGACCAGATCCCCACCAGCGCTATCCCCTCGCACGCTGAGATCTGGGACTGGATACCGAGACGACGCAGCTGGTCCGCCATTTGATGGGCCAGACGTTCCGCCGGGCACGATGCGCTTGCAGCCGCCGTCTTTGCAGGCCGCCGATGCCACAGAAGCTCTGCATCATGCGGTCCCTCTTGCCTCCCCACAGGGCTGACGTGCGTCATATCAGGATTTTTGACGCGGTTTGAACACCTCTCGCAGGGATTCCCCGTTGCCGGATTGGCTCTATCCTGTGCCATAGGTCAGGACCTCGATTCCTGATCCAGGGAGCCGTACGGCGTGCTAGCGCCTGCGGCTCCCGCTCTTTGGGATTGCCTACGCGCCGACCGTCTCGAATTCCAGACTCCCTATCCATCTCATGGCGGGTATCTCACCTTGAGATGTAGTCTTGTGGCGCCCACTCTCGCCAGGAGCCCGTCATGCCAAAGTTGCTGCTCACTCCGATCGAGATTCCGCTCCGTGCCTGGCGTCAACCAGAGGTCCGCGAAGCTCTCAGCCGTCGCGATATTCGCGCTCTGCTGCTTCTTGCCAGCCAGTACGGCGCCACTCAATCACGCCTTTCCGCTGCTACCGGTATGCTCCAAGGCCGAGTCAGCGAGATTATGCGCGGAACCCGACAAGTAACCGCCTTTGACGTATTTGAACGCGTAGCGGAAGGTCTGGCTATGCCAGACGAGGCGCGAATCTTGTTCGGCTTGGCGCCCCGTCACCCCACAGGGCTAGACCATCTCGGACCAGTAGGGCGCGCGGAGATACATCACGTCTTCCCATCTCAGTCCGCCGCATCCGAGGACATTCGCACGGCCGCTAAGGAAGCCGACCGCATCGACGTATTGGCCGTTCGCGGGCTCGGCCTCTTCGGCCTGAAAGACTCACTGCTCCGGCATCATCTGCTCAACAGCAAGCACGCGCGCACTCTCCGGATCCTGCTGCTACATCCCGAGAGCGAAGCAGCACACCAGAGAGCAAAAGAGATCGACGAGTCCCACCAATCCTTCGCAGCGGGGATCAGGCTTGCCGAAGATCGCCTCAAAGAACTCGCCGACCAAGCGCCATCGCTCACTATCGAGGTCTACCGTTACACGATACTTCCGGTCTGGCGCCTCATCGCTCTGGACGACATCTACTACGTCTCCGCGTTCGGTGATGTGTGGGAGGGACACGAGTCGGCCGTCTACAAGGTCGCACCGACGCCCCACGGTGCGCTTCACCGAGGGTACCGCCGGATGTTCGACCAACTACGGGCCAGCGCCCAGCGGATGATTTGACAGAGGAGCCATGTCCATAGAAGCCGAATTGAAGGCCCATGTCAGATTCCCCGCCCAGGTCCGCGAACTCCTCTGCCAACGAGCGCCCGAAGAGGCCACCACCTACACAGACACCTACTACGACCGACCGGACGAATCCCTCACAGCATCCGGACGAGAGTTGCGTGTGCGCACCATCACCGGCCCCCACGCTGCCCGCACGCGGCTCACTTACAAAGATCAAGCCGTAGACCCTGCCAGCGGATCGAAGCCTGAGTACGAGACCCATGCCGAAGACCCTGCGATCCTGGACGCGATCTTCCTAGGTCTCGGCTACCACCATCTGATCTCGTTCCAGAAACACTGCCTCAACTACGCCTACACCGCGCACAAATATGACCTGATCACCACGCTGGCGACCGTCCCCGAGCTTGACGGCACCTTCATCGAGATCGAAACGCAGGTGGATGCGCCCGCCGATCTTCCCCACGCCCTCGTCGCCATCCGCACCGAACTAGCGCACCTTGGCATCTCCAGCGAGGATCTCACAACTGAGCTCTATACCGCCGCCGTAGCAAAGCGTCGAGGGCAACGCCACTAGCCTCGGCCTGGATAGGCGATGCCGGATCATTTGCCGCTCATCCGACCACGATCCCCTGGTCATCGGCCCGTCCCTGAGGGGCGGCCGTTGATCTTCCGCGGGCGTGGCGCTCGGCTGGTGGGCGCGCCTGCCTCTGGAGCATGGAATTCTGGTGATGGGTACGTGGTTGACACGGATGCGCTGCAGCGACGGCCCATTCCAACTCCAACGACGAACGAGGAGCCACTTGTGGCGACCATCGAAGTAACCGAGAAGAACTTCAACGACATCGCCGACAAGGGCATCGTGCTGCTCGACTTCTGGGCCGAATGGTGCCCGCCGTGCAAGAAGTTCGGGCCGATCTTCGAGAAGGCTTCGGAGAATCACGAGGACATCACGTTCGGCAAGATTGACACCGATGCTGAGCAGGGGCTCGCGCAGGGGTTCGACATCACCTCGATCCCCACGCTCATGGCGATCCGCGACGGCATCGTGGTCTTCTCCCAGGCCGGCGCCATCCCGGGGCCCGCCCTGGAGGACCTGATCGGGCAGGTGAAGGCTCTTGACATGGACGCCATCAGGGCCGAGCTCAGCGAGGAGCTGAAGAACGCCCAGCAGAACTGACTTCTGCCGAGGGCCCTGTCCACCCGGCGGGGCCCTCGGGCGTTTCGGGTGTGGTCAGGGTTTGCGGCCGACGCCTACGTATCCGAAGGTGATGCTGTTGTCCGGCGCGTCCGGGTTGTCGGGACGCCAGCCGTTCGGAACCGTCAGGCCGGGTTCGGCCAGTTCGTAGCCGTCGAAGAAGCGCAGGATCTCCTCCGGCGTCCTGATGTTGAGCGAGGCCCGGGCCTTGCGGTAGATCTCCAGGGCTTGGGGCGTGTCGTCGGGCGTGGTGTCCACGGCGTGGCTGATCACCAGGTGGCTGCCGGGCGCGCTGATCTCCCGGAGTTTGCCCACCAGCCGGTAGGCCTGCTCGTCGGGCAGGAAGTGCAGGATCGCCAGCATGAGGAAGGCCACGGGCTGGTCGAAGTCCACCATGCCGCCCAGTTTGTCCAGGAGCGCGTCCGTTTCGCGCACGTCGGCCTGGAGGAAGTCGACGTTCTCCTTCCTGGCCAGCAGCGCCCTGCCGTGCACGCACACCACGGGGTCGTGGTCCACGTAGACCACACGCGCCTCGGGGGCGATCTCGTGTGTGTTGCCCTGGGTCGGCAGCCCCGCGCCGAGGTCGATGATCTGCTGGACGCCCACGCTCGCGACGTGCCGTACGGCCCGGCGCAGGAAGGCCCGGTTGGAACGGGCGCCCCCCTTGGTGTCGGGGAACGTCTTCAGGATCTGCTCCGCGGCCTCCCTGTCGGCCGCGAAATTGTCCTTGCCGTCGAGGTAGTAGTCATACATACGCGCGACGTTCGGGACGTTAGGGTCGACCCCCTCCGGGGCATTGTCCACGTTTTTCTCCAAAATTCGCCCAGTATCGGGGCGATCATAGCTCCAGGACCCGGGTATCCGATGGGATTCCGCTTGGTAGTGAGACACAGATCACCCCGAAGGGCGCGACGGGCCGGAGAGACCCCGGCCCGTGCGGTGGAGAAGGGTCAGCTCCGGTAGAGCTCGGCGACCCGGAAGGCCAGGTCGAGCGACTGGCCGCGGTTGAGGCGCGGGTCGCAGGCCGTCTCGTAGCGGGTCGCGAGGTCGGTCTCGACGATCTCGTGGCCGCCGCCGACGCATTCGGTCACGTCGTCACCGGTGAACTCGATGTGGATGCCCCCGGGGTGCGTGCCGAGCGCCCGGTGCACCTCGAAGAAGCCGGCCACCTCGTCGAGGACGTCGTCGAGGCGGCGCGTCTTGTGCCCGCTGGGCGCCTCGAAGGTGTTGCCGTGCATCGGGTCGCAGATCCAGGCCACCTGGGCTCCGGTCGCGGTGACCTCCTTGACCAGCGCGGGCAGGTGCTCGCGGATCTTGGAGGCCCCCATGCGGGTGATGAACGTGAGCCGTCCCGCCTCGTTGCGCGGGTTGAGCCGCTCGACGAGCGAGAGCGCCTCCTGGGGCGTGGTCGTGGGCCCGAGCTTGACCCCGATCGGATTGCGGATCTTGGCGAAGAACTCGACGTGGGCCCCGTCGAGCTGGCGGGTGCGCTCGCCGATCCAGACCATGTGCGCCGAAACGTCGTAGGGCAGGCCTGTGCGGGAGTCGATGCGGGTGAGCGCGCGGTCGTAGTCGAGGATCAGCGCCTCGTGCGAGGAGTAGAACTCGACGGTGTGGAATTCCTCGGGGTCGGCGCCGCAGGCCCGCATGAACGCCAGCGCCTGGTCGATCTCCCTGGCCAGGTGCTCGTAGCGGCGCCCGGCCGGCGACTCGGCCACGAAGTCCTGGTTCCAGGCGTGCACCTGGCGCAGGTCGGCGTAGCCGCCCTTGGTGAAGGCGCGCGCGAGGTTGAGCGTCACGGCCGAGGAGTGGTATGCCTTGAGCAGCCGCCACGGGTCGGGCCTGCGCGCTTCGGCGGTGAACTCGAACCCGTTGACCATGTCGCCCCGGTAGGCGGGAAGCTCGACGCCGTCGCGGGTCTCGGTGTTCTTCGAGCGCGGCTTGGCGAACTGGCCGGCCACCCGGCCGATCTTCACGACCGGCACCCGGCCCGCGTAGGTCAGCACGATCGCCATCTGCAGCAGCGTCTTGAGCTTCTGACGCACGTTGTCGGCGGTGGCGCCGGAGAAGGTCTCGGCGCAGTCGCCGCCCTGCAGGACGAACGCCTGGCCGCGGGCGACGGCGGCCAGCTGCTCCTTGAGCTGGTCGCATTCGCCGGCGAAGACGAGCGGGGGCAGGCCGCCGAGCTCGGCGACGCCCTCGCCGAGCTCGGCGCGGTCCGGCCAGTCGGGCTGCTGCGCCGCGGGGAGGTCCCGCCAGGAATCGAGATCCACGAGATTGCTGCTCACGAGATAAGAGGGTATTCCACTGAGCCTGCCGGACCGACCCTCTTGTCCACGTTTTGACATCGATGGTCCCAGGAGGTGGTCAGGCCTTCGGGGACCGTACGTGCTCGGGCCGTACCCCCAGCCCGATGAAACGCCGCGTCAGCCGGTTGAGCAGCGGCACCCGCGTCACGTCACGCGGCAGCACGGACGGGTCGAAGCGGCGTGTCAGCGCCCTGCTGATCACCTGGTCCTGGACGAACCGCTGGGCGGTCTGGGTGATCACGGCCGGCGGCATCCGCCGTCGCTGCACCTGGTGGAGCAGGGATTCGGGGATCGGCGCGCCGGACCTGAGCGGCCCGGCCAACAGGTTGGCGGCGGCGACCGCGTCCTGCACGGCCAGGTTGATGCCCACGCCGAACACCGGCGACATGGCGTGCGCGGCGTCGCCGACGCACAGCAGGCCGGGACGGTGCCAGCGGCGCAGCCGGTTCAGGGCGACGGTGAGGACGCTGACGTCGTCGTAGCTGCTGATCTGCCCGGCTCTGTCGGCGATCCAGGGCAGCAGCGCCGCCACGGGCTCGCGCAGGGCGTCAATGCCGCCGCTCACCAGCTCGTCGTAGCCGCCCTTGGGGATCAGGTACGCGAGCTGCCAGTAGGCGTCCCTGTTGATCGCGACCATCATGTGGCCGCTGGAGATGCGCAGGAACAGGTCCTCGCGGTCGGTTTCGTGCCGGGGCAGCCGGAACCACACCACGTCCATGGGCGCGCCCAGCTCCTTGGGCGCCAGCCCGGCCCGTTCGCGCAGCACCGAGCGCCGCCCGTCGGCCGCCACGGTCAGATCGGCCCTGATCTCGTGCTCGCCCGACTCGTCGCGGTAGCGCAGGCCGCGTACGGCGCCGCCCTCGCGGATCAGGTCGTAGGCCTCGGCGTTCATCTTCAGCTGGAACCCCGGATAGCCGGAGGCGGCCGAGACGACGAGCTTGAGGAAGTCCCATTGCGGGACGAAGGCAATGTAGTCATACCTGCCAGGCAGCCCCCGCAGGCTCGCCAGCCTGATCTCCCGGGCGTCGGTGACCATCGTCATCCCGTACGCCTTGTAGTGCGGCAGTTTC
This sequence comes from Nonomuraea purpurea, assembly GCF_042650645.1. Classification (NCBI taxonomy): domain Bacteria; kingdom Bacillati; phylum Actinomycetota; class Actinomycetes; order Streptosporangiales; family Streptosporangiaceae; genus Nonomuraea; species Nonomuraea purpurea. The sequence continues at coordinate 167,939 of NZ_JBHSBI010000007.1, forward strand.
AGGAACTTCTCGGCCAGACCGAGTTCGTCGAGCACCTGCAGCGTGGACGGATGGATGGTGTCCCCGCGGAAATCGCGCAGGAAGTCACCGTGCTTCTCCAGCAGGGTCACCTCGATGCCCGCCCTGGCCAGCAGCAGCGCCAGCACGGCTCCAGCCGGGCCGCCGCCCGCGATCACACATCGCATAATTCATCACCCAGTGAGATTGTGGCCCACATCATCGGAAATGAGCAAGCCCCACAGCCATCCGCTATGCCCGAGCCGCCGAAGTACATGCGTGAGCCGCTTCTCACCCAGGGAGTGGACGATGAACGACGACCTCCACACCCTCGTCGGCGCCTACGCCGTGCACGCACTGCCGTACGCCGAGTGGGTGCTGTTCGAGGAGCATCTGTTCGCCTGCCCGGGGTGCGGGGCCGAGGTCAGGCGGCTGCGGGAGACGGTGGCCAGGCTGGCCGAGACGGTGGCCGAGCCGCCGCCCGCCGCGCTGCGCGAGCGGCTGCTCAGCGCCGCCTACCGGTCCCGCACACCGGACGACGGCCCGACCGTGCCGCTGCGCCGCCGGCGATCGAAGGTCATGGCCGGGCTGGCCGCGGTGTGCGCGGCGGCGGCGGTCGCGCTCGGTGTGATCGCCGTGGACGCCCGCCGCGACCTCGCCGACCTGACCGCCAGGAACGACGAGATGATCGCCGTGCTGGCCGCGCCCGACGCCGAGACCGTCCGCCGGCCCGTCGCCTCAGGCGGCACCGGCACCGTGGTGATCTCGCGGTCGAAGGGCCGCATGGTGTTCGCCTCGTCCGGGCTGGCCGAGCTGCCCGACGCGCAGGGATACGAGCTGTGGCTGATGGGCCCCGACGGGCCGCGTCCCGCCGGGATGCTCGAGCGCGCCGACGACGGCCTGACCAGGCCCGTGCTCCTGTCGCCGCGCGAACGCGACGACCACGTGGCGGTCACGGTCGAGCCGGCCCGCGGCTCCAGGGAGCCGACGACGCGGCCCGTCCTGCTGGCGGAGCTGCCCCGGGTGTGAAGGCGGGGGATGGACGGCCGGGCGAGTCCGGCCGATCATGCCTGTCATGCGTACCTTTGCGGCCCTGGTGCTGGCCGCCGCCGCGTTACACGTGTCCCCAGCCGCCGCCGAGCCGGGCGCCGCCACCGTGGCGCCCGTCCAGGTCACGGGCGCCCCGGAGAAGAGGTTCAACCTGATCCTCCTGGGCGACGGCTACACCGAGGCCGAGCAGGCAAAATTCAGATCCGACGCCGAGCGGCACCTGAACGTCATGTGGTCGATCGAGCCGTTCAAGTCCTACCGCAACTACATCAACGTCTACCGCGTGGACATCGTCTCGGGCGAGTCGGGCATCAGCTGCGACCCGGGCCTGGACGCGCCGAAGAGGACCACGCCCCTCAGCATGGGCTTCTGGGGCCGCTGCAACCCGGCCAGCGTCCAGCGCCTGATCACCATGGACAACGCCGCCGCCACCCGCTACGCGGACCTGGTCACCGGCACCACGAGCGGCAACAGGCAGATCCTCGCCCTGGGCAACAGCGGCACGTACGGCGGCGCGGGCGGCTCCTACGCCACCGCCTCTGGCAGCAACAGCATGTCGGCCCTGATCAGCCCGCACGAGCTGGGCCACTCCCTGGGCGGCCTGCAGGACGAGTACGACTACTACCAGCGCGGCGTCCCCGGCGGCGCCTACACCGGCGGCGAGCCGTCCAGCGCGCACCACACGCTCCTGACCGAGCAGCAGCTGCGCGACCAGCGCAGGAAATGGTGGCGCTGGCTGGGGGAGCCGAGCGAGTCGGGCGGCCCGATCGCCCGCTACGAGGGCGGCCTGTACTACACCAGCGGCGTGTGGCGGCCGAGCGCCCACTCGATGATGAAGACCCTCGGCTACTACTTCGACCAGGTCAGCCGCGAGGTCATGGTCCAGCGCATCACCGCCAAGACCACGCTCATCCAGGACGCCACGCCAGAGCGGCAGCCCGTCGGCGCCGACCGCGTGCTCTGGGTCGAGCCCATGCGCCCCGTCAGCCACTCCCTCACCACCACCTGGACCGTGGACGGCCGCGCCCTGCCGGGCGACCGTGACACCCTCGACCTGCGCACGCTCGGCCTCACCCCGGGAAGGCACACGGTCACGGCCACGGTGTCCGACCCGACCGAGTTCGTCAGGGACCCGGCGATCAGGACGGCCATGGCCAGGAGCCGCACCTGGACGGTGGACACCACGCTGACCACCCCGCCCGACGGCATCGCGCCCGCCATCGTCTCCGCCACACCGTCCGGCCGGCCCCTCGGCCGCCGCGACGTCGTCTACGTCGAGACCACCCACCCGGCCGCCGCCGTCCCCGAGGTCACCTGGACGATCGACGGCGAAGCGGCCGGCAAGGGCGCCGACCTGGACCTGAGCACGCTGGACCTGACCCCCGGCACGCACCGGCTCACCGCCGCCCTCGCGGGCCGCGAGCTCACCTGGCAGGTCGACGCCGGCAAGCCGCTCACCACGTATGAGCTGTCGGAGCCCCTCGCCCGCTCCGGCGACACCTACGTCTACAACGGCCCGTTCTCCATGAAACTCACCGGCGCCGACGACCACGACGGCTACGTGGTCTCGGAGTCCAGAGTGGACGGCGACGGCTGGTTCAACTACTTCGGCTGGCCCACCTCCTCCGAACTGCCGTGGGCGTTCAGCGAGCAGGGCACGGTCATCGACTCCCTCGTCTACGGCAAGCTGCCGCGCGGCCGGCACACGATCGAGTACCGCTCCGTCGACGCCGCCGGCAACCACGGCGACCCCAAGAGCTTCACCGTCACCACGATCGCGCCGCCGCCCGCCTGCACCCGCACGATCACCGGCGCCCACCGTGGCCCGCTCACCGTGTCCGACGGCGTCACCTGCCTGAACGACGCCCAGGTCACCGGCGCGGTCACGGTCGGCAAGGGCGCCTCGCTGGTGGCCACCGGCGGCCGGGTCACCGGCACGCTGACCGCCTCGGAGCCGCAGGCACTGCACCTGCTCAAGACGTCCGTCACCGGCGCGCTCAGCGTCAGCGGCGCCAAGGCGCTGACCGTCGTGGGCGCCGACCTGCGCGGCGCCGCGCTGCTGGCCGGCAACACGGCGCCGATCCTGTCGGGCACCACCGTCAGGGGCGCGCTCGCGTGCACCGGCAACCGGCCCGCGCCGGTGGACCTCGGCGTGCCCAACAAGGGCGCGGGCGCCTGCGTCGGGCCGCTACCCCAGGGGTCGAGCCACGGCGCCTACGAGGCGGTCCAGCACCTCGCCCAGTGAGGCGATCGACCGATCACGGACCCTGGCGTACTCCGACTCCGGATACTGCCGGGGTCCGTTCTCCACCAGCAGGATCAGATACAGGTAGGCGCGGTAGAGATCGAGCCGCACCCGCGCGGAAGGGGTCAGCTCCAGCGGCGTCACCTCGCGGTAGCCCGCCAGCAGCGGATCGTCCTCCTCCAGCTCCCCGAAGAGCGTCGGCGTCACGAACTCCGCCAGCGGATCGCCCCAGAAGGCCCGCTCGTGGTCGATGATCGCCTGGATCCGCGGCGTGCCGCTCAGATCGAGGAAGACGTTGCCCGCCCACACGTCGAAGTGGACCAGCCGCGGGGACGTCACCTCTTCCAGCACCGGCGCCGCCGCCTCGAACACCGCCATGATCTGCGCGGGCGGACGTGGCAGCGGCGTCGGGTAGCGCTCGGTGTCGCCGAGCAGCGCCGCTGCCATCGCCAGGAACGCCTCCCGCCAGGTGCCGCCGACGATCCCGGCGTGCGGGTAGCCGAACACCTCGCCGGTCACCGCGTTGAACCTGGCCAGATGGCGGCCCAGCTCTCTGCGCAGCACGCCGCCGTCCTCGGGTTTGACGTCGTTCCACGACACCCCGTCGAGCGCGCTCAGCATCAGGTAGTCGCCGCCCAGCACCGGGTCGTCGAAACCGGCCCGCAGCAGCGTGGCCACCGGCACGCCCGCCTTGCCCGCCAGCTCGTAGGCGGCGGCCTCCATGCGCAGCAGGTTGCGTTCGTAGCTGAGCTGCTCCAGGTCGGGCGGCGGCGCCAGCTTGAGCACCACCTCGCGCCCGTCGTCGAGCCGCAGCCGCCACACCGCGTTGGCGAAGCCGTCGGTCAGCTCGGTCGCCGCCGCCACGCCCGCGCCCAGCGCCCGCCGGGCCAGCGCGTCGAGCTCGGCGTCGGATAAGCGGCGCTTGGTCCTGCTGTCCACGAGGAGGTCCTTTCACCCGGGCCCGGTCAGGCCGACTCTCTGCGCACCAGATGCGTGTCGAGGATCACGACGGGCTGGCGCAGCTTCTCGCCGTTGATCCGGGCCACGAGCAACTGCGCCATCTGCCGGCCCATGGCCTCGGTCGGCTGGTGGACGGTGGTCAGCGGCGGCTCGGCGTGCAGCGCCGCCTTGGAGTCGTCGAACCCGATCACGGCCACGTCGCCGGGGATCGCCCGCCCCTCGGCCTTGAGCACGCGCATCGCGCCCAGGGCCATCGGGTCGGAGGCGGCGAAGACCGCGTCGAGATCGGGGTGCGCCTCCAGCAGTTCGGCCATCGCGGTCGCGCCGCTGTGCTCGGAGAAGTCACCGTAGGCCACCAGCTCCGGCAGGCCCGAGGGCAGCAGCGCGTCACGGTAGCCGGCCAGCCGGTCGACGCCCACGCCCATGTCCTGGGAGCCGGCGATCGTGGCGATCCGGTCGCGGCCGAGGCTCAGCAGGTGTTTGACCGCCTGCCGGGCGCCCGCCCGGTTGTCCATGTCGACGTAGCTGTAGGGGTCGAGGCCCACGGGCCGGCCGCCGAGCACGGTCGGCACACCCATCTCCTCCAGCCTGCCCGGCAGCGGATCGGCGCCGTGCAGCGACAGCAGCAGCACGCCGTCGACGTGCTGCCCCGTCAGGTAGTTCTCGAGCCGCTCGTGCTCCTCCGGCGTGCGCGCCATCGCGAGGATGAGCTGCAGGCCCGTCTCCGCCAGCGCCGAGCCGATGCCGCGGATCGTGCCCGCGAAGTACGGCTCGTCGAAGACGCGGAACTGCGACTCCGACACCACCAGCGCGACCGTGTCCGTGCGGCGCGTCACCAGCGCGCGCGCCGCACGGTTGGGTACGTAGCCCAGCTCGCGGATGGCCAGCTCCACGGCCTCGCGGGCCTTGGCGCTGACGTTCGGCGAGCCGTTGATGACTCTCGACACCGTGCCCCGGCCTACGCCGGCCCGGGCAGCGACTGCCTCAAGAGTCGGTCGGTTCATGGCGCCTATTCTGCCGGATGATCTCCGAGTACCAGAGCGCACTGTCCTTGAGCAGCCGTTCCTGTGTCTCGAAGTCCACATGAACCAGACCGAACCGCTTGCCGTAACCCCACGCCCACTCGAAGTTGTCCATCAGCGACCAGGCGAAGTAACCCTCCAGCGGCACGCCCGCCTCGATGGCCCGCTTGCAGGCGCCCAGGTGCGCCTCCACGTACGCCTGCCGCTCCCGGTCGTGCACCCGGCCGCCGTCGAGGTGATCGTCGAAGGCGGCGCCGTTCTCGGAGACCACCATCGGGATCGGCGGGTAGTCCCTGGCCACCCTGGTCAGCACCTCGACCAGGCCGCCCTCGTCGATCTCCCAGCCCATCGCCGTCACCGGATGCCCGGCGTTGACGAACGACACGTGCTCGCTGCCCACCCACGGAGAACCCGTGTCCGTGGGGGCGGCCGCCGCCGACGCCTTGCCGCCCGGCGCTCCCGAGACCGTGAAGCGGCTGTAGTAGTTGACGAGCAGCACGTCGATGGGGGCGTTGATGATCTTCATGTCGTCGCCGTCGATGAAGTCGATCTCGAAGGGCAGGTCCCGCAGCACGTCCTCCGGGTAGCGGCCGGTCAGCAGCGCGTCCAGGAAGAAGCGGTTCTGCAGGCCGTCGATGCGCCGGGCCGCGTCCAGGTCCTCGGCGCTGTCGCCGGCCGGGGTGATCGCGTACAGGTTCACGCAGCCGCCGACCCGGCGGGCGTCCATCGCCCGCACGGCCAGGCCGTGCGCCAGGTTGAGGTGATGCGCGCCCCTGATCGCGTTCTGCGGCTCGCGCCTGCCGGGGGCGTGCTCGCCCGAAGCGTAACCGAGGAACGCGGCGCACCACGGCTCGTTGACGGTGCTGAAGGTGTGCACATGATCCTTCAGCGCATCGTGCACGGCCGCCGCGTAGTCGGCGAAGCGGTAGGCCGTGTCCCGGTTGGGCCAGCCGCCCTCGTCCTCCAGCGCCTGGGGCAGGTCCCAGTGGTAGAGGGTCAGCCAGGGGTCGATGGCGTGCAGACGCAGCTCGTCGGTGAGCCGCTTGTAGAAGTCCAGCCCCTTCTGGTTGATCCTGCCGGAGCCGGTCGGCTGGATGCGGGGCCAGGACACCGAGAACCGGTAGGCCGACAGGCCCAGCTCCGCCATGATCCGGACGTCGTCCCTGAAGCGGTGATAGTGGTCGATGGCCACGTCCGCGTGGTGCCCGTTCAGAACCCGGCCCGGCGTCTTGGTGAAGGTGTCCCAGATGGAGACGCCGCGCCCGTCCTCGGCCACGGCCCCTTCGATCTGGTACGCCGAGGTCGCCGCGCCCCACGAGAAGCCCGCAGGGAAGCGCAGCTCGGCACGCGTCTGTTCCTCTTGTGTCGTCACGCCTTGACCGCACCTTCCATGAGTCCGCCGACGATCTGGCGGCCGAATGCGACGAATACTGCGATGAGCGGGATGATGGACAGCGCCGTGCCCGCGAAGATCAGCGAATACTCCGTGGAGAACCTCGCGTTCAGCGAGGTGATCGCGATCTGCACGGTCGGGTTGTCCGGGGTCAGCACGATCAGCGGCCACATGAAGTCGTTCCACATGAGCATGAAGGTGTTGATGCCGAGCACGGCCATCCCGGGCCGCACGGCGGGCAGCACGACGTTCCACCAGATGCGCAGCGTGGCGGCGCCGTCGACGCGAGCGGCCTCGACCAGCTCCATCGGCACGGCCTGCCGGGTGTACTGCGTCATCAGGAACACGCCGAACCCGTTGAGCAGGTACGGCAGGATGACCGCCTTGAGAGTGCCCGTCCACTCCAGGCTCACCATGAGGCGGTACAGCGGCACCACGCCCATCTGCTGCAGCGGCACCGCCATCGTCAGCAGCACCAGCACCAGCAGCACGTTGCGGCCCTTGAAGTTCAGGTTCGCGAAGGCGAAGCCGGCCAGCGTCGAGATGACGACCACGGAGACGGTGACGACGGTCGCCACGATGAACGAGTTCGTCAGGCCCAGCAGGAACTTGGCGTCGGGGTTGTTCAGCACCGCGACGATGTTCTGGCCCAGGTTGCCGCCGGGCAGCAACTTCGGCGGCGTCGAGACCGCGTCGGAGTTGGTGCGCGAGGCGATCACCAGCATCCAGTACAGCGGGAACGCCGACAGGAAGATGGCCACCGCCAGCATGACCCTGGTCAGGATCGTCGGAGACCAGTGGTTCACTTGGTGCCCCCGATCCGGCGCACGAACAGGAAGTTGATCGCCGCCCCGATGAGGATGAGCAGGAACAGCAGCCAGGCGGCCGCGGCGGCGTAGCCGTAGTCGAACTCGCGGAAGCCCTGCTTGACGATGAACATGGCCACCGTCTGGAACTGGCCCTGCGAGCCGCCGTCGACGTTGCCGCCGTAGAACGTGGTCGGCTCGGAGAACAGCGTCAGCCCGCCGATCGTGGAGTTGAGCACCACGAAGATCATGGTCGGGCGCAACATCGGCAGCGTGATCTGCCAGAACTGCCGGCGCTGCGAGGCGCCGTCGATCGCCGCCGCCTCGTACAGATCGCGCGGGATCGTCTGCATGCCGGCCAGGAAGATGATCGCGTTGTAGCCGGTCCAGCGCCAGTCGACCATGGTGGCGATCGCGATCCACGACGGCACCCGCTCGGCGCGCCAGTTGGTGTTGTCCACGCCGAACCAGCCCAGGATCCAGTTGACCAGGCCCCAGTCACGGGCGAACAACTGCGTGAACACCACCGCGACCGCGACCACCGAGGTGACCAGCGGCAGCAGCACGCTCATCCGGATCGCCAGGCGGAACCTGAAACGCTTGTTCAGCGCGTTGGCCAGGAACAGCGCCAGCAACATCTGGGGGACGGTCGCGATGACGAACATGGCCACCGTGTTCACCACGGCGTTCCAGAAGTCCTCGTCGGCCAGCAGCGCGGCGTAGTTGCCCCACCCGGCCCACTCCGTGGTGCCGGCCAGGTCGTAGTCGTAGAGCGAGTAGTACAGCGTGAAGGCCAACGGGAAGAGCCCGAAGGCGGCGAACAGGATGAAGTAGGGGGACACCAGGGCGTACGGCATCGCCTTGACGTCCATGCGGGAACGCCATTGACGGCCGGGCGGCGGAAGGGTGTCGAGGCTCATAGCAGACCTTTCGGCGGCAACATGCCCGGCCCGCCGCCGGCGGGCCGGGCGGGAGATCAGCCCGCGGCCTTCACCGCGTCGTCGACCAGCTGCTGCCAGGCCTTGTCATAGGGGACGGAGCCGTCGTCCATGCCCTGGACGACCGACTCGATGGCGTTCTTGACCTGAGCGTGCTTCACACCCAGGAACACCGGCTGCAGGCTGGAGGCCGACTTGGCGAAGACCTCGCCGATGGGGGCGTTGTTGAAGAACTCGTTCTTGGCGCCCTGCACGGCCGGGTCCTGCTGCGCCTTGGTGTTGCTCGGCATGTTGCCGAAGTCGGTGAAGATGCTCGCCTCGGTCTGCGCCTGCGTCAGGTAGTCGGCGACCATGGCCGCTTCCTTCGGGTGCTTGGACTGCTTGGGCACCGCCAGCCAGGAGCCGCCCCAGTTGCCGCCCCCGCCGGGCACCGAGGCGACGTCCCACTTGCCCTTGCCGCCGTCGCCGGCGTTGCCGCTGACCACGCCGAGCATCCAGGACGGACAGCCGAGCGTGGCGAAGGCGCCCTTCTGGGTGCCCGCCGCCCACTCGTCGGTGAAGTTGCGCAGCTTGGCGGTCAGGCCCTGCCGGCTCATCTTCGTGGCGAAGTCGAAGGCCGTCTTCACCGCCGGGTTCTTGTCGACGATGAGGTTGTTCTGCTGGTCGAAGTAGGAGACGTTGCCGTTCTTGGCCGCCTCCTGGTAGAGGACCACCTGGTAGAGCGTGTTCGTGCCGTCGGAGAACTTGGTGTCCTTGACCTTCCCCTGGAACTGCTGGCCGACCTTCATGAACGCGTCCCAGGTCGGCCACAGCGCGCCGACCTTGTCGCGCTCGGTCGGCAGCCCGGCCTTCTTGAACAGGTCCGTGCGGTAGCAGATGCTCATGCCGCCGATGTCGGTGCCCAAACCGAACAGCTTGCCGTCAGCGGTGACACCGTTCTCCCACTTCCAGGCAGGGAAGTCGGCTTTGCGTGACTCAAGGCCGTGCTCCTTCAGATCGGCCCACCACTCCGGATGCGCCTTGGCCAGGCCCATGCCGCCCTCGTCGATGCCGACCACGTCGCCCGCGCCGTTGCCGGCCTGCAGCCACTGGATCATCTGCGGCCAGTACTGCTGCTCGAACTGGTCCGTCAGGTGTTCTTCCTTGATCTGGATGTCCTTGTGCTCGGCGTTCCACTTGGCGATGGCGTTCTTGTAGCCGAAGTTCGTGCCGCCGCCGAAGGTCTGCACACGGATCGTCACCGGTTCGGCCGCCGCCGAGGAGGCGGGAGCGCTGGACTGCGGGGTGCTGCCCGAACCGCACGACGCGACGGTCAGCGCCGCCGCGGCCAGGGCCGAGGCCGCGGCAAGACCGCCGCGACGCCTGCTGATCATCATGGTGGACCCCTTCTCGGGTGTGAATGTTGGGGGAGTGCACCGCGGCGCGCGCTCCGCCGCGGTGGGAGTCTTTGGGAGCGCTCCCACAAAGGGTGCACTTACCCGTCCAGCACGTCAATCCACCGAAACGTAACCGTTACCTATGGTGCTATTTGTCGCTCCCGTAACGGATTTGTATCGATAAACCTCTCAAAAGCCTGATTGGGAGCGCTCCCACCACAAGAGACATCTTATGTGTCGCATTAAGGGCATGTCACCCGCACAGACGGCTTTTTCCCGTGGTAACCAGGGCTGTCACGTGGCCGAGGACGGACTACGTCAGTTCAGGCGGGCGATCAGCAACTCCACGCCGTCGAGGATGCATCGCAGGCCGAAGTCGAATGCCTGGTCCTTGCCGGTCGGAGCGGCCAGGGCGGTGGCCAGGGTGGGGAACCGGTCTTCGCGGCCGGCCAGCAGCGCGCCTATGGTGTCGCTCATCGCCTGCTCGGGGGCTCCGGCGGGTGCCGCCGCCACCTGCTGCGCGATCATCCGGACGTGCCCGGTGAGGGTGGCGGCCGTGTCGAGGATCTCGGGGCCGGCCAGTCCGGTGCCGGTCAGCGCCGCGGTGGCCGCTTCCATCCAGCCGAGTTCGTTGGGCCCGATCGCGCGCGCTCCGACAGTGGCCTCCAGCGTCCACGGATGCGCCTGGAACCGGTCGAACATCTGCCGCGCCCACGTGTCGAGCTTGGAGCGCCAGCCGGTGGCCGCGTCCAGGCGTGGCGGTTGGCCGAGCGCGAGATCGATCATCAGTGCGACCAGTTCGACCTTGCCGGGCACGTAACGGTACAGGGCCATCTTCGTGACGCCCAGCCGCTCGGCGACCTGGTGCATCGTCACGGCCGCGAGTCCGTCGGCGTCGGCGATCTCGATGCCGGCGGCCGCGATCGTGTCCACGCTCAGCGTCGGTTTCGGCCCGCGCTTCGGCGCGGTGCGCTCTCCCCAAAGCAGCGTGATCGCCGTCTTCCCGGCTGCCATCGGCACTCCCTTGCGTCCAGGCAAAAACTGTGTCTATCGTACACTGTGTCCAAGGGAAACAGTTTTTGAGATGGAGAGCTGACGTGAACACTTCAGAACCGAGCGGCCCGCGCGTCCTGATCTCGGGGGCGAGCATCGCCGGGCCGTCGTTGGCCTACTGGCTGGACCGCCACGGCTTCGAGGTGACCGTCGTCGAGCGGGCGCCGAAGGTCCGGCCCGGCGGGCAGGCGATCGACGTACGCGGCCCGGCCCTGGAGGTGGCCGAGCGGATGGGGATCCTGGGAGAGCTGCGCGCCAGGAGCGTCGGGATGCGGGGCATGTCCGTGGTGGACGGCGACGGCGCCGAGCTGTACCGCAGCACCGAACGCACGGTGAGCGGCGGCGACCTGGGCAGCCCCGACATCGAGATCCTCCGCGACGACCTGGCGGAGATCATCGTCGCCGCCGGGGGAGAGGCGATCGAGTACCTCTTCGACGACTCCATCGCCTCGCTCGAACAGGACGAGGACGAGGTCCGGGTCACCTTCGAGCGCGGCCCGCGCCGCTCCTACGACCTCGTGGTCGGGGCCGACGGGCTGCACTCCCACACCCGGCGCCTGGTCTTCGGCCCGACCGAGCAGTTCATCCGGCACCTGGGGACCTGCATGGCGGTCTGCACGGTCCCCAACTTCCTGGGCCTGGACCACTGGCAGGTCATGCACCAGATGCCGGGCGGCGGGATGCGCGGCGCCATGGTGATGAGCGTGCGCGACGGCACGCAAGCCCGCGCCTACCTGATGTTCGACCCCGCCGAGCCGATCACCTGCGACCACCGCGACATCCACGGGCAGAAGAACCTCGTGGCCAGGGAACTGGCAGGAGACAGTTGGCAGATGCCGCGCCTGCTGGAACTGATGCGCTCGGCTCCCGACTTCCACTTCGACTCGGCCTCCCAGATCCACATGGACTCCTGGTCCAAGGGCCGGGTCGTGCTGCTGGGCGATGCCGGCTACTGCGGCTCCCCGTTGTCGGGTCAGGGCACCACCATGGCCATGGTCGGCGCCTACGTCCTGGCAGGCGAGCTCAAGGCCGCCGACGGCGACCACACCACGGCCTTCACCGCCTACGACAAGGAGCTACGCGACTACGTCCGCGCCAACCAGGAGGTCGCGATCACCAACATGAGCCTGCGCCGCGCCCAACTCGAGCAGGAGGCCGGCGGCTCGTCGGCCGCCGCCGACGCCCTGGCCGAGGCGGACGCCGCGACATTCGCCGAAGTCGTCACCTCCTACACGGTCAAGGACTACTGACCACACCTCACACCGGCGGGAGGGGGCTCAGCAGGCGGCGGCGCGTTCCTCCAGGAGGGCGCGTTCGCGGCTGTTGCGGGTCATCGCCGCCGCCCGCTCGAACTCGGCGCGGGCCTCCTCCAGCCGTCCCAGCTTGAACAGCAGGTCGCCGCGCACACTCGGCAGCAGGTGGTAGCCCTTGAGCGACGGCTCGTCCACGATCTGGTCGAGGAGCTGGAGCCCGGCCGCGGGGCCGTACGCCATCGACAGCGCAACCGACCGGTTCAGCTCGACGATGGGGGAGCGGGACAGCTTGGCCAGCGACTCGTACAGGCCCGCGATACGCACCCAATCGGTGTCGTCCGGGTCCAGCGCGCGGGCGTGGCAGGCGGCGATGGCCGCCTGCAGGGCGTACGGGCCGGGAGTGCCACCGAGCTGCTCGGCCCGGTCGAGCGCGGCCAGGCCGCGGCCGATGAGGAGGCGGTCCCAGCGGGCGCGGTTCTGCTCCAGGAGCAGGATCGGCTCGCCCGACGGGCCCACCCTGGCCGCCGACCTGGACGCGTGCAACTCCATGAGCGCGACCAGGCCGTGCACCTCGGGCTCCTTCGGCATCAGGCCCGCCAGCACGCGGCCCAGCCTGAGCGCGTCCTCGCACAGCGCGGGCCGCATCCAGTCGTCGCCGGCCGTCGCCGAGTAACCCTCGTTGAAGACGAGGTAGATGACCTCCAGCACGGACGCCAGCCGCTCCGCCAGCTCGGCGCCCTGCGGCACCTCGAACGGGATGCGCCCGTCGGCCAGGGTGCGCTTGGCCCGGACGATCCGCTGCGCCACCGTCGGCTCCGACACCAGGAACGCCCGCGCGATCTCGTCGGTGGTCAGCCCGCCGAGCACACGCAGCGTCAACGCCACCCGCGCCTCCATGGACAACGCCGGATGGCAGGCCGTGAACACCAGCCGCAGCAGGTCGTCCTCGATCTCGTCGACCTCAGGCGGCTCCTCCTCGTTCTCGAGCCGGTGGCCGAGCTCGACGAGGTTGTGCGCCAGGCGCTCGTTCCTGCGGATCATGTCGATGGCGCGGCGCTTGCTCACCGTCATCAACCAGGCGCCCGGGTTGCGCGGAACCCCCGACTCGGGCCACTGCTCCAGGGCGGCGACCAGCGCGTCCTGCGCCAGCTCCTCGGCCAGGCCGACGTCGCGCACCAGCCCGGCGAGCCCGGCGATGAGCCGGGCCGCCTCGATCCGCCATACCGCCTCGATCGCACGGTGTGTGTCGGAAGTCATCACCGGCCCATGACAACAGCACGACATCCGCCCTGGCAACTCGGGGGGTGACGACTTGTGGCTGTTCGATGCCCTGCATGCGGCAGTGACCTCGCGAAACTTCGGCACGTGTTCGCCGGCGACGATCCCGCCCCGAGGCAATGCTCGTCGCTCTGATCGGCCTGGTCGGTGCGTTGATTTGGTACGGCAGATCTGCCACGGACGGTGCGGCAAATCTGCCGCCGCCCCTTCGGCAGATCTGCCATACATAGTGCGGCAAATCTGCCACGCGGCGGGGCGGGCGCGCTTATCCTGAGCTTGTGGATATCGATGAGCTGACCCTCTTCCCTCGGCGCGCGGAAAGCATGGCGGTCGAGGCGCTCGCCGACACCCGTGTGGTGGTGATCAATGGTGCTCGGCAGGTCGGCAAGAGCACGCTGGCTCAGTCAATTGTGCGAAGGACGCCAGGGGCACGCGAGATATATTTGGATCAGGCGGCCGTACGTGCTGCAGCACGGCGCGATCCCGACGGGATCGTGCACCATGATGGGCTCCTTCTCATCGATGAGATCCAGCGTGTGCCCGACCTGCTGCTCTCGATCAAGCGCGAAGTAGATGCCGATCCACGGCCTGGGCGCTTTCTGCTGACGGGCTCTGCCCGGCTGCTTGACCTCCGAGATCTTCCGGACGCCCTTCCCGGCCGATCGGAGACAATCGAACTGTGGCCACTGTCTCAGGGGGAGATCGAGCGGAGTGCCGACGAATTCATCGACGCGGCGTTCCGAAGCGGTCCTGATCTCAAGATTGCGAGATCTCCGTTGCGCCGGGCCGACTATCTGGACCGGGCGCTTAGGGGCGGCTATCCAGAGGCGGTCCACCGCCCTGCATATCGGAGGAGGGCACGCTTCTTCGAGTCCTACATCTCCGATTTGATCAATCGGGACGTGAAGCAGGTGTCCGACATCGAGCGCCCCGCCGACATGCGACGCCTGCTCAACGTCCTTTGCGGGCGGATGGGCGGACTGGCGGTGATCGACAACATCGGCCGCGACCTCGGACTGCCTCGCAATACTGTGAAGCGATACCTCGACCTGCTCGACCTTGTTTACGTCATCAGGCGGATTCCGGCTTGGTCGTCCAACGCGACCACGCGCGCCGTCGCGACGCCCAAGCTTCTCGTGGTCGACTCCGGGCTGGGAGCGCACCTCGCCGGTCTCACCCCGGCCCGGACGACCGACGTAACGGCGCCCATCGGGCCGCTGCTGGAGAATTTCGCCCTCGGCGAGCTGGCCCGTCAGTTGACGTGGTCGGAGGAACCTGTGCGCCTCTACCACTACCGCGACCGCGACAACGTCGAAGTGGACGGCATCCTGGAACGGGCCTCCGGCGAAGTCGTCGGGATCGAAGTGAAGGCGGCGGAGACCGTTCGCGCCGATGACTTCAGGGGGCTCCAGCACCTGGCCCGTAAACTCGGTGACCGTCTCATCGCCGGATTCGTCCTCTACGCGGGTCAGGAAGCGCTCCCTTTCGGCGACCGAATGCGCGCCCTCCCGCTGTCCGCGCTATGGGAGGCGACCACAGATTCCTGATCGGCCTTCCACCAGTACGGCCCCTTGAACCTCGCGCACATTCAAGGGCCGTGGGTCTGGCCGGCCACGTCAGAAAGGTCGTCTGTCCTGGACAAACGTGCCGGGAGGGCGCCGGTCGCGTCAGGATGCGGGGTCGACGCCGAGGCGGTCGCGCAGTGCCTCCTCGCGCTTTCTGGCCTCGGGCGTCATCGAGTCATCGGGCAGGTCCGAGGCGTCGAACACCTGCCACACGTCCAGCCCGATCCCGTCGTGACCGGGCGGGACCGGCAGCCGCAGGGCCCACTCGATGGCCTCTTCCCGCGACTTCACCTGGATCAGCCAGAACCCGGCGATCAGCTCCTTGGCCTCTGCGAACGGCCCGTCGATGACGCTCGCCTTGCCGCCGCTGTAGGCGATCTGGGCCCCGTGCGAGCTCGGGTAGAGCCCTTCGGCCGCCAGCAGCACTCCCGCCTTGGCCAGCGACTCGTTGTATGCCTGCATGTTGTCGACGAGCTCCTGGCTGGGCAGCGCTCCGGCCTCGGTCTCCGGGCTGGCCTTGCCCACGATCATGAATTTCATCGGTTTTCCCTTCGGCTCCGTTCGTCTGTCTCGCCAACGCGTCGAACGACCGGCCGCCGGATCGACATATCTCCGGAAATCTAACGCACAGAATATAGATCTACTTTGTAAAGGCCCTCGCCCCAGAGCCGATGAGCTGCGGTCGCCCCGCGCGCCCGGCGGATTTCTTCCTGGAGTGGTGAACCACAAGGGCTTCCCGCTGCTACGAACATGGCGATGAAGGGGATCGATCCGGATGTGCGCACTCTGTCCAGGGTGTCCGACGGCGACACGGGTGCGCTGAGCGACCTGTACGAGCGCTACGCCGAGCCGCTGTTCGCCTTCCTGCTCCGCCTGGCCGGCGACAGGGGGACGGCCGAGGAGATCCTCCAGGACACGCTGCTGGCCGTGTGGCGTTCCGCCGGGTCGTTCCAGGGGCGGTCGAGCGTGAGCACGTGGCTGTTCGGGATCGCGCGCAGGCAGGCGCACAACCGGTTACGCGGCACACCGCCGCCGGCCGCCGCCGAGCCGTATGAGCGGGCCGACGGGCTGCCGGGGCCGGAGGAGCTGGCCGTCGGCGGCGACTTCCTGGAGGCGGCGCTGTCGCGGCTGCCGCCGGCGCAGCGGGACGTCGTGGTGCTGCACTTCCTGGAGGATCGCTCACACCAGGAGGTCGCCGCGATGCTGGGGATCCCCGTCGGCACGGTGAAGAGCCGCCTGCACCTGGCGCGGACGCGGCTCAGGGAGGTGCTGAGGTGACCGATCTGCGGGCTCAGGGACGCGCTGAAGTGACCGATCTGCGGGCTCGCGGAGACGCTGAGATGGACGATCTGGTGGGCTGAAGGAGGTGCTGGGATGAACGATCGGCCGGAGCCGCCGCCCGCGGAGCGGATCATTCGGGAGGTGCTGGCCGCGTCGGCGGCCGAGGGCGGGCTGGGCGACGTGCGGGCCCACGCGGTGCCGGCGCCGCAGCGGGCGTGGCAGCTGCTGCTGACGGAGGCGCGGCTGCTGCATCCGGGGGTGTGGGCGGCGTCCTTCGCGGTCATGGCGGCGTGCGCCGGGTTCAGCGTGTTCAGGGGGATGTTTCCCCAGACGCTGCTCGGGCTGGCGGCGCCGCTGGTCGCGGGGATCGGCGTGGCGGGGCTGTATGGGCCGGAGCGCGACAGGGCGTTCGAGGTGGTCGCCGCGACGCCGACCTCGCCGCGCGTGCTGCTGCTCGCGCGGGCGACGCTGGTCCTCGGATACGACTTGGCGCTGGCGCTGCTGGCCTCAGGGTTGCTGGCGGTGTCCGGGATATCGCTGCTCGGGCTGACCGAGTTGGTGGCGCTCTGGCTGGGGCCGATGGCGCTGCTGGCCGGGCTGAGCCTGCTGTTGTCGGTGTGCTGGAATCCCGGAGGGGCGATCGGGGTGGCGCTGGCGGCCTGGAGCCTGTCCGCGCTGGCGGTCACGGACATTCCGGTGCCGCCCGCGTACCGGCTCGTCTGGACAAGCGGGCCGTGGACGCTCGCGCTGGCCGCGCTGCTGGGAGCGGCCGCGATCGTGCTCGCGGGCCGGGGTGAACCCATCCGGCGCTCGGGCGCTACTCACCCGTCGTGAAACCCGTGGATCTCTGGCGGCACGGGGCACGGCGCGCCGGGCTGTGCGCGCTCATGGTGCCGGCGGTGCTGATGGTGAGCGGGTGGTGGACGTTCGCCTACAGCGGCGTGGTGGGCCAACTCGTCTGGCCGGCACCGATGGTGTGCCTGGCGGCACTGGGCTTCCTCGGATCGGTGGCCCTGCGCGGCACGGCGGCGTGGTGGCTGCTGGGGGGCGCCGAGTGATCGCCACGTTCCGGTACGCGTTCGGCATGCAGGTGCGCCGCCGGTCGTTGTGGATCATGTACGGCCTGGCCTTCGCGGTCACCGCGGCCATGCCGCCGTTCTGGACGCTGGATATGGGCTACGACGATGGACAGGAGCCGTGGCAGGGGATGGCCACCGCGGCGCGGCTCCTGACGAGCCTGCTGCCCCTCGTCTACGGTTGCATGCTGGCCGACCGGCCGGTACGCGATCGGGTGCTGCGAGTGGAGCCGATCCTGGCCGCGACTCCGACGAACTCCACGGCGCGCCTGATGGGCGCGTACGCGGGCGCGTGCGCGGCCACGGCGGTGCCGTTCGCGGTGGCCTACTTCGGGCGGGCGCTGCTCTTCGTGGTCATGGAGGGGCAGCCGTCGGCGCTGTGGTGGGCGACGCTGAACTTCACGGCCTCGATCGTGCCGGGGCTGGCCTTCCTGGGCGCGCTGGCGTTCGCGGGGCCGCTGCTGGTGCCGCCGATGGTCTTCCGGGTGCTGTTCGTCGCGTACTGGTTCTGGGGCAACCTCATCCCCAAGGGAATGATGCCGACCATCTCGCAAACGATCTTCGACGCGACCGGTGACTACGTCAGAAATGGGCTGCTGGCTCCGCCCACGGTCGACTACGGTCCCGGCCCGCCCGCCGTGTTCGACTTCCTGCGCCCCGCGTCCTCCCCGGGCACCGCCGTTTTGTGGATCGGCGTGATGATCGCGCTCTCGGCGGTCATGCTGTTCCTCCTCTGTCTCCACGCCTCCAGAAGCGAGTCCTGACATGCGCATCGACGTCTCCGGCCTGACCAAGATCTACAAGGGCGGCGTCCGCGCGCTGGACGGCCTGACCCTGGAGATCCCGACCGGCATGTACGGCCTGCTGGGCTCGAACGGCGCGGGCAAGACCACGTTCATGCGCATCCTGGCCGGGCTGCTGAAGCCGACCTCGGGCCGGGTGGTCATCGGCGGCCACGACCTGGCGACCGCCGACGGTCGGCTGGCCGTGCAGCGGACGCTCGGCTACCTGCCCCAGGACCTCGGTGTTTACCCGGACCTGACCGCGCGGCGGTTCCTGGACTACATCGCGCTGCTCAAGGGGCTGCACGAGCGCTCGGCGCGACGGCGCAGGATCAGCGAACTGCTGGAGGTGGTGGCGCTGTCGGAGGTGGCCGACCGCAAGCTGAAGGGGTTCTCCGGGGGGATGTTGCGGCGGGTCGGCATCGCGCAGGCGCTGCTGGCCGATCCGCGGCTGCTGGTCGTGGACGAGCCGACGACCGGGCTCGATCCGGAGGAGCGGATCCGGTTCCGGATGTTGCTGTCGAGGCTGGCGGGAGATCGTACGGTCCTGCTGAGCACGCACATCGTGGACGACGTGGCGCAGACGTGCCAGTCGCTGGCGGTGCTGGCGAAGGGACGGCTGGCGTTCCGGGGGACGGTGAGCGAGCTGCTCGCCCGCGCCGACGGCCGGGTGTGGACGGTCACCACGCCGGGGGCGGCGCCGGCCGCCGGGCGGGTCGTGTCGATGCTGCCGGAGGGGGCGGGCATGCGTTACCGCGTGGTGGCCGCCACGCCCCCGGCCCCGGACGCCCTGCCCGCGGAGCCGACCCTGGAGGACGGCTACCTGGCCCTCATGGACGGCACCACCCGCTGACCCGCCCGGCCCGGAAGGTCGCGGCCCGGCCCGGAAGGACGTCCATGGTTGGATATTTCCGGATACGAAAGAGCGCGCGCCCCGTGCGGGGGACGCGCGCTCGTTCCGTCAGCCGACCGCGGGAGGTCAGGCGCGGTACTCGGGGTAGCCGTAGCCGACGACCTGCCACTTCGGACGGACCCGCTCCTCGACCTTGCCGTTGCCGGTGTTGCCCTCGACCGTGGAGATGGTGCCGTTCTTGTTGTCCTTCTCGACGAATCCGACGTGCTGGATGTCGTCGAGGCTCTTGCTGCCGCTCCAGGAGAAGAACACCACGGCGCCGGGCTTGGGCGCGTCGCCGAAGCGGTGGTTGCCGGCGAACCACTTGGCGTGGGCGACGGTCCAGGCGTCCCAGCCGATCTGCGGGCGGGCGCCGGTCTGGTCGCCGACCCAGGAGATGAACATCGAGCACCAGGCGGCATTCAGGTACCCGGCGCGGCTGCCGCCGTCACGGGCGATGGTCTCGGCGGCCCGCTCCGAGGCGGCGTACCACTTCTGGTACGGGGTGCCGCCGCCGTAGGCGTTCTCCGAGGTGCCGACCTGGGCCTTGGCGAGCGCCAGAACCTGGTCGGCGGTGACGTTGATCTTGGTTTCCGACTTGGCGCCTGCCTCGTGGGCGGCGAGGGCGGTGTCGGGGTGCCGGGCGCCGGTGGCCGCGGCTACGCCGGTGGCAGAGTCCGCGTCGGCCGTCACAGCGTGTCCGACCAGGGCGGAGGCGGCGATGGTCGCGCCGATCGCGGCGCGAGCGATGTTGCTCTTCGAGACGTTGAACAGATGCTTGGCCATCGAGGGGGTTACTCCTTGCTTCCATGCCGCTTACCGGGTTAGCTGACGGGTTCGGGCGTGGAAGCTGCCCTACGGCACCGGAGTGCCGATTCACCCCAAAGGACATGGGTCCCCGGTTCCGCCCAGGGGCGGATTCAGCGGTCACAGGACGATCCTGCGATGTGTCACGCGATGGTTGGACATTGCCGGACAAACCGGACATTTATCACGAGATGCCCACAAAGTAATACATGAGGCAAGAGGATTACAAGTCCATAAAGCCCAGCTCAGGCAAGTTGCCTGCGCGCCTCGGCCAGCAGCTCCATCATGGCAAGGGATTCATCCAGCGGCATGATCGAGCTTTCCGTCCGGCCGTCGGCAGTCGCGTCACGGACCTCGCGGAGCTCCCCGGCGTATCCGTTGTCGGCCGGATCGAGCACATGCTCCTCCGGCTCCATGGACGGCCCGGTGAGGAGAATCCGCTGCGGGGCCCAGAACGGGGCCAGAATGTCCGCGCGCATCTCGGTACCCACAACACTGGCATCGTTGGGGTAATTCCCGAGCAACGAGGTTTCCACCAGAGCCTTCCTGCCGCCCGGGTAGAGCAGCACCCCGCCCGCCTCCGCATCCACCCCGTTGGGCGCCAAAGCCCCGGTGACCCGCAGGCCGGAGGGCATGCCCAGGAGGAGCTGGGCCAGGCCGAACGGGTAGATCCCCAGGTCCAGCAGGGCCCCGCCGCCCAGCTCGGGCGCCCACAGCCGGTGCACGGGATCGTAGGGACGGGCGAAGCCGAAACTGGCATGGATCGAGCGGATCTCCCCGAAACGCGGATCGGCCGCCACCATCTGAATGAGCGGATTGAACCGCATCCACATGGCTTCCATCAGGAACACGCCCGCCTCGCGCGCCAGGCGCACCATCTTCTCCGCGTCGTCCACGGTGGCGGCCAGCGGCTTCTCGCACAACACGGCCTTGCCCGCGGCGATGGCCGCCTCGGCGACCTGCAGGTGCTGGGCGTGCGGGGTCGCCACGTAGATCGCGTCCACGGCCGGATCGGCGCACAGCCGCTCATAGGAGTCGTACGCCGACTCAGCGCCCAGCCTCGCCGCCAGGTCCTGCGCCCGGCCCAGGTTCCTGGAGCCGACGGCAGCCACCCGCATGCCCGGCTCCGCCACGATGGCCGCGCCCACGGTCCGCGCGATGGTGCCTGTCGCCGCTATTCCCCACGTGAAATCCCGCACCAGGGAGATCGTAGCCCCATCAGGTCATGTTGAACGTCTCGGGGTCGGGCCCGGTGCGCAGTCCCTTGTTCATCGCGCCGATGGCGGCCAGGTCCTCGTGGTCGAGGACGAAGTCGAACACGTCGAAGTTCTCGGCGATCCGCGCCGGCGTCACGGACTTGGGAATGACGACGTTGCCGAGCTGCAGGTGCCAGCGGAGCACGATCTGCGCGGGCGTCTTGCCGTGCTTGTCCGACAGCACCGCCAGCGCCGGGTCCGCCAGCAGCCCCTTGCCGTGCCCGAGCGGGCTCCACGCCTCGGTCAGGATGCCGTTGGCCTCGTGGAAGCGCCGCATCTCCCGCTGCTGCAGGTACGGATGGAGCTCGATCTGGTTGATGGACGGTGTGATGTCGGTCTCATCCATCAGTCTGATCAGGGCCGGGACGGTGAAGTTCGCGGTGCCGATGGCCTTGGCCCGCCCGCTTCGGTAGATCTTCTCCAGCGCCTTCCACGCCCGCACGTACTTGTCCTGCTGCGGCACGGGCCAGTGGATGAGGAAAAGATCTATGTAATCGAGGCCCAGCCTGGACAGGCTCTCCTCGAAGGCGGCCTCCGCGCGGTCGTGGTCGGCGTTCCACAGCTTGGTCGTGACGAACAGTTTGTGACGAGGCCGCTCCGCGGCGCGCACGGCCCGTCCGACGCCCTCCTCGTTGCCGTAGGCGGCGGCCGTGTCCACGTGCCGGTAACCCACCGTCAGTGCGGTCCGTACGGCCTGTTCCGTCTCGTCGGCGGGGATCTGCCAGACTCCGTAGCCGAGCTGCGGGATCTGCACGCCATCGGTGTTGAGCAACAGCGAATTCATACCTTCCATTGTTCACGCAGCGTTTCTGAGGGCGTAAGGCGGCGGGGCTAGCTTGAAGCGGTCATGAACGGGCCATCACCTGGCTGGGAGGGCAACGAGTGGTCGAACAGGCGTCGGCCTGGGTGGAGTCCCCGCTCCAGATGCTGTGCGCCGTCGAGGCTCACCATGCCGGACTGCTGGGACCCGAGACGACCGTCGTGCCGCGCGCGGGCCTGCGGCCGCTGAAGGCCACCCGCCGCGAGCTGCGCTCGCTCGGGCTGCCCGACGGGCTTGAGCTGGCCGAACCGCGCGAGCGCATGCCCCGGAGCGTGCAGGCCGTCGGAGACGCGTTCTCCGGCAAGGTGCAGCTGCGCTGGCTGATCTCCAGCCCCGGCCGCATCGTCATCGTGGACGACGGGCTGGCCACGATCCGGCTGCTGGAACTGCTGGCCGCCGGGCCGTTCCGGCCGCTGCTGCGCGCCCGCGCCACACCGGCCAAGGCGCGCGCCGCGCTGGGCGTGGCCGCCGCGCTGCGGCTGCGCCTGAGCAAGGTGTCGGTCTTCACCGCCCTGCAGGTCAGCCAGGAGCTCGAGGACGCCGTGCGCCGCGTCGGCGTCGACCTCGTCCGCCACGACTTCGCCTGGCTGCGCGCCCAGCCGCCCAGCGCCGAGGGCCCCTCCGAGCGCACGGTCGTCCTGGGCACCTCCCTCGTGCGCAACGGCCTGGTGCACCGCGACCGCTACCTGCGCTGGCTGACCGACCTGGCCGCCCGGGAGCCGCTGGCCTACTACCCGCACCGCCGCGAGGACCCCGTGGACGTGGCGCTGATCCGGGAACAGCCCGGCATCACCGTCCACGACGCGGGCGTGCCCGCCGAGCTGACCCTGCGCGGCCTCGACGCCGGCCGGCGCGTGATCAGCCTCCCCTCCACCGCGATCACCTCGCTGCGGGTGCTGCTCAGCCCGCGCGGTGTCGCCGTCGAGCCCGTGGACGTTCCCGATGACTGGTGGACAAGCAGGGCGGCTCCCGCCCTTCGCTCGCATCTGACTGGAGTATCCGGTTGAAAGTGTTGGCCGTCGCCGACTCCGACTCGTACTTGAAGTGGGCGTCCTGCCTGCTCGGCGACCTGCCAGAAGGTTGCGTGACCGACCTGGTGGTGGTGCGCACCCCGATCGCGCCCTCGCCCGAGCAGATCGCCGCCGCCGTCGGCGACCGGGAGCCGCCGCCGGTGATGTCGGCCCGCTCGGTGCGGCGGGCGGCCGAGCGCACGCAGCCCGACGTGATCCTCCTGGCCTGCACGGGCCCGGTCGTGGACGTGCTGGTGGCCGACGTGTTCGCGGGCCTGAAGCCGCGGCCGGTGTTCGTCAGCGGGCTGCCGGGCATCTCGGTGCCGGCGACCGAGAAGGCGTGGCTGTTCCGCAGCGGATGCGACCTGTTTGTGGTGCACAGCGAGCGTGAGGTGGAGGAGTTCTCCCGCATCGCCTCCGAACTCGGCGGGGGAGGGAAGGTCGGCCTGGCCAGGCTGCCGTTCCTGCGCCCGAAGGCCGTCTCCCACGGCGGGAACCGGGTCGTCTTCGCCACCCAGGCCAAGGTGCCGCGCGAGCGCGAACAGCGCGAGCGCATCCTGCTGTCGCTGGCCGACCTGGCCCGCCGCCGGCCCGACCTCGACGTGGTGGTCAAGCTGCGGGCCCTGGAGGACGAGCGGCAGACGCACAACGAACGCCACCACTTCCAGCGGCTGTGGCGGGAGATGGGGGAGCCGGGCAGGCTCGCCTTCGAGGCCGGGTCGATGCACGACCAGCTCGCACGGGCGGCCGGGTTCGTCACCGTCAGCTCGACGGCGGCGCTGGAGGCGATCGCGCTGGACGTGCCGTCGCTGGTGCTGAGCGACTTCGGCGTGAGCGCCGAGATGATCAACCTGGTGTTCGAGGGCAGCGACCTGCTGGGCACCCTGGACGACCTCGCCGAGGGCGACTTCCGCGCGGCGTCGGCCGTCTGGTGCGCGGCCAACTACTTCCACCCGGTGGAACGCAACGACTGGGCGGCGCTGATGGCGGGGCTGGTGCGCGACCGGCCGGGGACGCCCGCCAAATCCCTGCTCGACGGGCCGGAACACGTGGCCGCCCGGCGGCGGGCCCGGCTCCGGGTCGAGGTCCACCCGTCGATGCTGCGCGCGGGCTACCGCGCCAAACGCCGCATGCGCCGCTACCTCAAAGCTTTGGGCTGACACCTGAACGGCCGGCCACCCCTGCGGGGGTGACCGGCCGTTCAGGTGGTGGCGCCGGAGAAGTCGGGACGCTTGGGGCGGAGGGTGCCCTCGGGGTGGCCGAGGGCACGGGGTCAGATGGCGGAGCGGATTTTGCGGCGGAGCCGGGTCAGGGCGGTCGGCTTGTCGATGAAGCCCAGCGTCTCCAGGCGCTTGCGCTTGAAGTAGCGCCGATCGAAGGTGATGCTGTCAGGCCGCAGGTCCGGATACGTGTCGGCCTGCATGCAGTAGCCCACCGCCCGCACCAGCTCGGGCAGATCCTCCGACGGCGGCCGTTCGATCACACCCTCGGCCGTCAGGCGGGGCAGGTGCGCGTCGACGATGGTGACCGGGATCCTGTTGCTGTTCTCGTACGGCGTCAGCCGCTCCAGCACCACGTCGGTGCCGTAGGAGGCGACCTGGAGCCCGAAATAGCGCTGGGCGGTCACCAGCCCGGTGGAGAAGCAGCCCACGACCAGCTCGGGCCGCAGCGCCGCGAAGCACACCTCGGCCGGGACGCTCTCCCCGGCCACCGACAGTTTGACGCCGAGCCGCTCGGCGCAGGCCCGCAGGAGCTGGGCGTGCCGGCGCCCGGCGGCCGGGTGGGGTTTGAAGACGACGTCGGTGAGACCGCGGGCGGCCAGCGCCTTGAGCATCGTCTCGTGCAGTCCCGCCTCCTCCTCCGGCGTGAGGATCTCCAGGGCCGACATGTACTGGCCGAGGATGACGGCCCGGCCGGCGAGCATGTCGGGGGCGGTGGCGGTGACCTGGTCCACGACCGACAGGAATCGTTCGTCGGGCAGGACGGCGGGCGCGACGCCGTACTCGCTGAGCAGCAGCGGCGTCAGGCCGGGCACCAGGTCGAGGTGGAGCAGGCGTTCGATGCGGCGGAAGATCTCGGCGGGCAGCGGGTCGCGGGTCGGCCCGTAGCTCATCAGGCCGTCGGAGTAGACGGTGATCGGGCAGTCGCGCACCAGCCCGGCGATCGTCCGCGCCGGCGGCACCGCGATCGATTCGAGCACCAGCTCCTCGACGCCGTCCAGCTCCAGGTGGGAGCGGATCAGGCGCTCCATCATCGGCACCTCGATGACGCGCGCCCGCCAGTCGGAGGGGTGCAGCGGGGCGATGATCTCGTTCCACGAGTGCACCCGCTCGAAGCGGGAGCGCAGCACGGCGAAGCCGGGCGTCTGGTCGAGTGGCGTGGCCACCTCGGGGATGGCCGCGTTGTTCGACACGATGAGGACCCGGCGGCCCTCGCCGAAGCGGCCGTCGTCGATGGCGGCTGCCAGCGACATCGCCCCGAACAGCGTCGAGGCGTAGAAGACCTTCACCTAGGACTCCTCCCGGTCGCGGCGGACCCGGACGTGCGGGCTGGGGGGCAGGTCGGGCACCAGGGTCCGCAGTGCGGCCTCGCGCTCGACGGACATCCGCGCCACCGAATCGGAGACCAGCTCCGGGGGCAGGGCGCGCACCATCTGCGCGCCGCGCTCCTCGAAGCGGGAGCGCAGCGCGGGGGTGAACCGGTCGCCGATCTCCAGGTGGTGGGCCAGCAGCGCGCAGAAGTTGCGCACCGCCTTGGGCATGAACTCCGGTTCCAGATCCTTGAACACCAGTTCGAAGGCATCGAAGAAGTGAAGCTGGCGCTCGTCGCCGACCTGGGTCAGCGACCCTGACACCATGCGCCGGTAGAACACCCCGGCCAGCGACACCGCCGCGAACGTGGCGGCCTCGCGGTGCAGCCGCCAGATCCACGGCCGGTCCTCGGCGGTGTGCAGCGACCCGGGAAAGTGCAGCAGGTCGCGCAGGGAACGCCGGTAGATCCCGGCCCAGGCGTACGGGTAGTCGACCATGGTCCGCACGCCGGCGGGCAGGATGCCCTCGCGCGGGTCGAGCACCGCGCCCCGCCGCGCCAGCGGGGCGCGGTGAACGACCCGTTTTCGGCCCTCGACCTGCACGTGGTCGGTGCGGACGAAGTCGCAGCCGAGCCCGTCGATGGCCTCGACGAGCTGCGTGAGGTAGCCGGGGGCGAGCCAGTCGTCGCCGTCCATGAAGGTCACGTATCGGCCGGACGCGGCCGACAGGCCCGTGTTGCGCGCGTCGGCCAGCCCCACGGGGGCGGGGTTGCGCAACACGGTCAGCCCGGGGAGATCACCGGCGAAATCGTCGATGATGTCCCCTGTGGCGTCCACGGACCCGTCGTTGACGACGATGAACTCGAAGTCGTGCCGTGCGTTGCGGCGCAGTGAGCTGAGCGCGTCGGCGATGAAGCGCTCGCCGTCCCGCACGGGCACGACGACCGAGAGAGTGATCAAGGGGGGTCTCCTGGTGCGGACTCGGTCAGACGGTCACCCGGCGCAGGCGGGCCTTGGGGGCCTCCTCGCCGGGGAAGACACGCTTGACGCCGTCGCCCATGGCCTGCTCGATGATCCGGATGTCGCGTACCAGGTGCTCCAGCCCGGCCGGCTCCAGGGAGGCGGCGTGGTCGGAGCCCCACATGGTCCGGTCGAGCGTGATGTGCCGCTCCACGCAGACCGCGCCGAGCGTCACCGCGGCCAGCGAGATCTGCAGGCCGCGCTCGTGGCCGGAGTAGCCGACAGGGATGCCGTACCGCTCCTTGAGCGTCGTGATCGTGCGCAGGTTCGCCTCCTCGGGAGGCAAGGGGTAGGTGGACGTCGAGTGCATCATGATCAGCCTATCGGTGCCGAGGATCTCCACGGCCTGGTCGATCTCCGACAGCGTCGACATCCCGGTCGAGAGGATGAGCGGCTTGCCGGTCGCGGCCAGGGCGCGCAGCAGCTCGTGGTCGGCGACGCTGGCCGAGGCGATCTTGTGGACGAGGACGTCCATCTCCTCCAGGAACTCCACGGAGGGCACATCCCACGGCGAGGCGAACCACTGCAGGCCGCGCTCGTCGCAGTATTTCGCGATCTGCCGGTACTCGTCGTAGCCGAACTCGGTCCGCTCCTTGTACTCCAGGTAGGTCATCTCGCCCCACGGCGTCTGCCTGATCTGGCCCTTCTGCTCCTCGGGCACGCAGATCGCGGGGGTGCGCTTCTGGAACTTGACCGCCTGGCAGCCGGCGTCGGCCGCCACGTCGATGAGCCGGCGGGCGATGTCGAGGTCGCCGTTGTGGTTGATGCCGATCTCGCCGATCATGTAAACGGGCTCGCCGTCGCCGACCAGCACGTCGCCGATCGCGACCGGGCCCAGCCTCGGGCGCTCCTTGCCCTCGGCGACCGTGAGCTGCGGGCGGGCGGCCACGACGCGGTCGCACAGCTCGCGCACCGCACCTGACCCGCCGGGCCTGGTCAGCACCACGCGGGCGGCGGCGCGCACGCGGGGGTGGGCGTCGGGGGTGGCGATCGGCCAGCCGACCTCGCCCATCGGGCCCAGGTCGTTGACGTCGTTGCCGACGTAGGCCACGCGGGCCGGGTCGAGGCCCTCGATGGCCAGCCAGTCGCGCAGCACGGTCCGCTTCTCGGCGATGCCCTGCAGCACGGGCACGCCCAGCTTGCGGGCGCGGGCGGCCACGACCGGGTTGTGCTCGGTGGACATGATCAGGACCTTGACGCCGGAGCGGCGCAGCAGCGACACGCCCATCCCGTCGGAGCGGCTGACCAGCACCATCTCGCGGCCGTCGGAGTCGACGTAGGCGCGGTCGTCGGTGTGCACGCCGTCGAAGTCGGTGATGACGGCGTCCACGTCGATGGGCTCGGGCCGGTCGATGAACGGGGCCAGCGCGCGCACCAGCTCCAGGTCCTCGGGGGCGTCGATCTCGATGGCGTGCTTGGTCGGCACCGGCTGGACGGCCGTCGTGCCGAAGAAGCGGTGGCCGTGCTCGCGCAGGCCGGAGGCGCGCATGACGTAGAAGGCGCCGTTCTCGCGGAACTGCGGCTCGCGGTCCTGGCGGCGCTGGCGTACGGCCGGGTCGTGGTTGATCCCGCCGCCGGCGGCCGTCCAGAGGAACTCGTGCGTGGGCAGCCCCGACACGACCGAGTCGGCCTCGCCGTCGAGCACCTTGCGCACGGCGGCCGACAGGTCCTCGGGGTCGATGAACGCGCTCGTGCACTGCACGAGCACGACCACCTCGGGCTCCTCGCCGAGGCTGTCGAGCGCGTGCAGCACGGCGGACTCGCTGGAGGCCGTCGAGCCGCTCAGCTCGGCGGGACGGTCCACGACGAGCGCCCCCGCCTGCCTGGCGGTTTCGGCGATCTCCGCGTGGTCGGTGCTGACCACGACCTGGTCCACGAGCTCGGCCCGCAGGCAGGCCCGCACCGCGCGGGTGACGAGCGGGACGCCCCCGACCAGGGCGAGGTTCTTCAGGGGTACGCCCGCCGAACCTCCGCGGGCGGGAACAATGGCCAGGACTCGCAAGATGTGTCTCCTAAGTGCATCGGATGCACCCAGAAGCTAGAGGGCCGGATTGAACAGCCAGCGTCACCACCATTAACTTTCCATGGGGATCCGGTAGAGCAACTCTGGCCGGCCCACTCCGCCGTACCTCGGCACGCGGTCGGCCACACCCAGCTCGACCAGGTATTCCAGGTAGCGGCGGGCCGTCACCCGCGACACTCCGATCGCGTCCGCCACACCCTGCGCCGCCATGCCCTCGGGTCTGCCGCGCAGCTCGGCCGCGATGGTGTCGAGGGTGTCGCGGGCCATGCCTTTGGGCAGCTCCGAGCTGCCCCGCAGGGTGCCCAGGACGCGGTCCACGTCGCTCTGGCCGACCGCCAGGCCCGCCTCCTCCTTGAACCGGGCGTAACGCGTGAGCTTTTCGGCGAGTGTCGCGTAGGTGAACGGCTTGAGCAGGTACTGGGAGATTCCGAGCGACACCGCTGAACGGACCATGGCCAGGTCGCGCGCGGAGGTGACCGCGATCACGTCGCACATCAGCCCGCCCGCGCGCACCGCCCTGCACACCTCCAGCCCGTGCATGTCGGGCAGGTAGAGGTCGAGCAGGATGAGGTCCACGGGCCGCCTGCGCAGGAAGCGCAGCGCCTCCCCGCCGGAGCGCACCACGCCGGCCACCTCGAAGCCGGGGACGCGGTCGACGTAGATGCGGTTGGCCTCGGCGGTGATCTCCTCGTCCTCGACGACGAGGACAGAGATCGTCGTCGCGATCATCGCACCGGCTCCCTTGTGGGCAGCCGGACGGTGAACACCGAGCCGGCCACGTCGATGGCGCCGCCCAGCCGCCGCACCGCCTGCCCCACCAGGGCCAGCCCGAGCCCGTGCCCGTCGCCCTTGGTCGTCCAGCCCTTGGCGAAGGCCGCCGGGTCGTTCAGCCCCGGGCCGTCGTCGGCCACCTGGATCGTCACTCCTTCGGGGTCGGCGGCCAGGCGCACCTCGACGCGGCCGGCGGCGTCGATCGCGTTGTCGATCAGGTTGCCCACGATCGTGACCAGCTCGCGCGGGTCGAGGCCCAGGTCGTCGAGCTCGCTGTCCTGGCTGATCACCAGCTCGACGCCGCGTTCTGCCGCCTCGGCGCTCTTGCCCAGCAGCAGCGCGGCCAGCACCGGCTCGCGCACCGCGCCGACCACCCGGTCGGTCAGCTCCTGCGCGGCCCGCAGCTCGGCCGTGCCGAGGGCCACGGCCTGCTCGGTGCGGCCCAGCTCCACCAGCGTGATGACGGTGTGCAGGCGGTTGGCGGCCTCGTGCGCGGCCGAGCGCAGCGAGTCGGCGAAGCCGCGCTCGGCGTCGAGCTGCCCGGCCAGGGCCTGCAGCTCGGTGTGGTCGCGTACGGTCACCACGGTGCCGAGCTTGCTGGCGGCGCTGTTGACCGCGAGCACCCGCTCGCCGACCAGGTGGATGCGTTCGTCGTCGTCGGCCAGCACGTCGGCCAGGCCCAGCTCGGCCACGTGCCGGCCCTCGGCGTCGGCGGGCAGGCCGAGCAGCGACCTGGCGGCGTCGTTGCACAGCGTCAGCGTGCCGTCCGTGCCGACGAGCAGCAGGCCCTCCCTGACGGCGTGCAGGACCGCGTCGTGGTGGGCGTGGATGCGGCCCAGCTCCACCGGGCCCAGGCCGTGGGTCTGGCGGCGCAGCCGCGCCGTGACCAGCCATGTCCCGGCCGCGCCCACGGACAGCGCGAGCGCGACGACCAGGCCGCCCCAGGCGACCTGGTCGCGCAGCATGGCGCTGATCTTCTCGATCGTGATGCCCGCGCTGACCAGCCCCCGGACCCTGCCGCCGTCCATGACGGGGGTGACCGCCCGCTCGGAGGGGCCGAGCGTGCCCGTGTAGGTCTCGGTGAACGTCCTGCCCGCCAGCGCGTCGCCGGTGTGCCCGAGGAAACGGCGGCCGATCTCGGCGGGGTTGGGGTGGGTGTAGCGGGTGCCGTCCGGTTTCATGATGGTGATGAAGTCGACGCCGGTCTGGAGGCGTACCTGCTCGGCGAACGGCTGCAGCCGCGCGGTAGGGTTGGGGTCGCCCAGCGCGTCCAGCACGTCGGGCGAGGCCGCCACGCTCACCGCGACCGCCTTGGCCTTGCCGCGCGCCTCGTGGGTGAGCAGGTCGTGCGCCTGCACCAGCGAGAGCACCGCGCCGCCCGCCACCGCGACGGCGAGCACGAGCAGTTGCAGGACCAGCATCTGTCCTGCCAGGCTCCAGCGCCGCATCTGTCATCTCTCCTGTGAACGAAACTTACTCAATGGTGACCTGCGTCACTGTGAGCCGCATAGTGGGGCACCCAGAAGGTAATTCCAATAACCGCTGGAGACCGCCCATGCGCGATCGAACTCGATATCTCTACCTGGCCGTGATCGTGGCGGTGCTGCTCGGGATCCTGGTCGGCTTCATCTGGCCTGACCTGGGCAAAGAGCTGAAACCGCTCGGCACCGGATTCGTCGCACTGATCAAGATGGTGATCGGTCCGATCATCTTCTGCACGATCGTGCTCGGTGTCGGCTCGGTCAGCCAAGCGGCCAAGGTCGGCAAGGTCGGTGGCCTGGCGCTCGGCTATTTCATCGCCATGTCCACTGTAGCCCTGCTCATCGGCCTGCTGGTCGGCAACGTGATCCACCCGGGCGAGGGGCTGCAGATCACCGACACCGCACGTCAGGCGGCCGAGGCGGAGGCGGCCAAGGGCGCCGAGAGCGGCACGGTCGACTTCATCCTCGGCATCATCCCCGAGACGCTGCTGTCCTCGCTGACCGCCGGCTCGGTGCTGCAGGCGCTGCTGGTCGCGCTGCTGGTCGGGTTCGCGCTGCAGGCGATGGGCGCCAAGGGCGCGCCGATCCTGCGCGGTGTGGAGCACATGCAGCGGCTGGTCTTCCGCATCCTCGCCATGATCATGTGGGCCGCGCCGGTGGGCGCGTTCGGCGCGATCGCCGCCGTCGTGGGCGCCACCGGGATCGAGGCGCTCAAGAGCCTGGGCATCATCATGCTGGCCTTCTACATCACCTGCCTGCTCTTCGTCGGCCTCGTGCTCGGCCCCATGTTGTGGCTGATCGCCCGGATCAACCTGTGGTCGCTGCTGCGCTACCTGGGCAGGGAGTTCCTGCTGATCCTGTCCACCTCCTCCTCGGAGACGGCGCTGCCGCGGCTCATCGCCAAGATGGAGCACCTGGGCGTGAGCAGGACCGTGGCCGGCATCACGGTCCCGACCGGCTACTCGTTCAACCTCGACGGCACCGCGATCTACCTGACCATGGCCACGCTGTTCATCGCCACGGCCACGGGCGCGCCGCTGGAGTTCGGCGAGCAGGTCGCGCTGCTGGCCTTCATGATGATCGCCTCCAAGGGCGCGGCGGGCGTGACGGGCGCCGGGCTGGCCACGCTGGCCGGCGGTCTGCAGGCGCACCGGCCGGAACTGGTCGACGGCGTCGGCCTCATCGTGGGCATCGACCGGTTCATGTCCGAGGCGAGGGCGCTGACGAACTTCGCGGGCAACGCCGTGGCCACCGTGCTCGTCGGCACCTGGACGCGCGAGTTCGACCGGGAGCGCGCCGAACAGGTGCTCGCCGGTCGTGCGCCGTTCGACGAGTCCACGCTCCTGGACGACGAGAACGAGAAGCCCGAGCCGGAGGCCAAGGAGATGACGCCGGTCTAGGGCTTGCGCCCGATGCCCGCGTAGGCCATGCGGGCCATCTCATCGTCGATGAACAGCGGGGTGCCGGGGTCGATGAACGGCCAGACGAGATGCGGCCCCAGCCCCGTGGCCAGGCCCGGCGGGATGAGTTCGAAGTCGCCGAAGAAGGCGCCGATCTCCTTGCCGGGCCTGGGCGTGAACGCCACGTTGGCCTTGCGGTAGAAGTCGACGACCCGGTCGATCTTCTGGCTCCCCACGTCGTTGGTCGAATGTGAGATCGCCAGATAGCTGCCGGAGACGAGCGCGTCGCGGTAGCCGGCCACCGTCTCCTGCGGGTTGTCGTCATCGGAGATGAGATGCAGGATGAACATCATCAACACGGCCACCGGGCGGTCGAAGTCCAGCAACGCGCGCACCTCGGGATCCGCCAGGACCTCCCCGGGTCTGCGCACGTCCCCCAGCACCATGGCCACCCGGTTCGGATCGGCCAGCAACGCCCTGCCATGCGTGGCCACCACCGGGTCGTTGTCCACATAGACCACGCGGGCCTCAGGGGCGAAACGGTGGGCCACCTCGTGCACGTTCTCCTGCGCGGGCAGACCGGAACCGAGATCGAGAAACTGGGTGATGCCCTGCTCGCACAGGTACTGCACCACACGGCCGATCAACGCCCGGTTCTCCCTGGTGCCGATGCGGACCTCCGGCATCGCCTTCAGCACCATGTCGGCAAGATCCCGATCGGCCTGGAAATTGTCCTTGCCGCCAAGGAAGTAGTCGTACATGCGCGCCGCGTTGGGAATGTGGGGGTCTACGCCCTGCGGCGCCTGTTCCATCATGTATGACATGATCCACTAACGGACTGGCCGAAATCTAGAAAAAGAGCGATTAAACGGCCGGGATACGTAGGACGAATCTGGCGCCGCCCTGGTAGTCCTCCACGCGGATCTGGCCGCGGTGGGCCATCGCCACGTCCCGCGCGATGGCCAGGCCGAGGCCGGTGCCGCCCGCGTCGCGGCTGCGCGCGGCGTCCAGGCGGGTGAAGCGCTCGAAGATGCGCTCGCGGTCCTGCGGGGCGATCTCGACGCCGTCGTTCTCGACCGCCAGCACCGCCAAGCCGTCCTCCTCGGAGACCGAGACGTGGACCTGGTGCTCGGCGTGCCGCTGGGCGTTGTCCAGGAGATTGGTCAGGACCCTGGTGAGCTGGAGTCGTACGCCCTCGACCAGCACCCCCTCGGCCAGGTCCACCTCCACGGGAACCTTGTCGCTGCGCACGGCCAGCTCCTGCAGGACCAGGTCGGACAGGTCGATCACCTCCTTTGCCGTGTCCACCCGGGAGCCGATCCTGGCCAGCAGCAGCAGGTCCGTGATGATGGCCTCCAGCCGGTCGGTGTCGCGCAGGGCGCTGTCCACCAGCGACTCCAGGTCGGTGTCCTCCGGATAGAGCTGGGCGCTCTCAAGCTGGGCGCGCAGCCCCGCGATCGGGGTGCGCAGCTCGTGGGAGGCGTCGGAGGCGAACTGGCGCTGTTGCAGCGCGGAACGCTCCAGCCTGGCCAGCGTGCCGTTGACGGATCTGGCGAGCGTGGCCACCTCGTCCTCGCCCGGCGGCTGGGTGACCCGGCGGCTCAGGTCGCTGGCGTGCACGGCGTCCAGTTCGGCCCGCATGCACGCCACCGGCCGCAGCGCCCGCCCCGTCACCAGCCACGTGGCCCAGCCCGTCAGCGCGATCAGCACCCCGATTTGCCCGAACACGATGGCGTCCAGCGTGCGCGAGGCCAGCAGCTCGGGTGTGCTGCGGCCGGCGTAGACGATGGGGGAGTCGGCGAACACGCTCACCCTGACCGCCGACAGGTGCACGCACTCCGTGGGCAGGCAGTTGGTGGTGCTGATGACACGGTTGCCGGGCGTCGGGCGCACGTCGCTGAGCGGCGGCAGGTTCCTGGCCGCGTCGCTGGTGGCCAGCACCTGGCCGTTGGGACCGACGACCTGGATCAGGTCGACCGACGGGTTCGGCACCGGGATGGAGGCGCCCATGGGCAGGGCGCCTCCGCGCATCTCGTAGGCGATGCGTTCGGCCGTGTCCGTGGTGTCCTTGAAGACGGTGGCCTCCATCAGCGACCGCGACAACAACAGCCCGGTCAAGCCCACGGGGATGAGCACGAGGGCAGCGATGGCCGTCGCGATGAGGGTGACGCGTCCCCGAAGGGACCTGGCCCACCAGGGTGCCACCCTCTGAAGTTACCGAGCGTAATTCCCGGCATAAGCCGCGTTAAAGGAAAGATTCCCCCAACCCGTCAGCGCTGGATCCAGACCGTGGTGTCCGGAGGAATCGCCCCGTCGGCAGCCAGAGGACCGCTGGCGATCAGCACCTCGCCGGGCAGATCCAGCCGCGCCGGCTGCTCGCCCGTGTTGAGCACCACCACCAGACCGGGGTCACGCTCGATGGCCAGCACGTCCTTGGGGGAGTCGAGCCAGGTGAGCGTGCCGCCGCCGAGCGCCGGGTGCCGTTTGCGGATGCCGAGCGCGGCCCGATAGAGGTTCAGGGTGGAGCCGGGGTCGTCCCGCTGCGCCTCGGCCGACAGCGCCGCCCACTCCGCGGGGATCGGCAGCCACGGGTCGCGCCAGCCCAGGCCGTCGGAGCTCGTCCACGGGATCGGCACCCGGCAGCCGTCGCGGCTCTCGCCCCGGCGCAGGAACGCCGGGTCCTGGCGCAGCTCGTCCGGCAGGTCGAGCACCTCGGGCAGGCCCAGCTCCTCGCCGTTGTAGAGGTAGGCAGAGCCGGGCAGGGCCAGCATGAGCAGCGTGGCCGCCCTGGCGCGGGCCAGGCCGCCGTGCCGGGTGACGTGGCGGGGCTTGTCGTGGTTGGACAGCACCCACGTGGTCGGCGCGCCCACCAGCTCGGCCTCCCGCAGCGACTTCTCGATCACCGTGCGGAAGGATTTGGCGTGGAAGTCCGCCATCATGAACTCGAAATTGAACGCCTGGTGCAACTCGTCGGGCCCGACGTAACGGGCCAGCCGCTCCGGTGACGACACCCACGCCTCGGCCACCGCCATCCGGCCGCCGGGGTAGGAGTCGAGAATCGGCCGC
This sequence comes from Nonomuraea purpurea, assembly GCF_042650645.1. Classification (NCBI taxonomy): domain Bacteria; kingdom Bacillati; phylum Actinomycetota; class Actinomycetes; order Streptosporangiales; family Streptosporangiaceae; genus Nonomuraea; species Nonomuraea purpurea. The sequence goes on from NZ_JBHSBI010000007.1 coordinate 203,090, forward strand.
CACTCGCGGTAGATGTCGTGCACGCCGTCCTGGTCGAAGTAGGGCACCTGCTCGTCGCCGAGCATCTCGGCCTGCGGGCCGTCCTTCTGGCCTGCGTCGGGCAGGCCGTCGGCCTTGATCATGCCGTGCGCCACGTCGATCCTGAAACCGTCCACGCCCCTGTCGAGCCAGAAGCGCAGGATGTCGCGGAACTCGGCGCGTACGTCGGGGTTCTCCCAGTTGAGGTCGGGCTGCTCGGGCGCGAACAGGTGCAGGTACCACTGCCCGTCCTCGACCTGCGTCCAGGCGGGACCGCCGAAGATCGACTCCCAGTCGTTGGGCTCGTCGCGGAACACGTAGCGGTCGCGCAGCCCGGCCCGGAACCACGGGTGCTGGTCGGAGGAGTGGTTCGGCACCAGGTCCACGATGACCCTGATGCCCCGGCCGTGGGCGTCGGCGACGAGCGCGTCGAAGTCGGCGAGTGTGCCGAACATGGGGTCGACGTCGCGGTAGTCGGCCACGTCGTAGCCGCCGTCGGCCATCGGGGAGGTGTAGAAAGGGCTCAGCCAGATGGCGTCCACGCCCAGCTCCGCGAGGTAGTCCAGGCGGGCGCGCACGCCCTTCAGGTCGCCCGTCCCGTCGCCGTCGGCGTCGGCGAAGCTCCTGGGATACACCTGGTACACGACCGCGTCCCGCCACCAGTCGTCGTTGCCGAGCATGGCCGTCCTTCCCCGAGGTGATTCGAGCTGTGGGATGAGGTTCTTGTGAAGGATGTCGTGATCGCCCGAACCAGGTCAAGCGAAACTTTCGGAAAGTTGCAGATGTCACGACGGGCGAATTGAATCCCCTTTCGTAAGTTCTTGCAGTGGTCTGTTGATCTCATCGGTCTTCACGATGACGTGACCTGGCGAGTGTCGCACTCCGTATCCGGTACATCACGCTGCGAACACGCTACGGTGGGAATCCCCCCAGTCCAAACCTCCGACCAGACAGTGGTGTGCTCCTATGAGGGTGCTCTCCGCGGCCGTCGTGGCCGCCCTTCTGCCTGCCCTGCCCTACGACGCCCTGGCCGCCGCGGGCACGGCCTACTACGTCGACTCCAAGACGGGCGACGACGGGGCGGCGGGCACCAGCGCCGCCACCGCCTGGAAGTCGCTCGCCAGGGTCAACGCCGCCGACCTCAAACCCGGCGACACCGTCAACATCAGGCGCGGAAGCAGATTCAAGGGCAGCCTCACCCTCACCGCCAGTGGCACCGCCGCCAGGCCCATCGTCGTCAGGCCGTACGGCACCGGCACCCTCGCCAAGATCAGCGGCATGCGCGCCGACTGCGTCGTGATCAGGGGCAGCCACCTGCGCGTCAGCGGCCTGTGGGCCTCCCGCTGCCGCTGGGCCGGCTTCCTGGTCTTCGGCGACCACAACGAGCTGTCCGCCGTCGCGGCCGACCACAACGTCGCCGGCGTGCACATCACGGCCTCCGGCTCGCACAACACCATCCGCGACAGCGTCCTGAACGACAACGACCGCATGAGCGTCAACGACGCCGGCGGCGACAACGACTCTGGCGCCTTCGGCGTGCTCCTCAACGGCGACGACAACCTGGTGGCCGGCAACGTCATCACCGGCAGCTATGCCAAGAGCGCCGACTACGGCGCCGACGGGGCCGCCGTCGAGATCTTCAACGGCGACCGCAACCTGATCATCCACAACACCGCCCGCGACAACGAGACGTTCACCGAGCTCGGGGCCAGGAAGGGCCGCACCGCCACTGGCAACGTCCTGGCCTTCAACGTCGTCTCCTCCGCTCTCGGCCGCGGCTCCTTCCTCGTCACTCGCGGCCCCCGCCACCCCGTCGGCCCCGTCAGGGGCACGATCGCCGTGCACAACACGGTCTCGCTGCCGGCCAGGAAGACCATCGGCTGGTCCTGCCACGACGGTTGCTCGCCGTCGATCCTGAAGCTGCGCAACAACGTGATCGCCGTCGGAGGGGAGGCCGGCTGGGAGGACGGCCAGGGGGCCGACGAGGACGGCAGCGTCTATCTGGGGCGGACGAACCATTTCAAACTCGGGCCCAACTCCGTCGTGGCCGACCCCAAGTTCGTCTCCCGTACGGACCTGCGCCTCCGGCCCGGGTCCCGGGCCATCGGCCGCGGGCTCAGGCTCGGGCCCGAGTGGTTCGGCGGAAGAATGATCACCCAGGACGCGGCGGGCGAATCCGTCGGGGGCGCACCGGACGCGGGAGCCTACCAGCGGTGAGCTCAAAACATCAGCGCGGGTAAATATGCCGCGACTATAAGCTTGCTGCCCATGGAGGAGACGCGGCGGGAGCGCAAGAAACGGCAGACCAAGGAGTTGCTCGTCGCGACGGCGCTCAGGTTGTTCGCCGAACAGGGATACGAGGAGACGACCGTCGCCCAGATCGCCTCAGTGGCCGACGTGGCGACCAAGACGTTCTTCAACTACTTCCCGAGCAAGGAGGACGTGCTCTTCGCCGAGATCGACGGCTACATGGACGTGGTGGCCGACGTGGTCGCCGCCCGCCGGCCGTCCGACACCGTGGCTGACGTGCTGCTGCGGACCTGCGAACAGGTCATCGTCCACTACCTCACCGCCAGCCCGATGGCCGACGACGAGCTGGCCGAGGTCTGCGCGCGTCTGGTCGCCACCGTGCCCGCCGTGCGGGCCAAGGCGCTGCACCGGATGTTCGACATGCAGCGCACGATCGCCCACACCCTGCTGGAGGCCTTCCCCGGCCGGCTCGACCCCGTCAGCGCGGCGGCGGCCACCGGAGCCTTGGTCGGCGCCGTCCAGGGGGCCGGGATGGCCGTCCGCGAGCAGGGATTGTCGAAGGAGGAGGCCACGGAGGCGGTGGCGCGCAGCGCCGAGATCGTCATGCGAGGGTTGCGAGCGCTTTAGAGTGACGACGTGGTCCCTGACGTTCGCCAGCCGCTTGTGAGACAGCTCGCCGAGTCCGACGCCCCCCGCCACTACTGGCACATGGGCGACGAGGACGGGCGGGCGTGGTTGTTCGAGAGCGTCGAAGGCGACGGGGAACACTGGGCGGTCAGACAGGTCGAGGTCGGCGCCGATCGCCTCGCCCGCCGCTACTGGTGGCGGCGCCTGCAGGACGAGTACGGGTTCCTCACCGACCAGCCGCTGGAGATCTGGGAGCTGACCGAGATCACCGAGGCTGCGTTCGAGGCCGTCTGGGAAGCCGCCGGCTGAGCCGCTTCAGGGCCGGCGGGGCCTGGCTCACCCTCCTGGCCGTCCACCTCATCCGCCGGTCTAACGGTTCGTCAGCCCTGCGATGATCAGGTCGATGGCGGTGTCGAAGGTGCGGTCCATCTCCTCGGGGTCGTTCGTCAGGTGGCACTCGGTCTCGGCGACGATGAAGCCGGTGACGAACGCGTGCAGCACGTCCCCCGTGCGCCGCAACTCCGGCTCCGGCACCCCGGCCAGCCGCAGGATGCGGTAGAGCGTCGTCCAGAGGGGGAAGCTCCGGTCCCGGATGAGCTCGGGACGGCTGTGCGCGTACGCCCACATGGCCCGGTGCTGCTGCGCGTGCCTCCTGTAGGCCAGCGCCATCGCCCTGAGCTGGTCCTGCCAGGGGGAGCCGTCGTCCTGCGGCAGGGGCATGCGCAGCGCCGCCGTGGCGCAGATCATCGCCAGCAGCGCCTCCTTGCTCTCCACGTGGTGGTAGAGCGACATCGGGTTCACGTTCAGCTCCGCGGCGAGCTTGCGCATGGACATCGCGTCGGGGCCGCCCTCGTCCATGAGCCGGGTCGCGGTGGCGGAGATCTCGTCGATCGTCAAAGGCGCACCCCTGCGCGCGCTCACTCCCATACGCCGTATGGTAGCGTCCGCCATACGGTGTATGGTTACGTAACAGGGAGCACTTATGGCGCGGATCCCCGCCCCGCAGGGCCTGCCCATCCTGGGCAACATGCTGCAGATTCCCTCTCACTCGCCGGTGGAGCACTTCGTCCAGGTCGCCTCCCGGTTCGAGGGGGGCATCTTCCGCCTTGAGATCGCCGGCCGCACGATCGTGATGGTCTACGACCCCGATCTGGTCGCCGAGGTGTGCGACGAGAGCCGCTTCATCAAGCGCATCAACCCGCCGCTGTCGATCGTGCGTGAGTTCGGCGGCGACGGGCTGTTCACGGCCGAGCTCGACGAGCCGGTGTGGGGGCACGCCCACCGCATCCTGATGCCCGCCTTCAGCCAGCGCTCGATGAAGGCGTACTACCCCCAGATGCTCGAGGTCGCCGAGCAGCTCATCGAGTCGTGGGCGGGTCGCCAGGGGGAGGACCTGCCCGTCGCCGACGACATGACCAGGCTGACGCTGGACACGATCTCACTGACCGGGTTCGGCTTCCCCTTCAACTCCTTCGACTCGCCGGAGCTGCACCCGTTCCTGCAGGCGATGGGCGGCGCGCTGACCGAGGCCATGCTGCGCAACGGGCAGCTTCCGTTCGTCACCAAGCTGCGGCGCAAGCAGGAGGAGGCCTACCAGCGTGACATCGCGACCATGCAGGGGCTGGTCGACGACGTGATCAGGCAGCGCAGGAACGGGGCCGCCACCGGCGCCAAGGACCTGCTCGGCCTGATGCTGGAGGCCTCCGATCCGCGGAGCGGCGCCCGGCTGTCCGACGAGAACATCCGCAACCAGGTGCTCACCTTCCTGATCGCCGGCCACGAGACCACCAGCGGGCTGCTGTCGTTCGCGCTGTACAACCTGTTACGCGAGCCGCACGTCCTGGCCCGCGCCTACGAGGAGGTGGACCGGCTGCTGCCGGGCGACGAGCCGCCCACCTACGAGCAGATCATGAAGCTCGACGTCATCCCCCGCATCCTGGAGGAGACGCTGCGGTTCTGGTCGCCGATCCCGATCTTCGCCGTGAGCGCGAACGAGGCCACCACGCTCGGCGGCTACGAACTGGCCGAACACCAGTCGGTCGCGGTCCTGCTGCCGACGCTGCACCGCAACCCCAAGGCGTGGGAGCGGCCCGACGAGTTCGACATCGACCGCTGGTTGCCGGAGAACAAGAAGAACCACCATCCCGGCGCCTACAAGCCGTTCGGCAACGGCGAGCGGGCCTGCATCGGCCGCCAGTTCGCGCTGACCGAGGCCAAGCTGGCACTGGCGATGGTGCTGCGCCGCTTCGCGATCTCCGACCCGAACGTCTACCGCATGAAGATCAAGCAGATGCTGACGCTCAAGCCGGACGGGTTCACGCTCCGGGTGCGCGAGCGCCGCGCCCACGAGCGCAGCGTCGTCGTGGCGCAGGCCGAGCAGGAGAACGAGCAGCAGGAGATCGCCGTCACCGGCGTGCCGCTCACCGTCGCCTACGGCTCCAACCTCGGCACCAGCGCCGACATCGCCGAGCGCCTGGCCGAGCGGGCCGGGCGGGCCGGGTTCGCCACCACGCTCACCACTCTGGACGAGCTGACGCCCCCGGACGAGGGCCTGCTCGTCGTGGTCGCCTCCTCCTACAACGGCAAGGCCCCCGACAACGCCCAGCGCTTCGACGCCCTGGAGCGGCTGCCCGACCTGTCGGGAGTGCGGCTGGCCGTGCTCGGCTGCGGGAACACGCAGTGGCCGACCTACCAGGACTTCCCCAGGCGAGCCCACGACAAGCTCACGGCCGCCGGCGCCGTGCCGCTGATCGAGCGTGGCGAGGCCGACACCGACGGCGACTTCGACGGCGACGTCTCCGCCTGGACCGCCACGCTGTGGGCCGCGCTGGCCGAGCAGTACAGCGCCTGCGCCGACAGCGCCGGGCCCCGCTACGAGATGGAGGTGCTCACCGAGGCCGAGATCAGGCCGTCGGTCGTCTCCGAGCGCGCCTTCCCGCTGACCGTCGTCTCCAACGAGGAGCTGACCGGCGACCCCGAGGGCCTGTGGGACTTCTCGGTCGAGGCGCCGCGCCCCGGCGTGCGCTCGATCACGGCCAGGCTGCCGGAGGGCGTCACGTACTCGGCGGGCGACCACGTGGCCGTCTTCGCCAAGAACGATCCCGAGCTGGTGGAGTGGGCGCTGCGCTGCCTGCGCCTCCCCAGGGAGCAGGTCGTGCGGCTGCGCGCCGCCGGGGCCACCCACCTGCCCGTGGACACGCCGGTCACGGCGGGCCTGCTGCTGACCGAGTTCGCCGAGCTGCAGGAGGTCGCCACCAGGTCCGACCTGGAGGCGCTGGCCGCCCACACCGCCTGCCCGTGGACCACGGGCCAGCTCGCCGAGCTGACCGCCGGCTACGCCGAGGAGATCCTCGCCAAGCGCGTCTCCACGCTGGCGCTGCTGGAGCGTTTCCCCGCGATCGAGCTGCCGCTGCCGGTGTTCCTGGAGCTGGCCGGGCCGATCAAGCCGCGCTACTATTCGGTCTCCTCCTCGCCGCTGGCCGATCCGTCGCTGGTGCGGCTCACCGTCGGCCTCGTCGAGGGCCCCGCCTGGTCGGGCAGCGGCACCTATCAGGGCATGTGCTCGGCGTACCTGGCGGGGCTGGCGGAGGGCGAGGTCTTCTACGGCTACGTCCGCGTCCCCGCGCCGCCGTTCCGGCTGCCGGACGACCCGGCCACGCCCGTGATCCTCGTCGGGCCGGGCACCGGGTTCGCGCCGCTGCGCGGCTTCCTGGAGGAGCGCGCGCTGGCGGGGGCGGGCGGGCGCGCCGAGGTGTTCACCGGCTGCCGCCACCCCGAGCACGACTACCTGTACAGGGACGAGGTGGCGGCCTGGGACGAGCGGGACGGGGTGCGGGTGCACGCCGCGTACTCCGCCGTACCGGGGCACCCGTACCGGTTCGTTCAGGACGCCGTCGCCGCGCACGCCGACGAGGTGTGGGAGCTGCTCACTCAGGGTGCCCACGTGTACGTCTGCGGCGACGGTCTGCGGATGGCGCCCGCGGTGCGGCAGGCTCTGCTGGACATCCACCTTGATCGCACCGGTGAGGACGGCGCCGCCTGGCTCGCCGGGCTGGAGGCCGGCGGACGCTACCAGCAGGACGTCTTCGCGTGATCGGGGACCGCCGGGCCCCGATCATCGGGGCCCGGCCGTCCGGGAACGCTGCGCATTAGGGCGGACCTGGGAAAACCGTTGTCGACATTCCAGACTTAACCCTGCATTCTGGGATATAAGCGCAGCATGCGCGACATATCCGTGGAACATGCTCGAAACGTTTCCACGGCACTGTGAGAGCCTCTGGAAAGGAGGCGGCAATGCTGCTGCGACTGAGGGTGTCGCTGCCGGACCGGCCGGGCGGGCTGGGCCAGGTCGCGAAGGCGCTGGGGGCGCTGGGCGCGGACATCCTGCAGGTCACGGTGCTCGAACGCGAGGCGGGAAGGGCCGTGGACGACTTCACCGTCTCCTGGCCCGGCCAGATAAGCGCGGCCGAGGCACGCGAGCGGCTGTCCGCCATGCCCGGAGTACGGATCGAGGGCGTCTGGGCGACCAAGGAGGTGCCGGGCTCGGCGCCCGACTACGACCTGCTCATGCACGTCGCCTCGGAACCCGCGCGCGGGTTCGCCACGCTGGTGGACGCCCTGCCCTCGCTCTGCGGCGCGGAGTGGTCGCTGGCCCTGGCCGACGGGGCCGTACGGCACGCCTCGCTGGCCGCGCCCGCCGAGTTCCACCTGGCCGAGCCGCCGCCCAGGGCCGTCGTCGTGGACGCCGACGAGCTGCGGCTGATGCTGCTGCCAGTACTGGCCCAGGGGCTGCACGTGATCGTGGCCCGCGCGGAGGGGCCCGTGTTCCACCGCGCCGAGGTCGAACGCGCCGCCCGCATCGTGGACGTGGTCGCCAAGCTCGCCGCCCGCGCCTAGCGGACCGAATGTCCTTCTACTAACGTGGGCTTCCTGAGCAGCGAGAATCAGGAGCCGCCCCGGTGGATTTCGAGCTGACCGACGAGCAGAAGACCTTCCGCGAGACCCTGCGCGCGTTCGTGGACAAGGAGATCGTGCCGGTCGCCACGGAGTGGGAGCACTCCGGCAGGTATCCGACCGAGATCATCGACAAGATGAAGCGGATGGGGCTGTTCGGGCTGTCCGTCCCCGAGGAGTACGGCGGCATGGGGGCCGACATGGTCTCATTCGCGCTGGTCTTCGAGGAGATCGCGCGCGGCTGGATGGGCGTGGCGGGCACGATCGGGTCCCACTCGCTGGCCTGCTGGATGATCGCCCGCCACGGCACGCAGGAGCAGAAGAACCTCTACCTGAAAGACCTGGCCACCGGCGCGCGCAGGACCGCGATCGCCCTCACGGAACCGGCCGCCGGCACGGACCTGCAGGGCATCCAGACCCGCGCCGTGCGCGACGGCGACCACTACGTGGTGAGCGGCACCAAGACGTGGATCACCAACGCCCGCCACGCCGACCCGCTGCCCGTGCTGGTCAAGACCTCGATCACCGAGCCCGCGCACAAGGGCATGTCGGTGCTGCTCGTCGACCCCGCCTCGGAGGGCTTCAGCGTCAGTCGCGACCTGCCCAAACTCGGCTACAAGGGCACCGAGACCTGCGAGGTCGTCCTCGACGGGGTGCGCGTGCCGGTGTCCTGCCTGCTGGGCGGCCTCGAAGGGCGCGGCATGCAGCAGGTGCTCGGCGGCCTGGAACTGGGCCGCCTCAACATCGCCGCCCGCGCCGTCGGCGTCGCGCAGGCCGCCTTCGACGCAGCCCTCTCCTACGCCAGGCAACGCACGGCCTTCGGGCAGCCGATCGCCGACTTCCAGGCCATCCAGCTCAAGCTCGCCGACCTGGCCACCGAGATCCAGGCCGCCCGGCTGCTGACGTATTGGGCCGCCTCCCAGGCCGACGGCGGCAAGCGGGTGGACATGGAGGCCGGCATGGCCAAGTACTTCGCCTCCGAGGTGGCGCTGAAGGCGTCCCTGGAGGCGATGCGCATCCACGGCGGCTACGGCTACTCCCAGGAGTTCGTGGTCGAACGGCTCTACCGCGACGCGCCGCTGATGGCGATCGGCGAGGGCACCAACGACGTCCAGCGCCTGGTCATCGCCAGGGCGCTCGTCTCGGGCAAGGGCAGGGTCGGCTGGTGACCCGGAACCGGGCGCCTCAGTCGTGGCGGGGCCGGCCCGAGACCTCGTGGCCGGCGTGGAACAGCGCCTCGGCGATGAGCGTGCGGACATGGGAGTCGCGCGCCCGGTAGAGCACGCGGCGGCCGTCCCTTCGCGTGTCCACCAGCCCGGCCAGCCTGAGCTTGGCCAGGTGCTGCGACACCGACGGGCGCGCGGCCCCGATGGCCTGGGCCAGCGAGTTCACATCCTGCTCAGCCGATGACAACAGCCACATCAGCCTGAGCCGGGTGCCGTCGCTCAGCAGACGGAATGCGTGCACGGCCGCGTCGACCTGCGCGGGAGTGGGTTGCTCCTGCGACGGGATGGCACCTGAGGCGTTGTCGCGTGCGTACATGGCTACATAGCCTGGTCAGGCGGGAGGGATTGCGCAAGCCGGCCTCGCGCCACCTGAATGTTGTCTGCCAGTCGTGGCGTTCCAGGCATCAGCCGGTCTCACATGGGTAGGTTCGTGCGAGTGTCCGCCGCCCCCGACGCCCTGCCCGCCATGTCCGCTCCAGCCCACCCTGCCAGGCTCGGCTGGCTGGACGCCCTGCGGGGCATCGGGGCCATGGCCGTGGTGGCCGAGCACCTGCTGCCGTGGTTCCTGCCGGACCTGCGTCCCTACTGGTTCAGCCTCGGCGTCTACGGCATCTTGGTGTTCTTCCTGGTCAGCGGCTACATCATCCCCGCCTCCCTGGAACGCCACGGCGACGTGCGCGCCTTCTGGGTCGGCCGCTTCTTCCGCCTGTACCCGCTCTACCTGAGCGTCATCGTCGCGATGCTCGCCCTGGCGTGGTGGGTGCCCGTGCGCGAAGCCGTGCCGCGCGACGGGAGCGCGGTGGCGGCGCACGCGACCATGCTGCTCGACGTCGTCAGCGTCGGCGGCGTGGCCGACACGATGTGGACGCTGTCGTACGAGATGGTCTTCTACCTGCTGGTCACCGCGCTGTTCCTGGTCGGATGGCACGGTCGCAGCGCGGCGCTGTCGATGGGTTTCGCGGCGGGCGCCGTGCTCGTGGGGCTGGCCGTGCCGGGGGCCATGCTGGTGGGCGGCTGGCCGGTGTACGTCTCGACCGTGGTGTTCGTGGCCGGGCTGGCGTGCGTGGTGTCGGGACGGCTGCGTACGACGGCCGGGTGCGCGCTCGGCCTCATGGCGATGGTGCTGCTGGTGGTGAGCGGCCGGGTGCCGTGGCTGGGCGTGGCCGTGCTGGCCGTGATGTTCGCGGGGACGGCGATCCACCGGTGGGAACGCGGCCAGGGCCCGCTGTGGCCGGTGGCGGTCACGGCGGCGCTGGTCGGGGTCTCGCCGCTGTGGGCGATCGCGAGCGGCTGGTGGTGGGTGCAGGCCGACGTGTGGCTGACCACCATCGCGCTGGCCGCGGCCACGTTCGCGGGCGGGATGGCGCTGCGCGGGCGGCGAGTGCCCAGGGTGCTGACCTGGCTCGGGCTGATCAGCTACTCGCTCTACCTGGTGCACCACCCGCTGCTGAAGTACTTCGTGGAGATCAGCGGTGACCTGCGGCAGCGGGATCTGCCCTACCAGCTGCTCATGGCCGTGCCGGCGCTGGCGGCCGTGGTGGGCCTGAGCGCCCTGACCTACAGGTACGTCGAGAAGCCGATGCAGGATTTGGGCCGCAGGCTGTCACACCGTCGCGCCGGCGGGCTCCAGAGCCAGGGCGATCTCGGGGTGGCGCGACAGAACCCGTGCCACCACCGGGTCCTCGGCCAGGAGGAAGGCCAGGTGCCTGACGGCGTGCGCGACCACGTTGGCCAGGTCGACACTGCCGGGTGAAGGCGTGGCGGGCGCCTGGCCGCGGGCGATCTCCAGCACGGGAACCTCGATCGCGGGCAGCCACGGGGCAGGGTCGGGGCAGACGGCATAGGTCAGCACGACCCGGCCCTGCGGCTCGTAACGCCAGCTCGTCGAATGCACGACCGTTCCGGGATCGGCGGCCGGCACCCCGCTGAGCCGCCGTGCCGCCTCGTCGGGGCTTTCGCCGGCCTCGGGCCGGGTGGTGGCATGGCGGTATGACCAGCGATCGTCGGTGCCCACCCGAAGCATGAGCGTCTCAACCGAAACCACGTGTCTCCCCAGTCCCGCCGATACCTTACTGCCACTCATATGCAACTACGTTACAGGTGCATATGGGCTCCCACTCTTGAACCCGACGGCGGGCCCGGCTGTAGTCGAGGGCATGCGAGAGAGAGGCCGACAGCCATGCCCGGTTTGCTGGTGCTGATGGGGTCGGGCGAGACGAGCCCGACCATGGTCGAGATCCACCGCGCGGCGGCGCGAAAACTGCGCGCGGGAGCCCGTGCCGTGCTGCTCGACACCCCCTACGCCTTCCAGGAGAACCACGCCGACATCTCCGCCCGCGCCCGCCGGTACTTCGCGCGCAGCGTCGGCCTGGAGGTCGAGGTGGCGGCGGCGGGCATCACCGGCGCCGACTGGGTCTTCTCCGGCCCCGGCAGCCCCACCTACGCCCTCGACCGGTGGGCCGGCTCCGGCGTCGACGGCGACCTGCGCGCCCGCGTCCGCACCCGCCAGGGGGTGACCGTGCTGGCCTCGGCGGCGGCCTGCACGGCCGGTCTGGCCACCGTGCCCGTCTACGAGATCTACAAAGTGGGGGCGGAGCCGCACTGGCGCGACGGCCTCGACCTGCTTGAGCCGCTGGGCCTGCGAGCCGTGCTGATCCCCCATTTCGACAACGCCGAGGGCGGCACCCACGACACCCGCTACTGCTACCTCGGCGAACGCCGGCTCTCACGCATGGAGCGCGAACTGCCGCCGGGCACCGCCGTGCTCGGCCTCGACGAGCACACGGCCCTGATCATCGACCTCGGCGACGAGTCGGTACGCGTGGCGGGCCGGGGCGGCCTCACCGTCCGCCTGCCCGGTTCGGCCACGGTCCTGCCGACGGGCACGCGCACCGACGTCGCCGGGCTGCGCCGCCTGGCAGAAGGAGGCGAAGCCGGGCCCGCCGCCGCCGCGCCGCCCTCGGCGCCCGCCGCCGAGCCCGCCGTCACCCTGGAAGAGTCGATCCGGGCATGCGAAGAGCAGTTCAAGGCCGCCGTCGCCAAACCCGACATGGTGGCCGCCGCCCAGACCGTCCTCGACCTGGAGGCCGAGATCGTCAAATGGGCCGCCGACACCGAGGAGGACACCGGGGGAGTGGAGCAGGGCAGGGAGCTCGTGCGGCTGCTGATCGCCCGGCTCGGCGAACTCGCCTCGACCGCCGCCCTGCGCTCCCTGGTGGAGCCGCTGCTCACCCTCCGGGCCACGCTCCGGCAGGAGGGCCGCTACGAACTCGCGGACGCGCTGCGCGAAGCGATGCTCAGGGGCGGCGTCGCGGTCGAGGACACCCCGGACGGCTCCCGCTGGACCACCGCCCCGTGATCCATTCCGTACGAGCGACAGGCAAAGACAGGGTAACGTAGCCCTGTCACTTAACGTGTTCATTCGACTACGCTTGGCCTTGTATTGCCGTGCGTGCAAGACTCGGACCATGGAAGGCGATGAGGATATGACTGCCGTGCCGGAAGATGGCTGGCTGACTGCTCATCCGCCGCCCAGGCGTGCCAGGCTTTTCGCGCTGCCTGGCAAGGATGGCTACACCGTTGAGGACTGGCTCAGGCTGCCCGAAACCGGGGAGCGGATCGAGTTGATCGACGGGAGTTTCCTGGTGAGTCCCATGCCCGCGTATGATCACGCGCTCTGCGCCGGGCGGCTGCGGCAGATTCTGCTCGATGCCGCGCCGGAGGAGTTCGAGGTGGTTGAGACGGGGAACCTCCGCGTGGGTGATGACGGGCTGATCCCCGACGTGGTGGTCGGGGACGCTGCGGCGATACTCGCCGGCCCGGTTGCGCTCGCCGCATCCGAGGTCGTGTGCGTGGCCGAAGTCGTCAGTCCCGGCAAGGGCAATCGGGAGCGCGACTACACCGTCAAACCGCCCAGATACGCCGCCGCCGGGATTCCCGTCTTCATCCGGGTCGACCTGGAAGGTGATGACACCCCCCATGTCGAGGTGTTCCACCTGGGGGAGCAGGGATATGAGCTCGTCGTGGAGGCGAAGGTGGGCACAGTCGTCACGCTTGAACAGCCCTTCCCCGTGTCCTTCGACCCGGCAGTCCTGACTGGCCCGCGTCGCAGGTAGTCCCCGGAACGCGGTTCACGAAGCGTCGTAACGGTGGCGCGCCACTGAAGGGCTCAGAAAGCGTCTCCCTGGAGGGCCCTCGGCCAGGTGCGGCGGGTGGGGCAACCACGGCTTGCCGTACAAGAAGGAAGGTTTGAAAAGGAGAGGCGTCACCGGCGGGGCGGGTCGATGCGGGCGCCGTCGGGGGTGAAGATCATCAGGCGGGCGAGGTCGACGCCCACTTTGGCGGCGTCGCCTGTTCGCCACACGGGGCGGTTGCCGAGGCGGATGATCAGGTCGGAGCGGCGATGCACTCCGCTGCTCGGGTGCTGTCCCACCTGCTCCTGCTCCTGCGGCTCCTGATGCCGGGCGGGGAACAGTCGCCGCACCAGCCCCGATAACCTGCCGGAGCCGGTCTTGTCGCCGCCTGCCCGCCCGCGCTGATCCGGCGGCTCAGGAACGGGCACGGCCGGTATCCCGCACGACAGGTACGCCAGCCACTCGTGCCCGTGGTACTCCAGCGTCCGCACCCGTCCGTAGAACGAGGGTCCCTCGTACGATTCCGGCACCGGCGCGAGCCCGTCCGGCCGCACCCCCACCAGGACCTGCCCGCCTGTGTGCTGTGAGATGGCGTACGCTCTGGGATCGCTCCACGGCAGCGTGAGCCGGTGCGGGCCGAAGTCGAGCAGCACGTACTCGTTCTGCGGCGTCCTGACGCCCGCCGCCAACAGGTTCAACTGCTGGGAGTTGAGGAACGCCGCCACGAACGCGGTGGCTGGATCGTTGTAAATCTGGGCCGGAGTGCCGAAGTCCTGCAGAACCCCGCGATTCAGGATCGCGATCCTGTCGGCCAGCGTCAGCGCCTCGACCTGGTCGTGCGTGACGTAGATCGTGGTGACGCCGAGCGATCTGACCAGGGCCGAGATCTCCATGCGCAACTCGGTGCGCATTCCGGCGTCGAGGTTCGACAGCGGCTCGTCCATCAGGAACAACTTGGGCTGCCGCACGATCGCCCGGCCCATGGCCACCCGCTGCCGCTGGCCGCCCGACAGCGTCCCCGGGCGGCGGTCGAGCGTCTCGTCGATGTGCAGCGCCCTGGACAGCTCGGTGACGCGCTCGCGCACCAGGTTCGGGTCGGACTTGGCGATCTCCAGGGGGAATGCGATGTTCCCGCGCACGGTCCTGTGGGGGTAGAGCGCGCCGTTCTGGAAGACCATGGCGACGTCGCGGTCGCGCGGGGCCAGGTGGTTGGCGAGCTGGCCGTCCAGCCAGAGTTCGCCTTCGGTGATCTCCTCCAGGCCCGCGACCATGCGAAGCAGCGTGGACTTGCCGCAACCGGAGGGACCGAGGAGGACGAGGAACTCGCCGTCCTCGGCCCGCAGGCTCAACCGGTCGACTGCGAGGTAGTCACCCGGATACACCTTGGTCACTTTGTCGAGTACGACCGAGCTCATGGGCTCACACCTTGCGCGCGTGTCACCTGTGACGAGGCTGATTGAAGAGGTAGTACATCGCGCCTTAACGGTGCATGTCCACCCTTGACATAAATAATCTCGTGTTTGGGTGTTTCGGGCGGGAGTTTTGAGCATCCATGCGCCGAAATTTCCGGATCTGGGGTTGCTGGAAATGCTTGCGTAAACTTACGGCAAGGGTTTTCATGGTCTCGGACGTTCAGGGGGAGACTATGACCGCGTGGTGGCAGGGCGGGGCGATCTACCAGGTGTACGTGCGCAGCTTCGCCGACGGTGACGGTGACGGCGTCGGCGACCTGATCGGCGTTCGCGATCGCCTCCCGTACCTGGCAGAACTGGGCGTCGACGCCATCTGGCTGACGCCCTTCTACCCCTCGCCGATGGCCGACTTCGGCTACGACGTCGCCGACTACCGAGACGTCGACCCGCTGTTCGGCTCCCTCTCTGACGCCAAGGCGCTCATCGACGAGGCGCACGGCCACGGGCTGCGGGTGATCGTCGACGTCGTCCCGAACCACACCTCCTCGGCCCACCCCTGGTTCCAGCAGGCGCTGCGCGGCGAGAAGCGCGAGCGCTACATCTTCCGCGACGCCCCCAACGACTGGGAGTCGATCTTCGGCGGCCCGGCGTGGACGCAGGTCGAGGACGGCCAGTGGTACCTGCACCTGTTCGACTCCACACAGCCGGACCTCAACTGGGACGACGCCGACGTGCGCGGGGAGTTCGAGTCGATCCTGCGGTTCTGGCTCGACCTGGGCGTGGACGGCTTCAGGATCGACGTGGCGCACGGCATGGTCAAGCCGCCCGGCCTGCCCGACATCGGCCGCGGGAACCAGGCCACGATGGTCGGCCGCGAGCCGGTGCCGTTCTTCGACAACGACGGCGTCCACGAGATCCACCGCGCATGGCGGCGGCTGCTCGACTCCTACCCGGGCGAGCGCATCGCCGTGGCCGAGGCGTGGGCGCCGACCCCCGAGCGGCTGGCCAGATACGTGCGCCCCGACGAACTGCACCAGGCGTTCAACTTCCACTACCTGTTCGCCCCGTGGGAGGCCGCCGAGCTGCGGGCGGTCATCGACTCCTCGCTCGCCACGGCCGGCTCCGTGGGCGCGCCCAGCACGTGGGTGCTGTCGAACCACGACGTCAAGCGGCACCTCACCCGCTACGGCAGCCTGGCCAGGGCGCGCGCCGCGGCCCTGCTGACGTTCGCGCTGCCCGGCTCGGTCTACGTCTACCAGGGCGAGGAACTGGGCCTGCCCGAGGTGCTCGACCTGCCGCCCGAGGTGTGCCGCGACCCGCAGCGGCTGCGCGACCCCGACAGCGGCCGCGACGGCTGCCGCGTCCCCCTGCCCTGGACGCGCGAGTCCGGCTGGCAGGACCCGTGGTTGCCGATCCCGGCGGAGTGGGCCGAGCTGAGCGTCGAGGCCCAGCACGGCGTCCCCGGCTCCACGCTGGAGCTCTACCGTGCGGCGCTGCGGCTGCGGCGGGAGATTTCCGGCGAGCTCACCTGGCATGAATCGCCAGAAGGCACGCTGCTGTTCTCCAGGGGAGGTTTTGTCTGTGCCGTTAATCTCACAGAAACACCCGTGGACTTCGGCGTCGAAGGAGATCTCCTGATCGCCTCCGATGTGCCAGGAGCAGCGGATTCGGCGGCCTGGTGGAAAGTAAAGTGTGAGGCATGAATGGTCACGCTCGCCTAGCCGACATCGCCGCCCAGGCCGGGGTGAGTGAGGCCACGGTCAGCAGGGTGCTCAACGGCAAGCCGGGAGTGTCGGCCGCCACCCGGCAGTCGGTGATGGCCGCGCTCGACCTCATGGGCTACGAACGCCCGCCCCGGCTCAGGCAGCGCAGCAACGGCCTGGTCGGCCTGGTGACGCCCGAGCTGGACAACCCGATCTTCCCCGCGTTCGCGCAGGCCATCGAGAAGGCGCTGACCCAGCACGGCTACACGCCGGTCCTGTGCACCCAGCTTCCCGGTGGCGCGCCGGAGGACGAGTTCACCGAACTGCTCGTCGATCGCGGCGTGAGCGGCATCGTGTTCGTCTCGGGGCTGCACGCCGACACCACCGCGCGCATGGACCGCTACACCCGCCTGACCGACCGCGGGCTGCCGATCGTGCTGGTCGACGGCTTCAACGAGCACGTCGACGCCCCCTTCATCTCGCCCGACGACCGCCTGGCCGCGCGGCTGGCCGTGCAGCACCTGGTCGACCTCGGCCACGAGCGCATCGGCATGGCTTTGGGCCCGCGCAGGTTCGTGCCGGTGATCAGGAAGATCGAGGGCTACAAGCAGGCCATGGCCGAGCTGCTCGGCGTCTCCGACGCCGACGAACTGGTCGCCCACTCGCTGTTCTCCGTCGAGGGCGGACAGGCCGCCGCCGCCCAGCTCCTCCTGCGCGGCTGCACCGGCATCGTCTGCGCCAGCGACCTGATGGCGCTGGGCGCGATCCGCGCCTGCAGGCAGCAAGGGTTGTCGGTGCCGGGAGAGGTGTCCGTGGTGGGGTTCGACGACTCGCCGCTGATCGCGTTCACCGACCCGCCGCTGACGACCGTACGCAAGCCGATCGGCGCGATGGCCTCGGCCGCCGTCCAGACGCTGCTCGAAGAGGTCAACGGCGCGCCCGCCAAACACGTCGAGCTGATCTTCCAGCCAGAACTGGTCGTCCGCGGCTCCACGGGCTCCGGCCCGCTGGTGAACCGGTGAGGCGGGACATGCGGCCCCGGGCGTTCCGGTCCGTTGGTGAATGGGTGAGGTGGGGCATGCCGGTGTGCGGTTTCATGGTGGATCGGTGAAGCGGGACGTTCTCGTTCTCGGCGGTGCCGGGGTCGACACGACGGTGTACGTGCCGCGCCTGCCGCTGCCCTATCAGGACACCTACCAGGTGCCCCCGATCATGGACCGGATCGGCAGCACCGGCGCGGGCGTGACGCTCGGCTGCCACGCGCTCGGCCTCGCCGTCGCCTTCGCCGACCTGATCGGCGACGACCCGCAGGGCGCGCTGATCCGCCACGCGCTGCGCGACGTCGAGTGCCGCTTCGGGCCGGCCGCGGCGGGCACCCGGCGCAGCATCCTGCTCGTCGGCTCCGACGACGGGCGCCGCACCTCCTTCTACGACGCCAAGGTCACCCCCGGCGAGCGCCTGCCCCGCGAGCTGTATTCGGACGTGCGCCCCAGACACCTCCACCTGTCGATCATGGACTTCTGCCGCCACGCCTACGACGACTTCGACGGCGTGCCGATCTCCACCGACCTGCACGACTGGGACGGCGTCAACGACTACCACAAAGACTTCGCCTACCGCTCCGACCTGGTGTTCCTGTCGGCCGCCGCGCTACGCGACCCGGCCGCCGCGATGCGCGGCATCCTTGATCGGGGCCGCGCCCACACGGTCGTCTGCACCCTCGGCGCCGACGGCTGCCTCGTCCTGACCCGCGAGCCCCTGACCCGCGAGCCCCTGACCCGCGAGCCCCAGCCCCACGAGTACGGCCTGCGCGCCTTTCCCGCCGCACCGCTGCCAGGCCCCATGGCCGACAGCAACGGCGCCGGTGACGCGTTCGTCTCCGGTTTCCTGTATGGGACGTTGACCGGCCGGCCCCTGGAGGAGTGCGCCAGGCTGGCGGCCGTCGCCGGCGCGCACGCCTGCACGGTCCCCGGCACCCACGAGTCCCCGATCACCGAGTCCGCGCTGCCGGCGTCGTGAGCCTCACGTGCTCGCCGGGTGCGGCTGGTCCAGCTCCCGCCAGGTACGGCTGAGGAACGGCGGCACGGAGGCGAGCAGGTAGACGCCGGTGAACGCGTAGAGCGTGATCGACAGGTCGGTCACCTCGGTCAGCGAGCCCGCCAGCAGCCCGCCCATGGGCATGCCCGCGTACGTGGTGGCCGTCAGGGTGCTGAGCACCCGCGCGCGCAGCCGTACCGGGATCCGGTCGAACTGCAGCACGCCGAGAATGGGGTTGATGGCGCCGGCCGCGAAGCCGGACAGCGCCGTGACGGCGAGCGCCACCGGGATCGGCGCGCCCAGCGCCAGCACCAGCACGCGCGGCGCCCCGGCGAGGAAGAAACACCAACCGTAGGTCAGTCTGCGGGGTAATCGCGCGGCGGCGGTGCCGTAGGCGATGGTCCCTGCCACCGCGCCCGCCCCCAGCACGCCGGTGAGCAGCCCGAACGCGCGCGGGTCGCCGGCCACGTCGCGCGCGTAGAGCGCGAGCAGCACCTGCGTGACGCCCGTGTCGAGCATGTTGACGACCACGATCATCGACGTGGCGCTCAGCTGCAGCCGGTCGCGCCACAGGAACCTCAGCCCGTCGCGCAGGTCGCTGAGGTATCCGCCGGAGTCCCTCGGCCCGCCGCCGGCCCACGGGACGCCGCCCGCGATCAGGGCCGCCGAGCACAGGAACGTGGCCCCGTCCACGAACAGCAGAGCGCTCGGCCCGATCCAGAGGATCAGCAGCCCGGCCATCGGCGCGCCCACCATCGTGGCGCCGCGGCTGACGCCGTCGTAGGCGGCCGTCGCGCGCACGATCCGCACCCCGCCGAGCGCGGACAGGTCGGGCAGCATCGCCTTGCGCGCGGTCTCTCCCGGGGTGGCGGCCAGCCAGCGCACGAACAGCAGCACCAGTAGCAGCGGATACGACAGCCCCGTCGTCAGGACCAGCGCGGGGACGGCCAGCACGACCAGGCCGCTGATGAGGTCGGACAGCACGCTCGCCCAGCGGAACCCCAGCCAGTCCACGAGCGTCCCGCCGAAGGCGGCGGAGACGACGATCGGAAAGGTGGTCGCGAACGCGGCCACGCCCGTCAGCCCGGCGCTGTGCGTGGTCTCCAGGACGAACCACGGGATGGCCAGCATGGACAGGACGTTTCCCGTGACGGAAAGGGCGTTGGCGGCCAGCAACGTGATGAATGGACGCCTCACTCGACAATGCCCCCGGCAACGGTTCCCGCTTCAGCGTTCCCTACGTGTGGCCCGTGGTCAATCCGCTAGGCTGCCGCATAAATCATGATTTGATAGCACGAATATGCGCTAGCAAAGGACGCAGATGTACCGCTGGGAGATCGTCCAGGCCGTCACCGAGCAGCGCGTGTTCGGCATCGTCAGGACCGCGGGGCCCGATGAGGCGGTGGCCGCCGCGCAGGCCGTGCTGGACGCCGGGCTGAAGGCCGTGGAGGTCGCCCTCACCACGCCGCGCGCGCTCACCGCCGTCGCCCGCCTCACCGAGCAGCGGCCAGAAGCGCTCGTCGGCGCCGGCACCGTCCTCGACGCCGCCTCGGCCAGGGCCGCCGTCGAGGCCGGCGCGCGCTTCCTCGTCTCACCCAACCTGCACCCCGAGGTGATCCGCGCCGGCCACCGCCACGGCGTGCCGGTCTTCCCCGGCGTCTCCACCCCGACCGAGATCGTGCGGGCGCTGGAAGAAGGCGCGGACGCGGTCAAGATCTTCCCCGCGTCGGCCGTGTCGCCGTCCTGGCTGCGTGACGTACGGGCCGCGCTGCCGCAGACCCCCGCGATCCCCACCGGCGGCGTGAGCATCGACAACGCGCCGGACTGGATCGCTGCCGGGGCCGTCGCCTGCGGCATGGGCTCGGCCCTGACCTCCGGCGGCGCCCAGGCGGCGGGCGAACGGGTCGCCGCGCTGCTCGCCAGACTCGCCCGGGCCCGCTGAGAGCGTGGAGCTGCAGGGGCTGCACGGGCAGGTGGTCGACGCCCTCGGTCGCTCGCTCGCGGCCGAGGAACTCCGCGCGGGCCAGGTGCTGCGCCTGGAAGACGTCCAGGAACGGTACGGCGTCTCGCGCACGGTCGCCCGCGAGGCCGTCCGCGTGCTGGAGTCCAAACGGGTGGTCACCAGCCGCCCGAGGGTCGGCCTCACCGTGCGCCCGATGAGCGCCTGGAACCTCTACGACCCCCAGGTGATCCGCTGGCGGCTCGCCTCGCCCGCCCGCGACGTGCAGCTCCGCGAGCTGGCCGAGCTCCGGGCCGCCGTCGAACCGGCCGCCGCCGCGCTGGCCGCCGAGCTCGCCACGCCCGCCGAACGCCGTGAACTGCTCGCCCACGCCCTGACCATGGCCGACGCGGCGCGGGACGGCGACCGGCCCGCCTTCGTCGCCGCCGACACCGCCTTCCACCGGGCGCTGCTCACCGCGTCCGGCAACGGCATGTTCGCCCAGCTCGCCGAGGCGACCGAGGAGTTGCTCGTGGCCAGGCGGGACCTGCTGCTCCTGCCGGAACAGCCGGAGACGGCCGCCGTCCGCCGGCACCTCGACGTCGCGGAAGCCGTCGCCGCAGGACGGGCAGCGGAGGCGGCCCAGGCCGTGGCCTCAATCGTGCGGGCGGCCCGCGACGAGGTCGAACGCCTCCTCGCCTGCGCCCTCGTCCCTTCCACCTCCACTTCCTCGAAGGAGAGTTCATGACCGTCGCGGTTCACGTCGGCCCCGAACCCGTGCCCGTGCTCATCGACGCCGTACGCCGCGCGGGCGGCCAGATCGTGCCGCTGGACGAGGCCGAGGCCATCGTCTACTTCGGCAGCAACGCCCCAGACGAGCTGCGGTCCATGCTCCACGACCGCATCCGCTGGGTGCAGCTCCCGAACGCAGGCGTCGAACGCTGGGCCGACGCCGGCGTCTTCACCGAACATCCCGTCTTCACCGCGGCCGCCGGCTCGTACGGGGTGGCCGTCGCCGAGCACGCGCTCGCCCTGATGCTCACGGCCGCGCGCGGGCTGCACCGGCTGGCCAGGGCCACGACCTGGGGGCCCAACGTCTCCAGGGAGTTCGCCGGCTCGACGGTCGCCATCGTCGGCTGCGGCGGCATCGGGCGTGCGCTGATCCGCATGCTGGAACCGTTCGGCTGCACGATCGTGGCGGTCACCGACAGCGGTGAGGTGCCTGGCGCTGCCCGGGTGCTTGCGCGTGCCCGCTACCGGGAGGCGCTGCCCGACGCCGACTACGTCGTCGTCTCGGCGCCCGCCACGCCGGGGACCAGGGGGATGTTCGGGGCGCGGGAGTTCGAGCTCATGCGTGAGGAGGCGTGGCTGGTGAACGTCGCCAGGGGCGGCCTCGTCGTGACCGACGACCTGGTGGCGGCGCTGCGCGCGGACCACATCGGCGGGGCGGCGCTCGACGTCACCGACCCCGAGCCGCTGCCGGACGACCATCCGCTGTGGAAGCTGGACAACGTCCTGATCACGCCGCACTGCGCGAACCCGCGCCCGGCGTACTGGCGCGGGCTGGCCGACCGCGTCACCGACAACGTGCGGCGCTTCGAGGCCGGGGAACCGCTGGAGGGCCGGGTCTCCGCGTCCCAGGGCTTCTGAGGGACGCGTTCGGCCCCTCCTCGGGCTTTTGAGGGGCCGCGCCCCGCCCCGGGCTGAGGGCCGCGCCCCGTCCCCGGGCTTTTGAGGGCCGCGATCAGAGGGGTGTGCGCGCGCCCGCCGGTGGCCGGGGCCGTCCGGGCGAAGCGCGCCTCATCACAGCGTGAGCCGGGCTCCCTGGCTCAACCCCGAGTCGTGGACCTCCAGCCCCTGCGGGTCGAGGTCCTTCGGGAGCTCGAACACCAGCGTGCCGGTGAACGACGCCCCCGACTCGATGCGGACCGGCGAGATCTCCTCGCCGCCCTTGTCGAGCAGCCGGGTGCCGCCGTGCGCGTCGTCGTCCTCGTCGATGAGCTTCTGCTGGCCGGGGTAGAGCACCCTGGCGTCAGGGCCGAGGTTGTTGACGCGGACCCCGACCTGGCACGTGCGCTTGGGGGCGGACTTTTCGGGTTTCTGGCACTTCACGCCCGTCACGGCGAAGCGCAGCCGGCCGTCCTGCACCGGTCCGTCCTCGCCGAAGGCGGCGGAGGAGCGGAACAACCAGGCCACGGCCACCATCAGCACCAGGAACAGCACGACCGCGATGACCAGGGCCATCAGGCAGCCCGTGAGCACGCCCCGCTTGGGCTTGGCGCGCGGGTAGCCCGGCAGCGGCCCCGGACCGGTGGTCGAGTGGTGCGGCAGCGGCCCCTGCCCCGTCTGGTGGGGGAGCGGGACATGCCCGAGCGGCCCGGTGCGGTCAGGGTGCGGCGGTTGCGGCCCGCGCACGCCTCCCGGCACGGGCCCGGTGCGCTCGACATGCGGCACGGGCCCCGAGCGCTCGGCCCGCGGCGGCTGCTGCGGCCCCCGGCCCACGCCGGGAGTGGGGCCGGTGCGCTCGGCGGGCGGCGGCTGCGGAATGCGCCCGGACACCTCCGGATGGGCCCGACCGGGCTCCGGATGACCGCGGCCGGGCTCCGGGTGGCGGTGGCCTCGGCCGCTTCCCGGCGTCGGACCCGTGCGTTCGGCCGGCGGCGGCTGCGGTGCCCGGCCCACGCCGGGAGTGGGGCCGGTGCGTTCGGCGGGTGGCGGCTGCTGCGGCCCTCGGCCGGCGCCCGGGGTCGGGCCCGTGCGTTCGGCGGGTGGTGGCTGCTGTGGGCCGGGGATCGGCCCGGGAGCGGCGGGGCGGGGCGGGGGTGCGGCGTGTCCCGTGCCCGGCATGGCGCCGGCGCGGTTGTGCGGCATCAGCGGCTGGAACTCCGAGGCGTTCCACTCGTTGGTCAGGTGTTTGGTGGCCGCGAGCTGCGCCGCCGGCTCGTCGGCCGCCTCCACGAGCTCGAGAAGCAACTGCTTGGCCGCGGGCCTCCGGTCGGGGTCGGGGTGGATGGCCGCCGCCACCAGCCGATCGAGCGGCGCGGGCAGCCCCCGCAGGTCGGGCGGAGCGGTGCGGGCACGGGCGGCCATGACGTAGGCGTCGCCCTCGCCGAACGGATGCCCGCCCAGCCCCGCGTACGCGATCAGTGACCCCCACGCGAACACGTCGCCCGCCGGGCTGGTGCGCCCCTCGAAGACCTGCTCGGGAGCGATCCAGCCGGGCGTGCCCATGACCATGCCCGCGTTGGTGTGCCGTGAGCTGACGTGCGTCGAGCGCGCCAGACCGAAGTCGATCACCCGGGGCCCGGCCAGCGTCAGCATCACGTTGGCCGGCTTGAGGTCGCGGTGCACCAGCCCCGCCGCGTGGATCGCGGTCAGCGCCGCGGCCACGCCGACCGCCGCGGAGTGCAGCACGGACGGCGACAACGCCCCGTGCTCGATCAGGTGGTCTTCCAGGGAGATGCCGTCGATGTACTCGGTGACCAGGTAGAGGACGCCGCCGTCCTCGCCGTGGTCGAGCACCCGCGCCGTGCAGAACGAGGCGACCTTGCGCGCGTTGGACACCTCTTCGTGGAAGCGCGCCCGGTAGACCGGATCGGCGGTGAAGTCGCGGCGGATCGCCTTGAGCGCCACGCGCGTGCCGTCAGGCCCCTTGGCGAGGTAGACCGTGCCCATCCCGCCCGAGCCGAGACGGCTGATCAGCTCGTAGGGGCCGATCGCCGGCGGATCTTCCGGCTTCAGCGGAGTGCCTGCGAAGCGCCCCAATGTCGCCGTCCTCTCGCCGTCGTCATCCCGTCGCCTCAACCCGAACCGTTCCTCCGCCCGGCATGCCCTGTTGCACCCAAGACTCTAACGGAGGAAGGGCCTGCCCGGTGGCGTCTAGGCCTGAGCGGACTGGCGGCGCGCAGGGCGCATCCGCACGCGCAGACGGGCGAGATTGATCGTATGGGGCAGCGGGCGGTGCGGCGACAACATCCGCCCGACCGGCTTGGGACGGGCCACGCGCAGGATGCCCGCAAGGAACGCCGTGCCGACCGTGAGGGTCAGGCGCAGGCCGTCGCAGCCCGGCATGGCCCACCACTCGTCGGCGGCCGTGCCGTCCAGCCAGATCTCGGGCGCGAACGTGTTCGCGTACGGCAGACGCGGGCTACGCTGGTGCGCCGCGATCGGCACGAGCACGGTGGTGCCGGCGGGCAGGGTGGTGCCGTACCACTCGGTCTCGGCGGTGGTGACCCGCGACAGCGCGGGCGCCGGCGGCCACAGGCGCAGGCCCTCGCGCAGGCAGGCCCGCAGGTAGTCGGGGTCGGCGCGGGCCGACTTGCGGTGCGCGGGGTGGGCGGCGAGCAGGGCCAGCGTCTGCATCAGCCCGGTCGAGGTGACGCCCAGCCCCATCAGCCAGAACGCCGCCTGCATGAGCCCACGCGACTCGGCCTGGCCAGGCGTCTCGGCGATCAGCCCGGCCAGGCTGCCGGGCTCGGCGCGGCGCAGGTGGTCGATGATGCGCGCGTCGTAGCGGCCCGACAGCAGGTCCTGGCGGCGCCGGGCCCGCCACCTGCCGGCCCGCGTCATGCCCGTCAGCAGCCGGGTGAGCTCCTCGTCGCCGGCGGCGCCGTCGCCATAGACGCAGCGCCTGGCCACGCGCTGCCAGCGGGCGTCCAGGCGGGCGTGGTCCACCACGCCCGCGGTCAGCGCCGCGGCCTCCTCGCGGGCGATCTCGATGAACGTCGGGCGCAGGACGTCCGTGGGCAGGCCGAACGGGCGCTGTTCGCCGGCCGCCGCGTAGGTGTCGTCCCCCTCCGCCAGCACGCGCAGGGCGTCGCGCTTGGACATCACCAGCAGCGCCGGGCCGCGCAGCCCGCGCACCAGGACGGGACGGCCACCGTAGCGGGCTTCGAGCCCGGCCAGCAGGGTCCACGCGCGCAGCACGTCGTGTCCCGGCAGGAGGTGGGGCGTGCCCGGTGGGGCGAACGTGGTCGCCAGGCGCACGCTCTCCAGCAGGCTGGCCCTGGGCAGCCCCCTAGGCACGTCCGGCCTGCCACGATCCGACCGGCGCCCGCGAGTCCGGGGCCGGCCCGGCCCAAGGCCGGACCGCGGGCGCCTCCTGGGTGGCCGGAGCGGGAAGGAAGTCCATGACCTGATGTGATCTCCTGGTGTGCCGGGTCCGCAATCGCGGTTTCGGTCAGTGGAACACTTTCGGGCTCAATGTCATGGAGCGTTCCAATGGTCGGAACGTGAGGTGCCGACCAGCGCCGCCGAGATGGCCTGGGCCGCGCCGCGCACGGAGATGCCCAGCTTGGCGAGCGGGGCCGCGGTCGCGGGCGTGGAGACGCCCAGAGACATGCAGATCCGCCCGTCCGGCCCGAAAACCGGCGCGGCCACGCAGGCCACGCCCTCGGTGTACTCCTCCAGCGCGTACGCCACCCCGTGCCTGCGGATCTGGGCCAGCTCGCGCTCCAGCCCGGCCAGCGTGGTGATGGTCCGGTGCGTCATGCGCTCGAACACCCCGCGCGCCAGCAACTCCTGGCGCAGCCCAGGGTCGAAGGCCAGCAGCGCCTTGCCGGTGGCGGTGCAGTGCAGCGGGGCGCGGTCGAGGCAGTCGGAACGCGAGCTGACCCGGTTGTGCCCGTACAGGCGCTCGACGTAGCGGGCCTCCAGATTGGCGGGCACGGCCAGGTTCACCGTCTGACGGGTGGTCTCGTACAGATAGAGCAGGTAGGGGAGCACCATCCGGCGGGTGCCCGGCACGCGGGCGCGGGTGATGCCCGCCATCGACTCCAGCAGCTCCCCGGGCAGGTAGCCGTTGCCCACGCGTCTGGCCAGCTCGCGCGAGCACAGCACGCCCAGGATGCGGTGGGCGGTCGATTTGGGGAGCCTGGTGCTGCGGCACAGCTCCGACAGGCTGAGCGGGCGGGAGGCGGCGCCCAGCGCGAGGAGGATGTCGATCCCGCGTTCCAGGCTGCCCGGGTGCGACGCGGGGCGCTCGTCGATCAGTGGCTGTACTTGGCGGGCCGTTGGCGTCGGCATCAATGTCCTTTCGCCCCCCGAGGAGCGGAAAGGGCTTCTCAGGGTCCGGGGTTGTTCTGCGCTTGACCTACCCGGTTGATCCGCGCTGATACCCGCCAATGATCTCCGCGTACCCGGAAACGGCCACCTCACCAGGCGTTCTGGCCCCTATGTCCAGACCCGCCGGAACCCGCACGCGCTCCCCTCCCGCCAGCCGTTCCAGGAGTGTTCAGGGCAGCCGACCGCGAGCATTGGGCCGATACGCGGCCCTGGCCCGCCTGGCCGAGATAGACGAGCCGGAAATTGGCGTGAAGAAAACCTGCTGTGCGGCGAACACTGGGCGACAGTTGCCTTCGAAAGGACGCCATGACTGCACCACCTGACGCCAATGACGTGATGGAAGACGTCATCGTGGTCGAGCGGTCGATGGACAATCCTGACCTGTTCGCCCTCCTGTACGACCGGTACTTCAAGGAGGTCCACCGAATGCCGTGGCCCGGCATCGCCGCAGGGAGGGCCGCCGTCTGAACGCGGTGACCGGCACCGTCGAGCTCGCCCCCGGCTTGCCCGAGGTGTCGCCGAAGGCGTCCCGTATGAAGATCCCCTGTTGAGACTTTTCCCCACCTGATCTGGCCTGATGGGCGATAGTGGCGCTCCGCCGCAGGAGGCGGCGAAGTAGCTGGGTGACCAGAAGCGGCCGTGCATGATGGCGGGGTTGACCTGGGCCGGTGAACTCCTTGCGGAGGTAGTGCGAGGAGACGCCTTCAACGAGTTGACGAGTTTGCTGATCGCGATCTTGGGCGGGTAGCGGACGAGCAGGTGGACGTGGTCGTGTTCGCCGTTGAACTCGCGGAGTTCGGCCTCGAAACTGTCGCACACCTCGATCATGATGTCTTCGCAGCGGCGCGGCATCTCATCGTCAAACACGTTTCTGCGACATTTGGCGACAAAGACCAAATGGACGTGTATCGCCGAAACACGTGTCTGCCACGCCGATATTCCACGTCCTGGCTCATAGACCAGGTGATAATGTGTTCGAGCCGGTGATTCGAGCCGGTGAATTCGCGAGCGTTCCGTGGGAGAGGGGGTGTTTCGCATGCTGGCGGGCCGGAAGTACCGCCTGGAGTTCGACTTCGGGCAACGGGCGTTCGCCGAAAGGCTGGGCGGGATCTGCCGGGCCGTGTGGAACACCGGCCTCGAACAACGGCGGGATTACCGGCGGCGCGGGAAGTGGATCACCTATGAGGAGCAGTGCGGGCAACTCGCCGACGCCAAGAAGGACCCCTACTGCGACTGGCTCGCCGACGCTCCCGCCCAGGTGATCCAGCAATCCCTCAAGGACCTGGACCAGGCGTGCCGCAAGCATGGCACGTGGAAGGTGCACTGGAAGTCGAAGGCGAAGTGGCGGCCGTCGTTTCGGTTCCCCACCGCGAAACACCTGCCCGTGGAGCGGATCGGCCGCAAATGGGGACGGGTGTTCCTGCCCAAGTTCGGGTGGGCGCGGTTTCGGATGTCGCGCCCGCTCGGGGGAAGCGTCAGGTCCGCGACCGTGTCCCGGGACGGCAGGCACTGGTTCATCAGCTTCCTGATCGACGACGGGATCGCCGAGCGTGAGAAACACGCGTGCTCTGAATGGGCAGGCGTGGACCGGGGGGTGGTCACGGCCGCCGTGACGTCGGACGGGGAGTTCTACGACCGCCGCCACGCCGGAACCGGCGATGTCTCCTCCGGGCAGCCGCCACGGGAGACGAAAGAGCGCCGGCAGGACGACCTCGGGTATCTCACGCCCGGCGAAGGGGAACGGTATCTACGGCTGCAACGCCAGCTCGCCCGCACGAAGAAGGGATCGAAGCGGCGCAAGAGGGTCGTGGCCGCGATGAGTGAGATCATGCGGCGGGTCCGGTGGCGGTGCGCTGACTTCAACGCGCAGGCCGCGCACCGGCTCACCCGCGTGTACGGGCACATAGTCATCGAAGACCTGAACACCAAGGGCATGAGCGCGGCCGTCAAGCCGAAGCCCGACCCCGACCGGCCGGGCAGGTTCCTGCGCAACGGCGCGGCAGCGAAATCCGGGCTCAACAAGGCGATTCTTGACAAGGGCTGGTACGGCCTGGAAGTCGCCCTCCGCTCCAAGGCGCGCTACACCGGCAGCACCATCCATAAGATCAACCCCGCGTACACGTCCCAGACGTGCCCGGAGCCTGCGTGCGGGAAGGTGGATGAGAAGAGCCGCAAGAGCCAAGCGGTCTTCTCCTGCACTTCTTGCGGGCACACCGAGCACGCCGACATCGTCGGGGCGAGGAACATCAAGTCCAAAGGACAGGCGGCTGGGCTGGTCGTTTCAGGGCGTGGAGACCCACCCGGGTCCGAGAAACGTCAAGCACCCCATTCCACAGCACGGGCCGCGCAAGCGGCACTGGCTGCCGCATAGCGGCACGGGAATCCCCGTCCCTTTACTTTAGGGCGGGGAGCAGGTCAAAGCTCTACGAGTACCGCACCAATGTGGCGTCCTTGGAGCAACTCGCACAACGCACGCGGTGCTTCGTCGATGCCCGACAGGCGGGTGTGCGGGAAGATGATGGTGCCCTCGCGCAGGGCCTGGCCGAATTCCTGCGTCGCTTGCGGAATCGCGTCCAGATGATCGCTGCCCGAGATGCCGCGCAGGGTGATCCCTCGGAGGATGAGGGAGCCGGTGTCGATCTCGACCGGGGCGGTGAAGCCGCCGGAGATCTGGCCGGACAGCGTACCGACAAGGGCGACGCGGGCACCGCGGCGGGCCACCGCCAGCGCGGCCGACAGTTGCTCGCCGCCGACATTGTCGAAGACGGCGTCGATCCCGTCCGGGGCCGCCTCGCGCAGTTGGTCCTCGATCGGGCCCGCCCCGCGGATGACGACGGCGTCGTAACCCAACTCCTTGATCAGGTACTCGCCCTTGCGCCGGGAGCCGGTACTGCCGATCACCCGCGTCGCCCCACGTAGGCGGGCGAACTGCCCGGCCAGCGAGCCGACGCCGCCCGCCGCACCGGTGACGAACACCGTGTCTCCCGTCCGCACCTCGGCGGCCCGCACGATGCCCAGCCAGGCCGTCAGCCCTTGTGAGAGGTGGGCGGCCACATCGGGCATCGCCTCGGGATCGATCCGCTGCACGCCGGCCGCGTCGACAGCCGCGTACTCGCGCCAGCCATGGCGGTGTTCGACGAGATCGCCCGGACTCAGGCCGGTGCCCGGCGCGGCGATCACTTCGCCGATGGCCGGACCCCACAGGGCTTGGTCCGGCTCGTACGGCGGCATGGGCAGATCCGCATCGCCCTGCATCAGGGTGCGCATCACCGCGACGACGCTCATGAGCCGGTTGCGCACGAGCACCTGGCCGGGGCCGGGCTCAGGCACCGGGACCTCGACCACGTGGAAGTGGTCGGTGCTGAGCGCCCCTTGCGGGCGAGCGGCCAGGCGCACCTCTCGATGGGTGGCTGGGATGGCAACGATCATGGCAACTCCTCGATAGCCGGACACCGCACGGACAACGTTAGGAGTTGACGCATACGTCAACTTCAAGCCCGCCGGGTGTTCCGCCCGGAGTGCGTTACCTGAGGGCGGCGGCCTCGGAGGCGAGCTTCTCCACCCGTCCCCAGTCGCCGGCGGCCAGCGCGTCGGCAGGGGTCAGCCAGGTGCCGCCGACGCAGCCGACGTTCGGCAGCGCGAGGTAGTCGGGGGCGGTGGCGGGGCGGATGCCGCCCGTCGGGCAGAACCGCACGTCGGGCAGCGGGCCGTTCATCGCCTTCAGGTACGGCACGCCGCCTGCCGCCTCGGCGGGGAAGAACTTGAGCTCCTTGATCCCCCGCTCGGCCAGTGCCATCACCTCCGTGACGGTCGCCGCGCCCGGCAGGTACGGCACGCCGCTGGAGTCCAGCGCCTCGACCAGCGACAGGGTCGTCCCCGGCGACACCAGGAACCTCGCGCCGGCCGCGATGGAGGCTGCGATGTCGTCCGTCGTCCTGATCGTCCCCGCGCCGACGTTCGCCTCCGGCACTTCGGCGGCGATCCTGGCGATGGCCTCGCGGGCGGCTTTCGTGCGCAGGGTCACCTCGATGACCGGCAGGCCCCCTGCGACCAGGGCCCTGGCGATCGGGACGGCGGTCTCGGCGTCCTCGATCACCACGACGGGGATCACGGGGGCGAGATCGAGCAAGCTCATGGGTTCTTTCTCCTCGTCGGCCTTGGTCACGGCCGTCTAGTTCTACACGATTGCGAACACACCGCCACTGCCCAGCATCCGGGCACACGCACCGTGGATCGTGTCGTGGGGCCGTATCGGCGTGCGATCGTGCGGGAGGCGGTGTGGGTGCGATGGTCGCGCGGCGCGGAGACGTGGGCACGGCGCCGGCGCAACGAAGTTCACCCCACCAGTTCGGTCCGGGCGCGCTGGCTCAGCCAGGCCGCCGCGCCCGTCAGCGCCGGTTGGGGCGCGACGATCAGGGCCGTGCCGATGGCGGAGAGGTAGTCGGCCATGTCGGGATTGGCGGTGAAGCGCGGACGGAAGTCGCTGGTGCGCACGCGTTCCACGATACGGGGCAGCACCCCGCCGCCCAGGTACACCCCGCCGCGAGCCCCCAGCGTGAGGGCCACGTTGCCGGCGAAGGTGCCCAGCATCCCGCAGAACACCTCGACCGTCTCGGAGCACAGCGAGTCGTCCAGCCGGGCGACGATGTCGGAGGCGCTCAGTTCGGGCGCGGTGACGCCGTTGACCTGGGCCAGCGCCCGGTGCAGCCGGACGATCCCCGGCCCGGACAGCAGGTGCTCGGCCACCACGTGCGCCAGCCCCTGGGACTGCAGCACCCGGACGATCTCCAGTTCCCGCCTGTCCACCACCGGCGCCGTGACGTGCCCGCCCTCGCCGGGGATGGGCGTCCAGCCGCGTTCGGTGGGCACGAGTCCGCCCACGCCGAGCCCCGTCCCCGGCCCGAGCACGGCCTTGACCCCGTAGGCGAGGGCGGGCCCGCCCAGGGAGACCAGGTCGTCGCCCTCCAGGTGGGGCAGTGACACGGCCAGCGCTTCGAAGTCGTTGAGCAGCACCGCGTACGGCACGTCGAGGTCGCGTACGGACCCGGCCCATGCGGAGTTCGTGAGCCGGTAGCGGTCGCCGTCGATGGGACCCGCGACGGCCAGGCAGGCCGCCCCCGGTCGCGCGCCGCCCGCGTGTTCGGTGAGATAGGCGGCCACGGCTTCCGGGAGGGTCGGGTAGCCGGCCCCCGCCAGCACCGCGACGTTCGTGGGCCGCGCTCCCAGCGAGGTGACCAGGCCGAACCGGGCGTTGGTTCCCCCGATGTCGGCGACGAGCCAGGGAAGGTCAAAGGCGCTCACCGCATACCTCCGGCATTCAGGGCGGCGTGAAGATCGCTCGCCATAGACCGAAGGATGTCACGAACGCTCACGCCGTCCCAGACGGGGACGTGAGGACATACCGGCTCATGAGCGCTCACCGCACACCATACGGACACAAAGCACCGTACACCGGTCACCGCACCAGTCCGGCGCGGCGCGCGCCGACCGACGTGCCCGTCTCCAGGTGCGAGGCCCCCGCCTCGGCGGGGAAGCCCAGCCCGGGGCCGTGGTGCGCGGACTCGGCGCCGCTCACCCCGAAGATCCCGGCCCCCTGCTCCGCGTGGCCCGCCATCCGCCGGAACACCGCGAACAGCTCGCGCCCCGTCCCGACCCACTGCGCGTCGCTCAGCGGCCGGCCCTCGGGCGTGCGCCTGGTCAGCTCCTCGGCGGGCACCAGCAGCTCCAGCGTCCCGTCGGCCGAGTCCAGCCGGATCACGTCGCCGTCGCGCACCAGCGCGATCGGACCGCCGTCGGCCGCCTCGGGCGACAGGTGGATGGCCGCGGGCACCTTGCCGGACGCGCCCGACATGCGCCCGTCCGTGACGATCGCCACCCGCTGCCCCCTGTCGAGCAGCACGGCCAGCGGCGGCGTCAGCTTGTGCAGCTCCGGCATGCCGTTCGCGCTCGGCCCCTGGTAGCGGATGACCGCCACGAAGTCCTGCCCGTCCAGCTCGCCCGCCTCGAACGCCCGCAGCAGGTCGAGCTGGTCGTCGAAGACCTTGGCCGGCGCCTCGATCACCAGGTGCTCGGGCTTGACCGCGGAGACCTTGCTGACCGCGCGGCCCAGGTTGCCCTCGACCATGTGGATGCCGCCGTCCGCGGAGAAGGGCCTCGCGACAGGACGCAGCACGTCCAGGTCCGAGCTGCCGCCCTCGACGGGCGCCCAGGCGAGGGCGCCGTCGACGAGTGAGGGGGCCGAACGGTAGCGGTCGAGGCCGGGACCGGCCACGGTCATCACGTCGCCGTGCAGCAGGCCCTCGTCCAGCAGGTCGCCGATGAGCACCTGCATGCCGCCGGCCTCGCGGAAGTGGTTCACGTCCGCCTGGCCGTTGGGGTAGATCTTGGTCAGCGACGGCACGGCCTCCGACAGGCACGCCAGGTCGTCCCAGGTCAGCACGATGCCCGCGGCGGCCGCCATGGCCACCAGGTGGATGGTGTGGTTCGTGGAACCGCCGGTGGCCAGCAGGGCGACGCAGGCGTTCACGACGGACTTCTCATCGACCAGCTCGCCGATCGGCGTGTACTCCGGGCCGTGCGCGGTGATCTCCACCGCCCGCCGCCCGGCCGCCTCGGTGAGGGCGTGGCGCAGCTCGGTGTGCGGGTTGACGAACGTCGAGCCGGGCAGGTGCAGCCCCATGACCTCCATCAGCGCCTGGTTGGAGTTGGCGGTGCCGTAGAAGGTGCAGGTGCCGGGGGAGTGGTAGGACTTGGACTCGGCCTCCAGCAGTTCGTCCCTGCCGACCTTGCCCTCGGCGAAGAGCTGGCGGGTGCGGGCCTTGACCTTGTTCGGCAGACCCGAGGTCATCGGCCCGGCCGGCACGAAGATCGCGGGCAGGTGCCCGAAGTGCAGCGCCCCGATGAACAGCCCCGGCACGATCTTGTCGCACACGCCCAGCAGCAGCGAGGCGTCGAACATGTCG
Source organism: Nonomuraea purpurea (assembly GCF_042650645.1). Classification (NCBI taxonomy): domain Bacteria; kingdom Bacillati; phylum Actinomycetota; class Actinomycetes; order Streptosporangiales; family Streptosporangiaceae; genus Nonomuraea; species Nonomuraea purpurea. The sequence goes on from NZ_JBHSBI010000007.1 coordinate 236,413, forward strand.
TGCGACAGCGCGATCGCGGTCGCCATCGCGATCACGTCGCGGCTGTAGAGCGACAGCTCCATGCCGGCGCGGCCCTGCGTGATGCCGTCGCACATCGCCGGAACGCCGCCGGCCACCTGGGCCACGCCGCCCGCCCTGCGCACGGCCGCCTTCAGCTCCGGCGGATACGTCTCATACGGCTGGTGCGCGGACAACATGTCGTTGTAGCTGGTCACGATGGCCACGCCGGGCTTGCTCGCGCCCATCAGCGCCGGCTTGTCCTCCGACGGGGCGGAGGCGAAGCCGTGCGCCAGGTTCGCGCACCCGAGGTGGGCCCGCGCGGGCCCCTTCGCCTTGGCGGCCTCGCCGTCGCGGCGGATGCGGGCCAGGTAGGCGGCCCTGCTGCCCGCGCTGCGCTCGGCGATCCTGTCGGTGATGTCCTGAATGATGGAATTCACGCTTCCTCCTCGTGCCACGCGCGACCGCTGCGGCCGAGCAGTTCGTGGGCTGCGGCGGGTCCTGTGGTTCCCGCGGGGTAGGGCTCGGGCAGGCCGGGGGACGACTCCCAGGTCCGCAGGATCGGGTCGATCCAGCGCCAGGCCGCCTCCACCTCGTCCCTGCGCATGAACAGCGTCGGGTTGCCCGCCAGCACGTCGGTCAGCAGCCGCTCATACGCCTCCGGCACCCGCGCCGTGAACGTCTTGCCGAAGCTCAGCGACATCGGCACCGGCTTCAGCGTCACCTCGCCCGCGCCCGGCTCCTTGGCCATGATGTGCAGCTCGATGCCCTCTTCCGGCTGCAGCCGCAGCACCAGCCGGTTCGGGGCGCCGCCAGGGAAGATGGAGTGCGGCACGTCCTTGAACTGCACCACGATCTCCGACCTCCGGTACGGCATGCGCTTGCCGGTCCGCAGGTAGAAGGGCACCCCGGCCCACCGCCAGTTCTTGACCTCGGCCCTGATCGCGGTGAAGGTCTCCACCCGCCGCGAGGCCTCGGTCGGCGGCGTGGATCCGGGCTCGTCGAGGTAGCCCGGCATGTCGCCGGCCTCGGTGTACTGCCCCCGCACCGTGAACCTGTCCACCTCGGTGCCCGCGATGGGCCGCAGCGCCTGCAGCACCTTGACCTTCTCGTCGCGGATGGACTCGCGGTCGTTGCGGGCCGGCGGCTCCATCGCCGTCAGGGTCAGGAGCTGCAGCAGGTGGTTCTGCACCATGTCACGCAGCGCGCCGGCATGGTCGTAGTAGCCGCGCCTGCCCGGCGTGCCGACGGTCTCGGCGGCGGTGATCTGGACGTGGTCGATCCAGAGCGAGTTCCAGATCGGCTCGAGGAAGGCGTTGGCGAAGCGCAGCACCAGCAGGTTCTGGACGGTCTCCTTGCCCAGGTAGTGGTCGATGCGGAAGATCTGGCGCTCGTCGAAGATGGCGCCGACCTCGTCGTTGATCCGCTGCGCGCTCGGCAGGTCGTGGCCGAGCGGCTTCTCCAGCACCACGCGCGAGCGCGGCGTCACCAGCCCGGCCGTCTCCAGTTCCCGGCAGAAGGGCCCGAACGTCCTGGGCGGGCTGGCCAGGTAGAACACCCGGTCGCGCTCCTCGTGGCCGGCCAGCAGCCTGGTCAGCGCGCTCCACCCGGACCTGTTCTCTCCGCCGACGTCGACGGAGACGTGGTGCAGGCGGCCGAGGAAGCGCTGCCACACGGCGGGGTCGTCGATCGGCACCTGGTCGCGTACGTCGGCGTCCACCTTGCCGCGGAAGTCGGCGTCGGTCAGCCCGCCCCTGGACATGGCGATGATGCGGGTCTCCGGGGAGAGCCGGCTCTCCCTGTCGCTGTGATACAGCGCCGGAAGCAGCTTGCGCATGGACAGGTCGCCGGTGCCGCCGAAGACGACGAGGTCGGCGGTGTGGGCGGGAGTGGGAGAGACGGTGGACACGGTGTGGACTCCGGTGATCTACCAACGAAGGACAGAACGGACACTAACGAGAGTTTGGGTCGCACACAAGCGGAGTTTTGGCATTTGAGATGAAAAAGTGCGGACTTTTCATGACCTAACCGTATGTGGTTCACTTAGCCGATGCCACGACGTACCGCCGCGACCCTCGCCTCCAGCGGCGAGGTGCTCCGCCTCATCCGCACTGGTGAGGCCGTGACGCGGGCCGATCTCGGCCGGGTCACCGGCCTGTCGCGTCCCGCGGTGCAGCTGCGCGTCGCCGAGCTGCTGGAACGCGGTCTCGTCGTGGAGCGCGACGACGCCCCCTCGACCGGCGGGCGGCCGCCGGTCCGGCTGGAGTTCAACGCCGCGGGCGGCGTGGTGCTGGTGGCGGCGCTGGGCGCCAGCCGCACCAGGGTGGCCGTGTGCGACCTGGCCGGCCGCGAGCTGGCGGGCCGCGAGTTCGCGATGGACGTGGAGCAGGGCCCCGACACCGTGCTGCCGCTGCTCATGGACACCTGGGACGACCTGCTCGGCGACCGGCCGCGCGCGATGATCAGGGGCGTCGGGATGGGCGTGCCCGCCACGGTCGAGTTCGCGCAGGGCCGCACGGAGAGCGCCCGCGTGATGGCGTCGTGGACCGGCGTGGTGATCCCGCCGATCATCCGCGCCCGCTTCCCCGTCCCGGTGCTGGTGGACAACGACGTGAACGTGCTGGCCATCGGCGAGCACCGCGGCGCCTACCCCGACCTGGACGACCTGATGTTCGTGAAGATCTCCACGCGGATCGGCGCGGGCGTGATCGCCGGGGGCGGCATCCTGCGCGGCGCGATGGGTGCGGCGGGCGAGATCGGGCACATCCCGGTGCTGGACGGCGGCGCCGTGCTGTGCCGCTGCGGCAACACCGGCTGCGTCGACTCCGTCGCCAGCGGCGTCGCGCTCCTGCGCGAGCTGCGGGCGCTGGGCAAGGACGTCAAGACGATCGCGGACGTGACGACGCTGGTACGGGCCGGCGACGCCGAGACGATGGCCACCGTGCGCGAGGCGGGACGCCGGATCGGCGAGGTCCTGGCCGGGGCGGTCAACATCCTCAACCCGTCGGTGGTGGTGCTCGGCGGCGACGTGGCGGAGGCGTTCGGGCCGCTGGTCTCGAGCATCCGCGAGGTCGTCTACCGCCGCTCCACGGCCCTGGCGACCCGGCGGCTGCGCATCGAGCCGAGCAGGCTGGGCGCGGGGGCGGGCATCAGCGGCTGCGCGGTGATGGTGCTCGACCACGTGCTCTCGCCCGAGGCCGTGGACGAGTCCATGACGGTCTCCCCCCTGCGCAGGGTGTCGAGCTAGAGATCCCAGCGGGGTTCTTCGCTCTCGCGTACGGCCTCGACTACCTCCTGACCGGCATGGCCCAGGCCCGCGAGGGCGGGTTCTGACCACGAAACCGGCCAAGAAGACGCTCCGTCACGGCGCCCGGCCCGTGAGCCTTCACGACCGGCCATGACAGGCGGCAAGGAGTTACGGCGCGTGCGGTGACGTCGGCAGCGCGTAAAACAAGAAGGGGTTTATGGGGTTGGGTTGGAGCCGGGGATGCGATGGGGGTGGCGGGTGCGGCGAGAGGCGGGAGAGGGGGCGACCTCGGCCGGGAGCGCCGTGGCGGAGGAAGGTGGTCGCGTCACGGCGGGGGAGCGCGCGGGTTGCGGTGCCACACCCCCCGTGCGCACCGGAGTCCTGGTCTGCCGCGAAGGTTTGGGGCTGGCGGCGAAAGAGCGGGCCGGTGGGGGAGCGGACGTCGTGGGAACGGGCGGGGCGGACGTCGTCGGGGAGGGCTTGGTCAAAGGGACCGGGGACGTCGACAGCGTGCCGACGGCGGCGGAGGTGAAGCCGCTCGCGGGAGCCGTGTGAAGCGGGGAGGGGACCTTTCCGCCCGGCCAGTGGAGCGCGTCCAGGGTGCGGCCGGTGAAGGCGCCGCCGACCAGGCCCGCCGCCCCGGCCAGCATCACCGTCCCGAGCAGAATCCCGGCGGCCATCACCACACGCCGACGCCGCTCGCCCTGGCCGGGGCGGGGAGATGATCGCTGAGTTCCACTCACGCCTCAAACTCTAGAGACGCCCGCGCACTCCTCATACCCGTGTATGAGGATGTCCGGCCGAATCACAGATGATCAACAGCTGCAGATCAGCCCGCGCAGAGCCGTTTCCAGGCACAGTTGCGAGTTCGCCGGGGCCGGCCACTGGAAGCGCACCAGCGCCTCGTCCGCCCGCACGGTCGCCCCGAACCGGTCCAGCTCCCACAACCACACCTCCCCGGCCTGCTCCCCGAGCTGCCTGGCCACGCCCGCGGCGAGTTGCGGCCGGTGCGAGGAGTTGACGTGGGCCAGCACCTGTTCGGCCGTCTCGGTCAGCGGGTCGGGGGTCGCCGCGAGGTAGTCGTCGGCGTCCAGCAGCCCCGATTCCTGCCCGGTCAGGTAGACGACCTGCCCCACGTCCATCCGCAGCAGCCGGGGCGCCCAGGGCTCGCCGAACCGCTCCAGCGCCTCGAACAGGCTCTCGTCCGCGCTGTGGGTGGCCACCGCCACCGCCGCCTCCCGCGCCTCGGGCTCCGGTACGGGCTCCGCCCAGCCCTGCACCTCGATCAGCCCGCGCGGATGCGTGACGGAGCCCAGTTGCCGCATCGCCGTCAGGTTCACCGCCACGAGCGCGTCCCCCTGGAGCCCGTGCAGCGGCTCGCCGGGCAGTACCAGGAGCACGGGACGCCCGCGTCCGTCCACGCCGCCTCGGGTCGGCGCGGGGGCGCCGTCCACGGACAGTTTGGCGACGCTCGCGGTCGCGGCGAGGGTGCGAACCCGTTCGGGGATCGGCAGCATGACGCCTCCTTGGGAGCACAACAGCATGGTAGGTTAGCCTTACCTAAGTAAGGATTACCTAATCACATTGAGGTGAACGTGCGCTACACCGGCCCCAAGGTGCGACTGTCGCGTCGCGCGGGCGTCCCGCTGACCAGGAAAGCCGTCCGCTACTTCGAGCAGCGTCCCTACCCGCCGGGCGAGCACGGCAGGAAGACCAACCGCCGAAGCACCGGAGACTACGGTCTGCGGCTGATGGAGAAGCAGAAGCTGCGCTGGTACTACGACGTGTCGGAACGACAGCTGCGCCGCTACTGGGACACGGCGCTGCGCAAGCCGGGGGCGTCGGGCGCCGAGCTCGTCACGCTGCTGGAGACCCGGCTGGCCTCGGTCCTGCTGCGGGCCGGGCTCGCGCCGTCGATCTACGCCGCCCGGCAGTACATCAGCCACGGGCACATCGCCGTGGACGGCCGCAAGGTGGACATCCCCAGCTACCTGGTCAAGCCAGGACAGGTGATCACGGTCAGGCAGCGGTCGCGCGCGATGCAGCCGTTCGTGGCCGCCGCCGAAGGCATCCACGCCGACGAGCGCATCGCCCCCTACCTCTCGGCCGACCACGCCGGCCTGCGCGTCACGCTGACGCGCCGGCCGGAGCGCGAGGAGATCGTCATCCCCGTCGACGAGCAGCTCGTCGTGGAGTTTTACTCCCGTTAGTTTTGACACCGTTGGTCTGGCTGCCGTTGGCCGCGGCGCCGTTCGCCACCGCGGCGGCGTGGTCCTGCTGCATGTCGCGCAGTTCGGCGACCTCCTTGCGCAGCGCGGCCAGCTCGTCGAGGATCTGCTGGGTGTGGGCCGTGGTGGTGTCGTTCCGCGCGGCCCGCTCCTCGGCGTTCTCCTCGTCCATGGCGCTGACCACGACCGCGAGGAACAGGTTCAGCACCACGAACGTCGACACCAGGATGAACGTGGTGAAGAAGATCCAGGCCGTGGGGTGCTGCTCCATCACGTCCCTGGCGATGTTGCCCCAGTCGTCGCCCGTCATCGTCTGATACAGGGTGAACAGCGAGGTCGGCAGGCTGCCGAAGCGGTCGGGGGCGGCCTGCCCGTAGAGTTTGGTGGCCATGACGGCGGCCACGTAGAGCACCAGGGAGAGCAGCACCACGATCGAGCTCATCCCGGGCATCGCGCGCAGCAGCGCCGAGACGACGCGGCGCAGGCTCGGCACGACCGACAGCAGCCGCAGCGCGCGCAGGATGCGCAGCGAGCGCAGCACGGACAGGCCGCCTGTGGCGGGGGCGAGGGCGATCCCGACGATGATGGCGTCGAAGATGTTCCACGGGTCGCGGACGAACGCCGCGCGCTCCACGTAGATCTTGGCCGCCATCTCGGCGACGAAGATGTAGAGGGCGATGTGGTCGATCGCGGTGAGCAGAGGGCCGTAGCTCTCGACGACGGCCGGGAACGTCTCTAAGCCCAGAGTGGCCGCGTTGATCAGGATGGCGGCGATGATGAACCGCTGGAAATGCCGATGGGCGAGGACGGCGCGGGTGCGTTCACGCACGGGGGCAGGCTCCTAAGAGGTGGATCATATGCCCTACCATGATGGCGTAACATGATCAAGACATTGACTGTGGTATAAAAACCCACCAGACAGCCGGTCGGCGAGGGGGCTCCACCAGATCATGTCTTACCCGAACTATGACGCTTCCTATTACGGGCCGCCGCCGCAGAGCCACCCGAACGGCACGACCATCCTCGTGCTGGGCATCCTGAGCCTGGTCGTCTGCGGCATCCTCGGCCCGTTCGCCTGGGTGATGGGCAACAAGGCGCTGCGCGAGATCGACGAGAGCGGCCACTACTTCGAGAACCGCGGCACCATCCAGGCCGGGCGCATCTGCGGCATCATCAGCTCGGCCCTGATGATCATCGGCGTCGGGGTCTTCGTCCTGATGTTCGGCATCGGAATGATCGCCAGTATCTCCTCGCCCTCCTCCTACTGAGCTACACCAGCTCCTTTCAGCAGTTGGCGCGGGGTTCGGGCGGGCCGCGTCGGGAGGGCGGGCGGCCCGCCGGGTTCAACGTCAGGGCGTGCTCTTGGCCCGTCGGCCGAGGGCGGCGATGATGCCCGCCGGGTCCAGGTTCCCGTACCCGTAGTCGTCGTCGAAGCCGACCTCGCTGCGGTCCTGCGCCGTGCGCCGCAGCAGCGCCCGCAGTTGCGCGGGCGACAGCTTCGTGGCGGGCCAGCGGGTACGCACGGCCGCCACGAGCCCCGCCGCGACCGGCGTGGCCGCCGAGGTGCCCGAGTCGGGCTCGGCGTCGCCGAACGCCTTGGAGCCGGAGAAGTGCGTGTATGAGCAGAGGTCCGGTTTACGGGCGGTCAGCCGTCCAGGACCCTGCGAGGAGTACCCCACCCGCTCCCCGTTGACGTCGATGCCGCCGATCGACAGGGCCTTCGGATGGGAGTTGGCGCCCACGATGGACCGGTCGGGGAAGAAGCAGCGCGCGTCGGGGCACTCGCGTCCGCAGTTGCCCGCCGCGAACAGCACGTCGGCGCCCGCTCGGTCCAGGCTGGCCACCATCAGGTTGAACGGGTGGGCGGCATTGTCGGAGTAGTTGCCCGGATGTCCGACGGGGAAGTCCCATTCAGGAGAGAACGACCCCCACGAGTTGCTCACGACCAGGGCCCTGGTGGCGGCGGGCTGGGCGTCGAGCACGGTGCGCAGGTGCGCGAAGGCGGCGACCGCGTCCGACAGCAGCCCGTCCATGGACGACCCGCCGGGACGGGTGGACAGCAGCAGCGGGATGTCGATCAGCGAGGCCTGCGGGGCGGCGATGAGCGCGTCGAAGGCGCACATCGTCCCGTGGTCGACCTCGAACTCGCCTGGTCTGCCCCGCACGCCCGCCGGGCTCCAGCACCGCGCCGCGTCCACGGTGACGCCGCGGCCGAGGTGTCTCGCGGTGTGGGCGGCGTTGATGCCGGTGTCGACCACCGCCAGCGCCACGCCGGCGCCGTCGAAGCCCTCGGCGCGCAGTCCTGGCACGTTCAGCAGCCGTTCGACGTCGTGCCAGTCGCCGACCGGCGGATCGCCGCCGCAGGTCGGCGTGGACTCGATGACGGGATCGGAGAAGACGCCCACGACGTCGGGGCGCAGCGTGGGCAGCAGGGCGACCCTGGAGGTCAGTTCGTCGTCCGAGATCGTCCCGCGCACCAGCACGGAGGCGTCCTCGGCGGCCAGGGAGAAGTCGAGCGGCTGGTTGAGCGAGAGGGGGTCGCCGCCCGCCGCGGGGACGGGCCTGGGGACGGCGACGGGGACGAAGGCCGTGTCGAGTTCGACGCCGGGCAGCCCGTCGGCGACGTCGGCCGTGGTGGCGGTCCGGCCGGGATCGGCGACGGCCGCGACGAGATCGGGCGAGGGGCGGAGCTGAATGAGAACCCGCATGTGTCACCACCGAATCAAGTGGAGGGAATGAACGTCCCAACATTCCTTCATCGAACGGTGCTCGTCCAGCCAATTTCGGGGTTCTGACCTGCGAGAATGCCTCAATTGGGGCGAAGCGGACGACAATTCTTCTGCCCTGTCAGACTTCCTTGTTTTCGGTCCGTTCACTACGGTGAAGCTTCATGACGCTCCAGGCGCAGAAGCCGGTCACTGACGGGGAAAGGGAGCACTGGCTGGCGGTGCGACCGCGGCTCGTTCTCGCCAGCGCTTTCATGCTCTTCCTCGAGCTGGCGCTGATCAGGTGGACCGGATCCAACATCGTCCACCTCAGCTACTTCACCAATTTCGTGCTGCTCGGCTCGTTCCTGGGCATCGGGCTCGGCTTCCTGCGCGTGGGGCGCTCGCGGCGGCAGCCGTACTACTCGCCCATCGTGCTGGCCGTGCTGGTCATCGTCGTGCTGACCTTCCCGGTCACCGTCGACAGGAACACCGAGGGCGTCCTGTACTGGACGAGCCTGAGCACCAGCGGGCCGCCCGCCTGGCTGATCCTGCCGGTGATCTTCTGCGCCGCCGCGCTGATCCTCATGGGCCCGGCCGAGCTCGTCGGCCGCTGCTTCCCCGAGCTGCCGCGCCTCGAGGCCTACCGCTACGACCTGATCGGCAGCCTCACCGGCATCGCCGCCTTCACGGCGCTGTCGTTCCTGAGCGCGCCGCCGGTTTTCTGGGGGCTGATCGCGGCCGTCTGCTACGGCGTGCTGCTGCTGCCCAGGCCGCGCGTGCTGTATGCGGCGCTGGTGAGCGTGCCGTCCCTGGTCGTGGTCGGGCTGCTGCTGGCCGAGACGCTCACCGCGGGGGCGATCTGGTCGCCGTACTACAAGGTGACCACCAGGCAGCTCCAGCAGCTCGGCGTCCTGGTCACCGACATCGCCGTCAACGGCATCCCGCACCAGCAGGCCGTGCCCGCCGCCGTCAGGCTGCAGTGGGAGCGCCAGTACGGGCTGCCGTACGAGCGCACCACCAAGCCGCCCAAAGACGTGCTCATCGTCGGCGCGGGCAGCGGCACCGACGTCGCGATCGCGCTGTCCAAGGGCGCGAGCCACGTCGACGCCGTGGAGATCGACCCCAAGCTGCGCGAGCTCGGCGGCTCGGTCCACCCCGACAAGCCCTATGACGACCCGCGCGTCACCACCCACGTCACCGACGGCCGCGCCTTCCTCGAACGTACGGGCAGAAAGTACGACCTGATCCTGTTCGCCCTGCCCGACTCGCTCACCCTGGTCTCCGGGGCCAGCTCCCTGCGCCTGGAGAGCTACCTGTTCACCGAGGAGGCCATGAAGGCCGCCCGCGCCCACCTCAAGCCGGGCGGCACGTTCTCGATGTACAACTACTACCGCGAGAGCTGGCTCGTCGACCGCCTGGCCTCGACCATGCAGAGCGCCTTCGGCCACAAGCCGTGCGTCGACGTCGTCAGCACCGCCGGGCAGCAGGCCGTCATCACCGCGGGCCTGACCCCGCCGGCCCAGCGCTGCGCGAGCGAGTGGCCGGGCGCCGCCCCCGGCACCCCTCGGCCCGCCAACGACGACCGGCCCTTCCTCTACCTGAAAGACGCCACGATCCCGCCCATCTACATCATCACGCTGGGCCTGATCCTCATCGTCAGCCTGCTGGCCGTCCGCGTCGTGGCGGGCCCGTACAAGCGGATGCGCCCGTACGCGGACCTGTTCCTGCTGGGCGTGGCGTTCATGCTGCTGGAAACCAAGAGCGTCACCGGGTTCGCGCTGCTGTTCGGCACCACGTGGGTGGTCAACGCGATCGTCTTCGCCGGCGTGCTGGTCGCGGTGCTGTGCGCGGTCGAGGTGACCCGCCGCTTCCGCATGCCACCCCTGCCCGTCATGTACGGGGTGCTGCTGGCGGGGCTGCTGCTGGCCTGGCTGGTGCCGAACGAGTGGCTGCTGTCGCTCCCGTTGCCCCTGCGCGCGGTGGCGGCCGTGACGGTGGCGTTCCTGCCGATCTTCGCGGCGAACGTCGTGTTCGCCAAGCGCTTCGCCGACACCGCCGACGCCACCACCTCCTTCGGCGCGAACCTGCTGGGCGCCATGGTGGGCGGCTGCCTGGAGTACGTGGCCCTGGTGATCGGCTACAAGGGGCTGCTCATCGTGGCGGCCGTCCTCTACCTCGGAGCGCTGGCGTTGCTGCCGAGAAAGAGCACCGCGGTGGTGTGAGAGACGACTCCCGAGGGGCCGGGGAACGACGCGGGTGCGCCCCCGGCCCCGCTCAGGAGGTGATGTCCTTGCCGGAGAAGCGCGCCCACGCGATCGACCCGAACAGCACGATGTAGGCGCCGAACGTCAGCAGCCCGCCTGACAGCGCCCCCGTGTCGATCGGGCTGCGCAGGACCGCGTCGAAGTCCGTGAACCGGGTCGGCAGCAGGTAGGGCGCGATCGCGGACAACTCCGGGATGGCCCGCAGCACCTGGCAGACGATGATGAGCACCATCGTGCCCGCGATGGCCCCGATGGACACCTCGGTGAACGTCGACAGCGCCAACGCGACGGCGGCCAGGGCCGCCATGCCGGCTCCGACGTAGCCGACCGTGATGAGGATGCGCAGCAGCCCCTCCGCCATCGGGATCGTGGTCCCCGACAGCAGCGTCACCGGCCCGGCCGGGAACAGGATCAGCCCCGTCACCAGCGCCGAGGCGGCCACGACCACGGTGGCGGCGTAGGCGAAGACGACCGCGTTGAGGTACTTGACCAGCAGCAGCCGCGTTCGGCCCGCCGGCGCGGCCAGCAGGTAGCGCAGCGTCCCGCCGCCCGCCTCGCCGGCGATCGAGTCGCCCGCCACCACGCTGACGGCGACCGGCATCAGCAGCAGCACGAGGAAGGAGAACGCCATGAACGTCAGCATGAGGCTGTTGCCCGCGACGTTCTGAATGAAGCCGCCCATTCCCTGGTCGGAGTCGTCGCTCATGAGCCGGAGCGGGACGCCGATGATGACGGGCACCACGGCGAGCACGGTCAGCATCGCGAGGTTGCGCGGCCGGCGGAAGGTCAGGCCCAGCTCCGAGCCGAGCAGCCGCCACAACGCCCCCGCGGCCCTGGCGGGCGAGGCGGCAGGAGCAGGCGCCGGCTCGCCCGGGTGACGCTCCGCGCTGCGCAGCGTCTCGGCCACCGGGACCAGCCCCGGCTCGCGACGGGCCGCGCCCGTCTGCGCGGGCGACGTCTCGCCGGCCTGGGTCCGGGTCTCAGCCGTCGACATCGAATCCCTCCCCTGTCAGTCTGACGAACACGTCCTCGAGGCTCGGACGCACCACGGCCAGCCCCCGTACGGCCACGCCTTCCCCCACCAGCGTGGCGTTGATCGCCTCCGGCGCGTGCCCGCCGAGCTCGGCCGTCACCTCGCCGTCCTGGACGAGCACGTCGGTCAGGCCGAGCATCCCGAGCACCCGGCCGGCGTCAGCCGCGTCGGGCGTCTCCACCCTGACGCGGGCCACCCGCCCGCCGCTCAGCGAGGCGATCGTGCCCTGCGCGACCAGCTTGCCGGTCCGCATGATCGCGGCGTGCGTGCACATCTGCTCGACCTCGGCCAGCAGGTGCGAGGAGACGAAGACCGTGGTGCCGTCGGCGGCGATCTCCTTGACCAGCGCGCGCACCTCGCGGGTGCCCTGCGGGTCGAGCCCGTTGGTCGGCTCGTCGAGGATGAGCAGCTCGCGCGGCCCGAGCAGGGCGGCGGCGATGGCCAGCCGCTGACGCATGCCGAGGGAGTAGTTGCGGAAGCGCTTGCCCGCCGCGGCCGACAACCCCACGCGCTCCAGCGCCTCGGCGGCGCGCCGCCTGGCCGTGCCGCGGGCGGCGGTCGGGTCGGCGGCGTCGAAGCGCAGCAGGTTGGCCATGCCCGACAGGTACGGATAGAAGGCCGGGCCCTCGACCAGCGCCCCGACCCTGGGCAGCGCCTGGGCCTGCGGCAGCCCGAGCACCGCGTACTCGCCCGCCGTGGGCGCGATCAGACCGAGCAGCATGCGGATCGTGGTCGTCTTGCCGGAGCCGTTGGGCCCCAGGAAGCCGAACACCGAGCCGCGCGGCACGCTCAGATCCAGCGCGTCCACCGCGACCTGGCCGCCGCGGAAGCGCTTGGTCAGCCCCTCCGTGACGATGGCGCCGTCCCCGGAGGGCGGGGCCGCCCCGAAGGGCGCCCCCGCTTCTGTCGTGACGGTGGTCACTTGGTGCCCGCCGCCTTGACGATCTCCTCCGGGGTGACCGCGCCGACCAGGAGGCGGCCGTCGTCGGTCAGCAGGGCGGTGGCAAGCTTGGTCTTGATCAGCTTGCCCGAGCCCCACGTGCCGCTCACCGGGGTGGCGGACTTGAGCACGGTGTCAAGCACCGCCTGGGGGTTGGCGCCCTGGCCACGCCCCTGTTCCTGCCCGGACGGCAGGTCCGACAGCGAGAACGGGACGACCGCCACGGACGCCCAGCCCTGGCCGACGAACTTGGCATCGCCCGCGACGTCCTTGGCGTGCTCGGCCTTCTTCTCGGCATTCGGGCCGAAGTCGTTCTCGCCGAACGTCGCCTCCTCCACCTTGGCGCCCGCGGGCGGGGTGAAGGTGAAGTTCTCGGGCGCCGGCGGCGTGAACGTCACCTGCGTGAACCCGACCTGGAACGCCGGCTCGGCCGACCCCTTGGCGTACACCTGCACCTGCAGCGGGACGTAGTTCTCCCCGTCGAGCGCGATGCGGATCTCCTGGATCAGCGAGCCCTCGTCCTTGGGCGCCACGACGAGCTGGTAGGCCGGGCGGCCCGCCACCTCGGCCGTGTTGATCACGCGGACGGTGGTGTGCTCGTCCACGTTGGCCAGCAGCTTCTGCGCCGCCTGCTGCGGCGTCAGGTCGGTCGGCTTCGGCGTGGTCATGGCGTGCTGTTTGTCAGCGCCGCCCTTGATCGTCATCTTGGTCGCGGTGTTGGTGGAGCTGTCCCAGTACCAGGCCTGCTCACCGTTGACGACCAGGTTGGTCTCGTTGAGCTGGGTCGGCATGGCCACCCGCAGCTTGCCTTCGGCGCCGTACCAGACCTTCACCTCGTGCGAGCCGGACAGCAGGCTGAGCGGCGACGCCGCGCCCTCGACCGGCAGCGCCGGCAGGCCCAGCGACGCCGTCTGCTGCACGGTGCCGGACATCGGCTCCACGCTCTTGCCGGTCGCCGCCGTGGCGTCGGCCAGCAACTGCGCGGCCGTGCGTTCCGGCAGCGTGGGCTCGCCGCTCACCGCGGCTATGACGGGACCGGCGCCGACCGCGGCTCCGATCACGGCCGCGGCCGCGACCGGGACTCCCCACCTCACGAACGTGCCTCTGCGCATCTCACTCCTTAACGGTATGTCGATACACACAGCCTGCGTGACGCATCCTTAGGAGGACCTGAGACTGTCTGAGACAACTCTCAGCCTTCTCAGCGTCGTCTCAGGGCGGGAACAGGAGAATCACCACATGAGAGTACTTGTCGTCGAGGACGAGCGGCGGATGGCGGCGGCCCTGCAACGGGGGCTCCAAGCTGAGGGGTTCGCCGTCGACCTCGCCCATGACGGCGAAGAGGGGCTGCACGCGGCCAGGCACGGCGACTACGACATCGTGGTGCTCGACATCATGCTGCCCAGGTTGTCGGGCTACAACGTGTGCAAGCGGCTGCGCGCCGAGGAGAACTGGGTGCCCATCCTCATGCTGTCGGCCAAGGACGGCGAGTACGACATGGCCGACGGGCTCGACCTGGGCGCCGACGACTACCTCACCAAGCCGTTCTCCTACGTGGTGCTGGTGGCCAGGCTGCGGGCCCTGCTGCGGCGCGACTCGGGACGGCGGCCGTCGGTGCTGGTGGCCGGCGACCTGTCGCTGGACCCGGCGCGGCGAAAAGTCGAGCGGGACGGCACCCCGATCGAGCTGACCCCCAGAGAGTTCGCGCTGCTGGAGTACCTGATCCGCCGGCACGACGAGGTCGTGTCGAAGGCGGAGATCCTGGAGCACGTCTGGGACACCTTCGACACCGACCCGAACGTGGTCGAGGTGTACGTCGGCTACCTGCGCCGCAAGATCGACGCCCCGTTCGGCAGGAACGCGTTGCAGACCGTGCGCGGCGCGGGCTACCGGCTGGCGGGCGACGGTGGCTGAGTCCCCGCTGATCTGGTGGCGGCGCCAGGGGCTGCGGTTCAGGCTCACGGTGGCGGCCGCCGCCGTGCTCGCGCTGGCGCTGGCCCTGTCGGCCTCGGTGCTGGTCAGCGTCCTGGAACGGGCGCTGATGGACACCGTCGACGAGTCCACCAGGCAGCAGGCGCAGGCGGTGCGGGTGGCGGCCGACGCCGGCACGCTGACCAGCCCGATCACCACCCACGACGGCACGATCGTGCAGGTCATCGACGCCGGTGGCCGCATCACGCACGTCACCTACGGCGCGGACCGGATGGTGCCGCTGCTCGACGCCCAGGCCAGGACGAAAGTGTTGCGGAACGGGCAGGCCACGCTGCTGGACGGCAGGCCGTACGCGCTGCCGGGATTCCTGCGGGTGATCGTGCTGCGCGCCGACCGAGGGCAGACGGTGATCGCGGCCAGGCCCATCAGCGAGATCCAGAACAGCCTCGGCACCGCGGGCCGGGTGCTGCTCGTCGGCACGCCCGCGCTGGTCGTGCTGCTCGCGATAGCGAGCTGGCTGATGATCGGGCGCACGCTGCGGCCGATCACCGCGCTGCGCAAGGGCGCGGCCGACATCACGCACACGGCCAGATCGCGCCGGCTGCCGGTGCCGCAGTCGCGCGACGAGGTGCACTCGCTGGCCACCACGCTCAACGACATGTTGTCCCGGCTGGAGGACGCCGAGCAGCGCCAGCGCGCGCTGGTCTCCGACGCCGCCCACGAACTGCGCAGCCCGCTGGCCAGCATCAGGCTGCAGCTCGAAGTGGCGCTCGGGCACCCGCAGGGCCAGGACTGGCAGGAGACGGCAGAGGGTGTGCTTGAGGACACGATGCGGCTGTCCAGGCTGGCCGAGGACCTGCTGGCCCTGGCCCGGCTGGACGAGCGCGGCGGCGTGCCCGCCAGGCGCGAGCCCGTCGACCTCGACGAGGTGGTGCGTCACACCGTCGACCGCTACGCCGAGGCCCGCCTGACCGTCTGCGATCCCGTCGTCGTCCGCGGCGACGCCCTCGATCTGAGCCGCGTGCTGACCAACCTCATGGACAACGCCTCCCGCCACACCTCCTCCAAAGTGGAGGTGGCGCTGACCGCCGACGGCGTCCTGACGGTCACCGACGACGGGCCCGGCATCCCCGAGCAGGACCGCGAACGCGTCTTCAACCGCTTCACCCGCCTCGACTCAGGGCGCAGCAGGGACGAGGGCGGAACCGGGCTCGGGCTGGCGATCGTCCGCGAGACCGTGCGGGCGCACGGCGGCACGGTCTTCCTGGAGGACGCCTCGCCGGGGTTGCGGGTGGTGGTACGGCTGCCCGTGTCCCGTTGAGGCCCTGTGTGGGCACGCCGGAGGATCGGGCGGGGTTGTTCGTCGAATGCGCGGGCGACCGGAGCGGTGCTCAGCGCGGGGGCTGGGGGAGGCCCTCAGGGGCACGGCGTTTTCGCCGGGCCCCCTGGGCTCGGTCGTCGTTCTCCGGGCCCTGGTTTCGTCGTGGACGGATCATGGAGCGTTCCGAATCGGGTCAGGCGGCTGTCCCCTTTTCCGCGGTGGACAGGAAGTCCTGGGCGATGAGCGGCAGGCGGCGACGGGCGTGCACGACGCCGATGACCCGTCGTACGGCGGGTTCGAGCGAACGCACCACCAGGCCGGCGCGGGAGGCCTGCTCGGCCAGGCCGCGATACCACAGCAGGGACGCCTGCCCGGTGCGCACCGCGTTGAGCCAGCCGTTGCGCTCGTCGGTTTCGAGCACGACGACCGGGGTCACCGAGTACTTGCCGAACATCGCGTCGAGCTCTCTGCGCCGCAGGCTGCCGCGGGCGGGAAGCGCCAGGCGCATCCCGTGCAGCCGGCCCATCGGCACCGGGTCGGGGAGTCTGAGCCCGGGCGGGGAGACCAGCACGATCTCCTGGCGCTCGAGCGGGTGGGTGATGAGATCGGCCGGTACGGGCAGGTCGGTCAGACCGAGGTCGGCCCGCTGGTCCCTGATGGCGCTGACGACGCCGTCTCTGCCGTCGCAACGCACGATGTGCACGCGCACCCCCGGATGCTCGGCCGCGTAGGCGGGAAGCAGCCGCCCGGCGAGGCCGGGTTCGAGAGTGGGCGTGGAGGCGATGCGGAGTTCCGCCTCCGTGATGGCGCCGTGGTTGGCCAGGCCCTCGATTTCGTGAACGGCGTCGAGTGCCTGCCTCGCCAGCTTGACCACCCGGCGGCCCTGAGTGGTGACGACCACGCCACGGCCTGAACGAGCGAAGAGCGTCATGCCGAGCTCCCGCTCCAGATCGCGGATCGCGCGGGATAGCGCAGGCTGCGCGATGTAGAGCGACCTGGCCGCGTCGGTCATGGTGCGGTGCTCCGCAGTCGCGACCACATAGCGGAGCTGCTGGAGATTCATGCCAAAAAGCTAGGACACCGATCGCCGCGCGGACCGGGAGATAGCGGAGATCACCTCGAATGATTTCGGACTGTAACCGTGCGCTGCTACTTCCGTGACGGATGATAAATCAGTAAGCTTCTGCCCCAAATTTGGCAAAGGTCCGACTAGTCGTGGTCCAAGACCATCCATTCCGGACAACCACGTGAACGGGGGAACACGGTGGCAGGGAACGGGCACTATCCACATCCGCCCCAGGGGCCAGGGCAGCCACGCAGGCCACCTTCGTTGCCCTGGCCGCCACCCGGCCATCGGCAGCCGCAGCCTCAGGGCGGCGGCCAGTATCCGCCACCGCCGCCTCCGCAGGGAAATCCGTACCCGGCCCATCCTCAGGGAAATCCGTACCAGCAGGCGCCGATCCCTCCCCAGGGGCCGCAGTATCCGCAGCCTCAGCCGCCGCCCCCCATGCCGCCCCGGCAGTGGCACCGGCCGCCGCCGCCCAGGAAGTCGGGCATGGGCGTCGTCGGGGTGCTCGGCGTGGTGTTCGGCGGGATGGCGGCGTTGTTCGTGCTGGTGGTCATCGGGGCGGCGATGATGCGCGGCTCCGACAGGTCGGACACCACGAATCCGGTCGCGATCCCGACGTACTCGCCGTCGGAGAGCACCACCGAGGACGACGACGAACCGTTCCCGACCAGGACCCGGACCCAGACGGAGACGGACGAGCCCACGCCCCCGCCCGTCACCGTGAACAGGAGCCTGAAGAACAACACGATGTACCTGGCGGGCGCCCTGCCCCGGATGAACTGCCAGGCGGGCAACGTCAACATCTACAACCACGGCCAGCTCAAGGCGCTGATCATGAAGACGAGCAGATGCATGGACCAGGGGTGGGGGTCGATCCTGCAGAAAAAGGGCATCCAGTTCAGCAAGCCCAACTGGGCCATCGCGGCCAAGAAGGGCCGGGGTGCGTGCGGGGACTATCCGTCTCCGGGGAGCATCGTGCCGTACTACTGCCCGCGCAACCACACGATCTACGTCTCCACCTCCGCCACGACGAGGGGCAACGGCAGCTCCGCGGGCTACGGCCAGCTCCTGTCCTGGCACGGTTCCATCACCAGCATCATGGCCCACGAGTACGGCCACCACGTGCAGAAGATCACGGGCCTGATGGAGTCGTACTGGTCCAGCGAGGCGGAGTCCGGCCAGAGCGCCAGGCTGGCGCTGAGCAGGCGGCTGGAGCTGCAGGCCACCTGCTTCGCCGGGATGTGGATGCGGTCGGTGGCGACGTCGTACCCGATCTCCACGACCAACAGGGGGCGCCTCTACTGGTTCTACGGGCGGGTCGGCGACCAGCCGGGCTACCCGCGCGACCACGGCACGCCCGTGAACAACAACCGCTGGTTCCGTCAGGGCTGGGAGAAAAGCAAGACCCACCAGTGCAATACGTGGATGGCGCCGTCCTCGACCGTCTCGTGAAGTGCACGTGGAGTTCATCTCAGCTTGGGCACATGTCTCTGATGTCCAGGTATGGGGACTAGAATCCTGGCAATCTTGTGCCCATTGGGAGGCAAACCTCGGTTTTGCCTGGTAGGCGTGTGAAGGAGCCGGTGTGAGCAGTCGCGATGGGGGAGACACCGTGCCAGGAGGCAGGAAACGGCGCCCCACTCGCCGACCGCGCCCGGCCTCCGGCTCGGCAGAGTCCGGTTCAGCCGGGTCCGGGTCCGCCAAACCCGGCCGGACCTCCGGCTCATCGGCTGGATCTGACTCGGCTTCCGGCTCGGCCAAGAGCGGCCGCGCCTCCGGCTCATCGACTGGATCCGGCCGATCCTCCGGTTCGTCGGCTGGTTCCGGCCGGTCATCCGGTTCATCGGGTGGGTCCGGGTCAGGCCGGGCTTCTGGTTCATCGGCTGAGTCCGGATCTGGCCGGGGTTCCGGTTCGTCGTCGCGGCGGCGTCCGGGCTCCGGGTCGGCAGCTCCGCGGTTCGCCGCGCCGCTGACCCCCGCCTCCGTCCTCGGGTGGACCGCACTGTCCGCCATCCTGCCCGGCGCCGCCCACCTGCGCGCCGGGCACCGCCGTACCGGGCTGGCGCTCGTCAGCGTGTACGCGGTGCTCCTGCTCGCGATCCTGGCTTACTGGCTCACCCAGGGGCTGTCGGGTCTGACCTCCTTCGCCGACTCCGACGTGATGCTCGCGGCGATCATCGTCGCCTCCATATGCGCGCTGGCGTGGTTCGCGCTGCTGGTGACCTCATACGTCGTGCTCGGCCCGAACAAGCTCAACCAGCACGGCCAGGTGGTCACCGGAATCGTGGTGGGCGTGCTGTGCGTGGCCGTGATGGCGCCTTTCGGCGTCGTGGCCGGCACCTTCATGACCGCGCGGGACGCGGTCCGCGGCATCTTTCCCTCGGGCGCCGATTCCGACGGCCAGCCGGTGGCCCAGAACCCCGCGGACCCCTGGGACGGCAAAGACCGCGTGAACTTCCTGCTGATCGGTGGCGACGCGGCGGGCAACCGCACCGGTGTGCGGACCGACAGCATGAACGTGGCCAGCATCGACGTCAAGACCGGGAACACGGTCCTGTTCAGCCTGCCGCGCAACCTGCAGCACGTGCGCTTCCCGCCGTCCTCGCCGCTGCGCAAGCAGTTCCCGAACGGTTACATGGCCGAGCTGCCCAACGGTGGCCTGCTCAACGAGGTCTGGCAGTACGCCGACGAAAACCCGCAGATCATGGGCGGCAAGAACAAGGGCCCTCGGGCGCTGATGGACGCCATCGGCTACTCGCTGAACCTCAAGATCGACTACTACGCGATGATGAACATGTACGGCTTCGCGCACCTGGTCGACGCCATCGGCGGCATCAGGATCAGGGTGGAGCAGGACGTTCGCTGGGGCGGCCTCTACGGCACCGCCGGCACGATCAAGGCGGGCGACCGCAAGCTGAGCGGCGAGGAGGCTCTCTGGTACGGCCGCTCCCGCGTCAACAGCGACGACTTCTCTCGCATGTCGCGCCAGCGCTGCGTCATCGGCGCCTTCGCCAAGCAGGCCACGCCCACCGTGATCCTCGCCAACTTCACGAAGATCGTCGGCGCGGCCAAGCGGATGGCCCAGACGAACATCCCCGAGCCCCTGTTGGAACCGCTGATGCAGTTGGCGCTCAAGGTCAAGGACGCCAAGATCACCAGCCTCCAGTTCGTCCCGCCGGACTTCTACTCCGGCCGCCCCGACTGGGTCAAGATCCGCCAGGCCACGCGCAAGGCCATCCAGGACTCGACGCGACCCGCCCGGGCGCAGACCGCCAACGTCAGCGCCTCGCCGAACACCACCGCCACACCTGCCAAGACCCGGACGAGCACACCTTCGGAGACGCCGACCCGAAACGGCCAGAAGGGCAGCGCCAAGTCCCTCGACGAACTCTGCGGCCTCTAGCGAGCTTCCGGCGCTGACCGGGCCACCGTCAGCGCCGCCTGGGCGGCCTCAGGGGCGCGGCCCCTGAGCTCCCGACGGCTCTTGGACCTGGCGTGAGCTTGAGGGTCGCTCGGGGCACACGGACGTGTCTCGGAGCCGCTGAGCGCCCCGGGGCCATCGCATCAACGGGACCATGCGGGGACCGGGGCGGTGGTCTCCGGTGCCCCGGGGCTGATGCGGTGATCCACGGTCGGGCGGCCGGCCCCCAGGGGCTGACCCCTGCCCCCTTGGTGATGAGGCCAAGGGGGCAGGGGGTTGTTGCCCTGCGGAGCCCGATAAAGCTCTGGGGCAGTGGGTTGGGTCAGGCGGAGGGGCGGCGGCGGAGGCCGAGGAAGCCGAGGATCGCGCCGATGACGCCCACCGCGAGTCCCGCGCCTCCCAGCACCCGGGCCGTCCCGTCGGAGCCGGCCGACGAGGCCGCCACCGTGCTCACCGACGGTGTCGCGGCGGCCGGGGCCGCACCGGGCGAGGCGGAGGCGGCCCCGTGGCCGTCGCCGCCGACGGCGGGCACGAGCTTGAGCGTGGGAGCCGGGTGCTCGGCCTCGGTCCCGTCGGGCTTGGGGGCGTCGGCCCAGTCCACCACCTCACCCCCCGAGTACGTCTGCTTGGTCGGGAACACCAGCGAGTCCACGTCCTTGGGCAACTGCCCCATGGACACCTCGAACTCCTGGAACTCCCCAGGGTTGATCTTGCCGCCCGACCAGACGACCTTGGTGACGGCCTCCTTCAGGTCGCCGTACTCGGTCTTGACGGGTGCGGGCAGTTTGCCCTCGGTGACCTTGACGTCCCAGCCGGGCAGGGGCTTGACCGACACGAACGCCAGCGGGTGGTCGGTGGGGAAGGAGACCTCGATCTTGACGGTCGAGGCGTTGTCGCGCTCGTTCGGCACCCGGAAGGCGACCTTGGTGAAACCGCCCTGCTCGGCGCTGCCCGGCTGGATGGAGACGTGGGCCAGGGCGGGGACGGCGAGCCCGGCGGTGAGGGCGGTGGCGGCGGCGAGCACGATCGCCGCACGGCGTGCGAAGGACATGCGGAAACTCCACTTGGGTGAAAGAAAAAGGCAGGGGTGTCAGATGGTCAGGCGGGAAGTGGAGGACCACGCCTGGCCACGCAGTGCCGGAAGCCCGGCTGCGGCGGGACCGTCCGGGTGAAGACGACGGGTACGGCACGGAGCGCGGCGGGGACGGCGACGCGCGGCAACAGTACGACGAGCCGGCGGCCGGCGCGGCGCAGCAGCGACCAGAGGGCGGCCTCGCCGCGCGCCAGCCACAGGCCCGTGATCAGGGTCGCCGTCAGGTGGGTCAGGAGCATGCCGGCGTTGACGGCCAGCCCGCCCTCACCCTGGGAGTGGCCGTGGACGAGGACGTAGGCCTCGCCCTCGCCCGCGAACAGTTCGTGCAGCCCGAGTTGCGCCCCGGTGAGCACGAGGGTGATCGTCCCCGTCGAACGTTCCCTGCCGCACAGCGCCAGCCCGAGCGCGGACACGCCCGCGAGGCCGAGCCCGGCCGCCCACGACTCGGGGGCCGCGCCGCCGCCCATCACGTGGGCGAGCGCGGCCAGAGCCACGCAGACGGCGGCGAAGGCGGCCGTCCGCGCGAGCCTCAGGGGGAGTTGCGCACGCATGGGTGTGGCCATGCTCTCACGGGGCGGGGTGTCGTGGGGCCCGGAGTGAGAAGCTGCGCAACGGGTGGTCTGAAATGGGCATTTGTCGCTAGTGTCGTGCCGAATTACGTCGACATCGAGGTGAGAGTGTTGCGGCACGTAGCAGGTTTGCTCATCGGGCTCGTGGTCACAGTCGCCATCCTGGGCGGCGGGGGGTGGGCTGTGCAGCAGGCCGCCGGCAGTGTGGCGGCGGCCCCACCGGACAGTCAGAAAATGTGGATAGCGTTGGGCGCGATGGCCGCCGTCGGCCTCGTGGTCGGGCTGGTGGTCGCGGGCCGCGTCTCGCCGGTGGCGACGTTCGTGCCGTCGATGGTGTTGCTGGCCTGGACGGTCGTGTACTCGCTCGATGTGAACAGGGCGCTGTCGTTCATCCCGGCCGAGCCGTCGATGCACCAGATCGTCAGGGACGCCGGGCTCGGCGACAAGACCTTGCTGACCACGGGTGTGTTCGCCCTGCTCGGCGTGGTCCTGTTCATCCCCGTGCTGATGCCGTCGCGCTGGTCGCGCCCGCATGACGACGAGGACGAGGACTACGAGACCACGCCGGAGGGCAGCTACTACTGAGCTGTGCCGGTGTAGAGGCGGGCGACCACGTCCTCGATCGACGACTGCTCGGGCGCCGTGGCCATCAGGTCGTCGAGCGTGCCGTCGAACGCCAGTCGCCCGTGGTCGATCAGCATGACCCGGCGGCACAGGCGTTCGATGTCGCCGAGGTCGTGCGTGGTCAGCAGCACGGTCGTGCCCTGTTCGGCATTCAGCCGCAGCAGGAACTCCCTGATGCCGGCCTTGCTGACCACGTCGAGCCCGATCGTCGGCTCATCGAGCACCAGCACGTCGGGCGCGTGCAGCAGCGCCGCCGCGAGGTCGCCGCGCATGCGCTGGCCCAGGCTGAGCTGGCGCACCGGCGTGCGCAGGAACGCGCCCAGGTCGAGCGTCTGGGTCAGCTCGTCGAGCCGTGACTCGAACGCACTGCGATCTACTTTGTAAAGGTGTCGGATCAGCTGAAAGCTATCGAACAGCGGCAGATCCCACCACAACGTCGTCCGCTGCCCGAACACCACCCCGATCCGCCGCGCCAGCGTCGTGCGCCGCCGCGACGGGTCGAGGCCCGCCACCCGCACCCGGCCCGACGTGGGCGTGAGGATGCCGCAGAGCATCTTGATCGTGGTGGACTTGCCCGCGCCGTTGGGGCCGAGGTAGCCGACGAACTCCCCGGCCGACACGGTGAACGACAGGTCGCGCACGGCGTGGACGACGGTCCGTTTGACCTTGAAGGTGCGTCCTGCCCCGTCGAGTTCGATCATCGTCAACTCCCCGTGGATCGGTAGTGCCTGATGCCCTGCCGCCAGGCCAGCGCGGCCAGCAGGGACAGGACCAGCGCGGCGGCCGGTCCGAGGAAACGCAGGAATTCGGGCGTGTCGAAGGGGTCGTCCCTGCCGAGGATGTACAGCCCCGGTTGCCAGTTGACGAAGGCCAGCGGGAGCACGTACGTCACGCCGCTGACCAGGTCGCGGCCGTAGATGCTGAACGGGTACTGGGTGAGCTGCAGACCGCCGTAGGTGAAGGAGCTGATCACCTCGGGCGCGTCGGTCAGCACGAACTGCAGCGCGCCGCCCAGCGTCCACAGCGCCGAGAAGATGACCAGGCCGGTGAGCACCATGACGGGGATCATCCAGGTCCGCCCCCAGTCGAGGCCGAGCGCGGCGACGGCGTAGCCGAGCACGAGGACGGCCTGCAGGATGCGGCCGGCCCTGCTGGCGTTGAAGCGGTCTGCGGTGAGCTGGACCCACGCGCTGACGGGTCTGATGAGGACGGTGTCGAGGGTGCCGGCCTTGATGTGCTGGCTGACCCGGTCGATGTTGCTGACGAAGGTGTCGCAGATGGTGAAGGGGAGGGCCGCGGCCCCGTACAGGAAGAGGACCTCATCACGGGAGAACCCGGCGAGGGTGGTGGTGTTGGCGAAGATGACCAGAATGACGGCGACGTCGAGGGCGGCGGTGACGAAGCCGAGCACGCACATCAGCGCGAACGAGGCGGGGTAGGCCGCGGCGGCGCGGGTCCACGTCCACACGAGCAGGAAGTACGTTCTAACCACCCTGGATCACCACCTTGTGGCGGATCGCCCTGGTGCCGAGGGCGCCGAGCCCGAGCAGCACGGCCGCCCAGAACGCCTGGAGGGCGAGCGTCTCCAGGACGGGGCCCTTGCCGAGGTAGAGGTCGGTGGGCAGTTGGACCATGGCGGCCCAGGGCAGCGATCGGGCGAGGTCGGCGAACCAGCCGGGGAAGATGTGCAGGGGCACCATCATGCCGCTCATGAACGTCGTCAGGACCAGCGACAACACGGCCACGCCGCGGTCGTCGACGAGCCAGCAGACCGACAGCGCGACCAGGTAACGCCAGCCGAAGCTGGCCACGGTGGCGATCATGAAGCCGGTCAGGAAGGCGAGCCACTGGCCGAGGTCGGTGGGGACGAGGATGCCGAACACCGCCGCGCCGACGAACATGGGCGGCAGGCCGCGCACGATGAACAGGTACAGGGCCCTGCCGAGGTCTTCGGCGAGGCTCCAGAGCTGCAGTGAGGCGGGACGGACGAGGTCGAGGGCGATGTCGCCGCTGCGGATGCGTTCGGGGATGCCGAGGCCGCCGCCGAACAGCTGCATCGGGCCGATGAAGGCCTGGGTGATGAAGCAGTACGTGACGGCGTCGGCGAGGTCGTAGCCGGCCAGGCCGGGGCGGGCCTGCCACAGGGCGATGAGGATGTAGGCGCGCAGGATGCCGAAGACGCTGTTGGTGAACGCGCCGGCGAGTGCGGCCCAGACGTAGGTGGCGTGTTTGCGGAAGCCGTACCGGACGAGCCGGGCATAGAGCGGTATGGTTTTGCACCTCCGGAGGGTGAGGGCACGGTTGCGGAGCGTGCCTGGTCCCGGGCACGGGTTCGCCGACGGGAAGCATGGATTATGCGTTGCGGGCGCGGGGCTCGGCAACGCGTTTAATTCACCACAAATCGCTCAGCGGTCGGGCGGCCGGACATGCGGGCCGACATGTCACATGGGTGAAAAATCCACGTTAGGGATGTGTTACTTACTCATCGGTAGGACCACGCGGCCTGAAGGGAAGAATCCTCATCGGAGGGTCGATATGCGGATCGACAGGGATGTAGTGCCCGACTACCCCTTGAGCTGGCAGGCCCGTGCGTTGACCGGTCTCATGAGAGGGACGGTGAAGCCGGCCTCCAGTTTGCTGATGCGCCATCCGCTGGCCCTCATCGGCGCGGCCCGCCTCGGCGATCTCGCGCGGCTGGTCAACGTGCCGCATCCGCAGCACGTCACGGTCCTGCCCGCCGAGCTCTCCGCGTGCGGCGGCGAGTGGGTGCGGGGCGGCCACCGGCTCGACGAGCGCAAGGTGGCGCTCTACTTCCACGGGGGCGGATACTTCTCCGGTTCGCCGCGCACGCACCGCTCGATCACCTGGCGGCTCTCGGCGGCGGCCCGGCGGCCCGTGCTGGCGCTCGACTACCGGCAGGGGCCCGTCCACAAGCTGGCCGACTCCCTGGCGGACGCGCTGGACGCCTACGACTGCCTGCTGGGGCGCGGCCACACCCCCGAGGACATCGTCTTCGCGGGGGATTCGGCGGGCGGCCATCTCACGCTGGCCACGCTGCTGGCGCTGCGCGACGCGGGGCTGCCGCTGCCGGCCGCGGCGATCTGCCTGTCGCCGTGGGCGGACCTGACCGACTTCCCGCGCCGGGCGAACAGCTGGCAGGATCCGCTGCTCCCGGCCAGCCGGGTGCGCTGGCTGGCCCGCCGCTGGACCTCCGGCCTGGACCCCAGCGACCCGCTCGTCTCGCCGGTGAACGGGGACTTCACGGGGCTGCCGCCGCTGATGATCGTGACGGGCTCGACCGAGGTGCTGCGGGACGAGGCCAGGCGGGTGGCCGAACGGGCGCGCCTGGCGGGGGTGCCCGTCCGGTACGAGGAATGGCGGCGCATGCCGCACGTGTTCCCGATCCTGGCGGACGTGGTGCCGGAGGCGCGGCTGGCGTTCCGGCACATGGGCCAGTTCCTGCGCGCGGTGGCGGCCAGGCCCGCTTCGATCGGGGGTTCGGCGGCGGCCTGATCAGGGGTGGCCTGTCCCTTTCGCGGACGGGGGCGTAGCCTTGCCAAATCAGAAACGTGTAAGGTTAGGTATACCTAACTTGCTCTGGGGGCTTTCCGGATGGCTGAGAAGACCAAGGACCACCACCGAGGTGCCGTCCTGCGGACCGAGCGGATCTCTCCGCACATGATCCGCATCGTGATCGGCGGCGACGGTCTGGCCGACTTCGCCACCTCAGGACTCACCGACCACTACGTGAAGATCGTTTTTCCGTACGAGGGGGTCGAGTATCCCGAGCCGTTCAGCGTCAAGACCTGCCGCGAGACGATGCCGCGCGAGCTGTGGCCGAGGCTGCGGACCTACACCGTACGCGCCTGGGACCCTGACACCCGCGAACTGACCATCGACTTCGTCGTCCACGGCGACTCGGGGCTGGCCGGGCCGTGGGCCGAGCGGGCCGCGCCCGGCGACGTGGTGTTCCTGCTGGGCCCCGGCGGCGGCTACGCGCCCGACCCGGGCGCCGACTGGCACCTCCTGGTGGGCGACGAGAGCGCGCTGCCCGCCATCGCGACCTCTCTGGAGTCGCTGCCTGACGGGGCCGTGGCGCACGTCCTGCTGGAGGTGGACGGCCCCGAGGACGAGCAGAAGCTCGAAACCGCCGCCGACGCGCGGGTCGTGTGGGTCTATCGGGGTGAGCGGCCGGTGGGGGAGCGGCTCGTGACGGCGGTGCGCGGGCTGGAGTTCCCCGACGGTGAGGTGCATGCGTTCGTCCACGGGGAGGCGGGGTTCGTCAAGGAGCTCCGCCGGTTCCTGCGGCTTGACCGGGGGATCGGGATGGATCGGCTCTCCATTTCCGGATATTGGCGGACCGGGGTTGACGACGAGGGCTGGCGCGCGGCCAAGGGCGACTGGAACCGCCAGGTCGAGGCCGAGGAGTCCGCCTACGCCGGCTGAACAATCCGGCGCCACGTTTAATAAAGAATGCACACGTTTGACCTAGAGTGCACACGTTAGATCGCGGCTGACAATTCCGGAACATAACTGTCAGTCCGGCCGTTCGAGGCTTACGTGATCACGCGTTGGCCCTGGTTCGGGGCAGGAGTGACGGCGGCGGGAATCGCCGTGACAGGGTGGGCGTACGCCGACTGGTTGTCCGCGCCCTCCGAGCCGGGGCAACCGGTTGTGGCGGGGCTGGTGTTCGGCCTGGGCGTGCTGATGATGATCCCGCTGGTGCTCACGCTGGTCAGCGCCTTTCGGTACGCCTGGCGTCGAGAGTCGCTGCGCGACTTCGAGCTGGATTTGCTGAACCGGGAAATCAGCTACGCGCGACGGCAGGCCTGGAGGCGTGCCGTGCTCCAGGCGGTGCTGGGCGCTTACGGCTGGTCGCAGGCGCCGGCGGCGTTCGAGGACGGGTTCCCCGAGCTCGGGGTGGTCGGGTTCGCCGCCGGGCAGACCGTTGTGGTGGCCGGGCTGGTCGTGGCCGCGATTCGGCTGAGGGGCACCGCCTGGATGGAGCAGTCGGTCGGTGGCGCGGCCCCGGCGACGGCGGCCGGTGCTGGGCCTGGGTCTCCCGGTGGTGCCGATGAGGGCGTAGAGCCGGGGGCGTCGGTCGGTGCCGGTAGGGGCAAGTGGCCGGTGCGGGTGGTCCACGTCGTGGCCGGTGCGGTCGGCGGGCTGGGGGTGGGGGCGGTGGCCGTGCTGGCCGCGTTCCTGGCGGTGACGTTGCTCCCCGTCGACGCCGTCACCGCCGAGCGGGCCGTCAAGCCGTCGGCGGCCATTCCCGCCGCGGTCAGCAGGGTCGCCTGGGAGTGGGAGGCGCCGAGCCTGATACAGAACGCTGTCCCGGCGGGCCCCGGCGTCGTGGTCCGGGTCCGTGACGGCGTCGTGGCCTTGGACACCGCCACCGGCCTGCCGCGCTGGCACTACCGCAGGCCAGGCGCCTACGCTGGCCAGCTCTTCGGCGCACCCGACGGGGGCACGGTCATCGTCACGTTCAGCGTGACGAACGACAGCACGAGGGTGGTGACGTTGGACGCGTACACCGGAAAAGTCCGCTCCCAGCGCGACAGGTCGGCCGGAGGCATGGGAGGCTTCCACGGCGTGGCGCTGACCTCGCGCGGTTTTGCCCAGCAGTCGGGACCGAGCGAACTGGTCGGCTTCGACCTGGACGAGCACCGGGTGCGCTGGCTGTACGAGCTTCCGGACGACTGCAGGTTCGCCGGCGACTCCAAGTTCGCGCGATACGTGGCGCTGCGAGACGTGATCGCTGTGATGTTGATGTGCCGTCCAGATGAGAATCTACACGTTCCGTGTCCTCGTGACGACGAGGTGGACATGAAGATCAGGGTCGTCGCCCTGGACCCCGCCGACGGCCGCCAGGTCTGGCGTCAAGAGCACTTGACGAGCGCCGACCCCTCCTCCTTGGACATCCGCGCCGCCGCTGACGGCGACGCTCTGGCGGTGCTCACAGGAGGGCAGGACTTCCTGCTGTCCCAGGCGGACGGCAAGGTCATCGGGGACCTCGACCTGGATGCCCTGCCATACCACCTGGAGGAGCAGCGCACCGCCTTCGACGGCTACGTCGGCTTCGGCGCCGATGGCCTCCTGACCACCGACAGGAAGAAGCCCGGGCCGAAGTCGTACCGGTGGGAGCCGTTCGGCGCGGGCGAGCAGAAGCAGGTGTCGCTCCCCAAGCCCCCTGACCTGTCGCAGTGGACGGACACCCTGCCCCTCCGAGACGTCCTGCTCTGGACGATCCCGTTAATGCGCGGGAAGGAGACGGCGTCCATGACCGTGGTCGCCACCCGCTGGGACACGGGGGAGACGGTGCGGTTCCCTGACGTCGTCGAGTTCGTCTATCACCGGGGCGAGGGGCGCCTACCCTGGCCGAGGGGGGCTCCGTTGCTGGAGACCCCGGGAGCGATCACGGTCGTCCAGGGCGACGGCTCGAAGGTCGTGGGGCTGGCCGGTTGAGGCGGTGGCTAGGCGGCCACGGTGAGCATGGGAGGGCGTTCGCCGATCGTGACGTCCCTGCACAGCACGTCGTGTCCAGCCGGCCCCCTCCTGAACTGCGACAACTGCTCGGCGGGCGGATGGCCCTCCTGGATCTTGCCCTGGCGCCGCAGGCGTGACCAGGCGGCGAGCATGATCTGGGCGGCCATGCCGCCGAGCGCCTCGGTCGTCTGCGGGGTGTGCTCGCGCGAGCCCAGGTCCACCTGGGCGAAGGCGTCCAGCCCTGCCAGTTCCAGCAGGTCGATCAGCAGTCCGAGCTCGACCCCGTACCCGGTCAGGAACGGCACCCGTTCCAGGGCCGAGCGCCGGCCCGCGTACTCTCCGGACAGCGGCTGGATGAAACCGGCCAGCTGGGGCCAGTGCAGGTTGATGAGCGGGCGGGCGACGAGTTCGGTGACGCGCCCGCCGCCGTTCGGGGTGCCGTGCAAGGGACGGTCATAGCAGCCTTTGGCGTAGACGATGGTGGGGTCGGTGAGGAGCGGGCCGAGCAGGCCGAATATCAGTGAAGGGTGAAAATTTTGGATATCGGCGTCGGAGAACACGACCAGGTCCCCGGTGGTGACCGCCAGCGACTTCCACAGCGCCTCCCCTTTGCCGTCCAGCGGCTTGAGCTGGGGCAGGATCTCGTCCTGGGCGTACACCGAGGCCCCGGCCAGCGAGGCCACCAGCGCGGTGTCATCGCAGGAACGGGAGTCGATGACCACGACCTCGTCCACGAGCCCGTCCAGCTCGCGGCGGATGATGCGGACGATGTCACCGACGGTGTCGCGTTCGTCACGGGCGGGGAGCACCACGCTGACCGTGGTCTGCCCCTTGGCGGCAAGCAGTTCGCGGATGGGCCAGTCTGCGGCGGATGACAAACGGCGCCGCAACCAACCGGACACTTCTGGGAGCATGCGACACCTCCCCCCCGAATCCCCACATTTCAGCTTAAGTGGTGGTGGCGTGCCTCTCCAGGAACGTATACACATCGGCCTCGTCCACCCCGGGAAACGACCCCGGCGGCAGCGCGGCCAGCACGTGGGAGTTGGCGCGCGCCGACGGCCAGGCGTAGCCCTCCCAGCGCTCGGCCAGCTCGGCGGGCGGGCGGCGGCAGCAGTCGCCATTGGGACAGTTGGACTTGGTGCGGTTGGTGGTCTCGCGCCCCCTGAACCAGCGCGACTCCTTGTACGGCACCCCCAGCGTGATCGCGAAGTCCCGCTCGCGCGACGGATCGACGTGCGCCACGCAGAAATACGTGCCGGTGGGCGAGTCGGAGTACTGGTAGTACACCGAGAACCGGTCCGGCGAGGCGAACACCTGCCGCCCCGACCACTGCAGGCACATGCGTTGCCCCTCGATGGCGCCCTGCTCGTCGGCGGGGAAGACGATGCCGTCGTTCTCGTAGGCCTTGTAGATGGTGCCCCCGGCGTCGTTGCGCACGAAGTGGCAGACGAGGCCCAGGTGGTGGGTGGCCAGGTTGGTGAAGCGGTGGGCGGCCATCTCGTACGAGACCGCGAACACGTCCCGCAGGTCCTCCACCGACAGCGCCCGGTCGGCCTTGGCCTCCTGCAGGTAGAGCACGGCGGCCTTCTCGGGGACGAGGACCGCGGCGGCGAAGTAGTTGGCCTCGGTGCGCTGGCGCAGGAAGTCGGCGAAGTCGCGCGGCTTGTCGTGGCCGAGCGCCAGGTGGCCGAGCGTCTGGAGCAGGATCGTGCGCGGGGTGTGCATGCCGAGCTGCTCGTGTTTGACGTAGATGCGGCGGTGGCGCAGGTCGGTGATGGAGCGTACGGAGCGGGGCAGATCCTGCGCGGTGTGCACGGTGTAGCCGAAATGCGTCACCAGGCTCTGGATCATGCTCTGCGACAGGGCGCCCGTACGGTAGCCGACCGCGTCCAGGGCCACGGCGGCGGCCTTCTCGATCTCGGGGAAGTAGTTGCCCACCTCCCGCTGCCTGCGGCGCAGCTCGGCGTTGGCGACCCTGGCCTCCTCGGGGGTGGCGGTGCCGCGGGCCTGCCTGGCGCGCAGCTCCTCGTACAGGCCGAGCAGGTGTTCGAGGACGTCGTTGGGTACGCGCGCGGAGACCTTCAGCCGGGGCAGCCCGAGCCCGGCGTAGATCGGGTCGCGCTGCGCCTCCTCCAGCGCGATCTCGAGCTGGGCGCGGCGGTTGGGCGGCTGGCGGCGCAGCAGCTCCTCGACGGGCACGCCCAGCGCGGCGGCCAGCGCCTTGAGCAGCGACAGCTTGGGCTCGCGCTTGCCGTTCTCCAGCAGCGAGAGCTGGCTGGGCGCCCTGCTGACGCGCGCGCCCAGGTCCGACAGCGTGAGGCCGCGCTGTTTGCGCAGGTGGCGAAGGCGCTGGCCAAACGCGATGAGATCCAGCTCCTGTGTCAAAGACAGCGGTTCTTCGCCGAGCAAGGACGCCATGGCCGCATCTTAGGCAGAAAATCCGCTCATTTTCTAGCCTTCGCTGTCGCCGGGGCCGTGTCGGATGATTGGTCTAGTCCAACGGGAAAACTTGCGATTTCTTCCCCACTGAATACCCGTGAGTAATGCTCAGTCTGAGAATTTTGAGCGTTCTTCTCAAGGTGGCGGGCTGTTGAGCGGCATCAGCGAGGGCACACACTCGGCGTGAGCCCCAGGGGACGACGAAGGAGCGGACCATGACTGATCGCCTCAAGGGAGCTGCGGAGCAGCTACAAGACGACTGGGACAACGACCCTCGCTGGGAGGGCATCGAGCGCACGTACGGCGCGCAGGACGTGATCAGGCTGCGTGGCAGCGTCCAGGAAGAGCACACGCTGGCCAGGCTCGGCGCGCAACGCCTGTGGAACCTGCTGCACACCGAGGACGCCGACGACTACGTCAACGCCCTCGGCGCGCTGACCGGCAACCAGGCCGTGCAGCAGGTGAGGGCGGGGCTGAAGGCCATTTACCTGTCCGGCTGGCAGGTCGCCGCCGATGCCAACCTCGGCGGGCAGACCTACCCGGACCAGAGCCTGTATCCGGCCAACTCCGTCCCGGCCGTCGTACGCCGGATCAACAACGCGCTGCTGCGCGCCGACCAGATCACCTGGTCGGAGGGCGTGGACGGTGCGCCGTACTGGCTCGCGCCGATCGTGGCCGACGCCGAGGCGGGATTCGGCGGGGTGCTGAACGCCTTCGAGCTGATGAAGGGCATGATCGCGGCAGGGGCCGCGGGCGTGCACTGGGAGGACCAGCTCGCCTCCGAGAAGAAGTGCGGCCACCTGGGCGGCAAGGTGCTCATCCCGACCGGTCAGCACATCAAGACCCTCAACGCCGCCCGCCTGGCCGCCGACGTCTGCGGCGTCCCCTCACTGATCGTCGCGCGGACCGACGCACAGGCCGCGACGCTCCTGACCAGTGACGTGGACCCGCGCGACCAGGGCTTCACCACCGGCGAGCGCACCGCCGAGGGCTTCTACCGGGTCAGGAACGGCCTGGAGGCGTGCGTGGCCCGTGGGCTGGCGTACGCGCCGTACTCGGACCTGCTCTGGATGGAGACCGGCACGCCGGACCTGGACGTCGCACGCGACTTCGCCGAGGCGATCAAGGCCGAGTACCCCGACCAGATGCTCGCCTACAACTGCTCGCCGTCGTTCAACTGGAAGAAACACCTGGACGACTCCACGATCGCCAAGTTCCAGCGGGAGCTGGGGCACATGGGGTACAAGTTCCAGTTCATCACGCTCGCCGGCTTCCACTCGCTCAACTACGGCATGTTCGACCTGGCCCAGGGCTACGCCTCCGACGGCATGCCGGCGTACGTGGAGCTGCAGGAGGCCGAGTTCGCCGCCGAATCACGCGGCTACACGGCCACCCGGCACCAGCGCGAGGTCGGCACCGGCTACTTCGACCTGGTCAGCACCGCCGTCGCCCCCGACTCCTCGACCACCGCCTACAAGGGGTCGACCGAGGAGGAGCAGTTCGCGCACTGACTCTCCGGGCTCGCCGGCCACCTCCAGGGCATGGGATGGTTCCCCCGGCGAACGGGCCGCGCCAGTTCCCCCAGCACTGGCGCGGCCCTTTTCCGCGCCACCATCGCCCGAGCCCACTGGAACGGCTGACTGAGGTCCGCCGCGCTGGCCCGAATGGCTCGGCGGCAACGGACGCTTGGCCGGTCAGGCGCCCGTATGGGAAAGGGGCCTGCCGCCGGGCAGACAGAGGGCATGGGCATCAGAATCGTGGTGGGGCTGAGCGACGACGCGGCCCCCAGCAAGGTCGCCGAGCAGCTCCTCGAGGCCGGGGCGGAGGAGATTCTCCCGGTACGCGCGGAGCTGCCGCGTGTCCTGGTCGCCCTGTTCCCGGACATGCTCGGCCCGCGAGCCGCCGCGGAGGAGGCCGCACGCGTGACAGGGGTGGCCTACGCGCGGCCGGACACGCCTGAATCTGAGACGTGAGCGGATGGGGGCATTCCTGTGTGCGGCTACCCACCGGTAAGGTGTTACCGCTGGTAACTATCGAGGGGTGCCGCCCATGTTCAGCCTGGAGCTCAGCGACGATGTGATCGAGGTACGCGACTGGGTCCACACCTTCGCCCGCGACGTCATCCGGCCCGCCGGCGCCGAGTGGGACGAACGCGAGGAGACCCCCTGGCCCGTCATCCAGGAAGCGGCCAAGATCGGCCTGTACTCCCTCGACTTCTTCGCCACGCAGTGGTTCGAGCAGAGCGGGCTGGCGCTGCCCGTGGCGTTCGAGGAGATCTTCTGGGGCGATGCGGGCATCGGCCTGGCCATCGTCGGCACCGGCCTGGCCGCCGCCGCCCTGGCGGCCAACGGCACCCCCGAGCAGATGGGGGAGTGGCTGCCGCTGATGTTCGGCTCGCCGAGCGACGTCAAGCTCGGCGCCTTCTGCGCCTCCGAGCCGGACGCCGGCTCCGACGTCGGCGCCATCCGCACCCGCGCCGTCCACGACCGCGGCGACTGGGTGCTCAACGGCGTCAAGACCTGGGCCACGAACGGCGGCATCGCCGAGGTCCACGTCGTCGTCGCCTCCGTCGACCCGTCGCTCGGCACCCGAGGCCAGGCGTCCTTCGTCATCCCGCCGGGCACCCCGGGACTGTCCATGGGCCAGAAGTTCCGCAAACACGGGATCCGCGCCTCGCACACGGCCGAGGTCGTCCTGGACGACGTCCGCATACCCGGGTCCTGCCTGCTCGGAGGCAAGGAGAAGCTGGACGCGCGGCTCGCGCGGGTGCGCAACGGGGAGCGGGCGGGGGAGCAGGCGGCGATGCGCACCTTCGAGACCACCCGCCCGTCGGTCGCCGCGATGGCCGTGGGCATCGCCAGGGCCGGCTTCGAGTACGCCCGCGACTACGCCCGCGAACGCGAGCAGTTCGGCCGCAAGATCGGCGAAAACCAGGCGATCGCGTTCCTGCTCGCCGAGATGGCCACACGGGTGGACATGGCCCGGCTGCTGACCTGGCGGGCCGCGTGGATGGCCCGCCACGGCCGGCGGTTCGAGCAGGCGGAGGGGTCGATGTCGAAGCTGGTGGCGGGGGAGACGGCGGTGTGGGTCACCGAACAGGCGATCCAGATCCTGGGGGGCGCGGGTTACACCAGGGAACATCCCGTTGAGCGGTTCCACCGAGATGCCAAGATCTACACGATTTTCGAGGGCACGTCGGAGATCCAGCGCCTGATCATCGGCCGGGCCGTCACCGGTCTGCCGGTGCGGTGAGAACTTCGCACGTCAGAGAGGTGGCATGGCGACGGGCCAGTCGCCACGCCACACGACCATCGATCGTCACGCCCCCGCCCGCATGCACGCGGGTGTGCTCTGGCAGAGCAGCCGTCGTGCGGATTCGACGGTGTGTAGTAGTTTCCGCGGCCCGACCGGCTGCAGTACGCGTACGCCGTGACCGGGCTGATTCCCCTGGGGCAGCAGCCGACGCGCTTGTCGAACCCGCCCGAGACGTCTATCCACGACGATCAGAGCAGGCCAGGACGGCAACCGGGCAATCGCCGGACGTTCGCCCAGCTTCCGCACCGCGGGCTCGCCAAGAGCACGGCCGGTTCGGGAGATGATCAGCCGAACCAGGTGGCCAGGGCGGTGGCCAGGGTGTCGGCCGGTTGCGGGTCGGCCTTGGTGGAGACCCAGGCGGTGTGGCCGTCGGGCCGGATCAGCAGCCCCTCGAGGTCGGGCCGCTCCGGACAGAGGACCTGGTAGGTGTCCACGCCGGGGTGCTCGACGCGGTCACCGCACGTCAGGAACACCGGGCGGGCGGGCCGGAGCAACTCGGCGACGCTGGTGTGCCGCTCGCCGATGACGAGCTTCAGGTTCGGCGCGAGCCTGCCCAGCCATGGGTGGTCGCCGGGGACCTTCGGGTCGTAGCGGGTGCTCACCCCGGCCGCCAACTCCGCGAGGTACTTGCCCACCTGCGGCAGGCCGGTCAGCTCGCCGAACAGGTCGCGTACCGGATCGAGGCCGGGATCGCGGCGTCCGAGGAGGGCCTGCGCGCGGGTGTCGCGCAGGACGCGCGCCCCGGCCTCGTGCCGTTCCCGGTGGTAGCTGTCCAGCAGGCCGCCGGGTGCGCGGCCGAGCTCGGCGGCGGCCAGCTTCCAGCCGAGGTTGACCGCGTCGGCCAGGGCCACGTTCACCCCGAGCGCACCGGACGGCGGGTGGATGTGCGCGGAGTCGCCGGCCAGCACGACGCGGCCCGCGACGTAGCGGTCCGCCTGCCGGGCGGCGTCGGAGAACCGGGTGAGCCAGCGCGGGCGGGTCAGCGCCACCGGACGGCCGAGCGTGTCGTCGAGGATCCGCCCGAAGTAGGCCGGTTCAACCGGTTCGTCGCGGTCGGCGGGCGGGGCCGGCTCGTCGAGCACGATCCGTACGTAGCCGGGCCTCGGGATCACGAACACCCTGCCGCGCTCGCCCTCGGTCACCCCGAACGGCAGATCCGAGGGGTCGGCCAGTTCGATGTCGGCGAGCAGGCCGTACATGGTGGCCGGTGTGCCGGGGAAGCCGATCCCGGCGAGCTTGCGCACGGTGCTGCGGCTGCCGTCGCAGCCGGCCAGGTGGCCGGCCCGTCTGCGTTCCCGCCTGCCGCCCGCCTCGACGGTCACCACCACCCCGTCGCCGTCCTGCTCCAGGCCGACCAGCTCGTGCCCCCACGACACCGCCACGCCCAGCTCCGCCAGCCACTCCTCCAAAAGCTGCTCGACCCTGGTCTGGGGGATGCCGAGCACGTAGGGGTGGTCGGTGTCCATCGCGGTCAGATCCAGAGGGCGGCTCGGATCGGCGAACATCCCGAACGGGACCGTCGGGCCCTCCGCCAGGAAACGGCCCGCGATGCCACGCCGGTCCAGCAGTTCCAGGCTGCGGGCGTTCAGGTTGAAACCCCGGCAGTACGGAGAGCGGCGCGGCAGCCGGTCGATCACGGTCACGCTGACTCC
This sequence comes from Nonomuraea purpurea, assembly GCF_042650645.1. Taxonomy (NCBI): domain Bacteria; kingdom Bacillati; phylum Actinomycetota; class Actinomycetes; order Streptosporangiales; family Streptosporangiaceae; genus Nonomuraea; species Nonomuraea purpurea. The sequence goes on from NZ_JBHSBI010000007.1 coordinate 272,754, forward strand.
GGCCAGCGCGAGTTCGCCGGCGAGCATCAGCCCGGCCGGCCCTGCCCCCGCCACCAAGACTCCCACCGAACCTCCCGCGTCGTCGTTCGCACTGCCGGCCTTGATCGTCCTGCTCGCCTTCATCGGGCTCCTGAGGTCACTTGGGGTTGTGGGGTCGCTCGGGGTTCGGGGGCCGCTGGGGTTGCCGGGGTTCATCAGGACTCCTCCGGGGTGTGGATCCAGCCGGGTTCGACGTCCGGCCAGGCCAGCCGGCCCGTCTCGATGTCGCCGGCGATCTCCTCCAGCCAGCCGAGCTCGGCCTCCCGCATCCGCACCGCGTACTCGGCCTCCACCACGAACAGGCGCGGCACCTGCCCGGACGCCTCTCGGTGCGCCTGCCGGAGCTCCTCCAGCGACGCCCGCACCCGTCCGGCCCGCTCCCGCAGCGCCGACACCGCGCCGTCCGGCCCGAGCGCGCCGAGATAGGCGACGGCCGAGACGAACTTCGGATACTCCTCGGCGGGAACGCGGACCAGCTCGTCCACCCAGCGCACGAACTCCTCGCGCCCGGACTCGGTGTGCTGGTAGACGGTCCGTTCGGGACGGGCGCCGACCCGGACCGTCTCCCGCGCCTCGATCCACCCGGCCTTCTCCAGCGCCCTGACCACGTCGTACAGGGAGCCGGTGGTCACCTTGAACATCCGGTCCATGCCGCGTTCGCGCAGGGTGGCGACCATGGCGTGGGGGTGCATGGGGGCCTCCACCAGCAGCCCCAGGACCGCCAGGCCCAGCGGGTTGCGTCGATTACTCGTAGCCAAACGATCGCCTCCAATTAGTCGGCTCCGAGTATTAGGCCGCGAGCGCCCCCTGTCAAGCCGTGGATCATCGCGCAGGGGACGGTGCCGCCGACCGGGGGTTGCCGCAGTCATACCCATGCGGGGCCGTGGGGCGGGCGGGGGTGCTCGCGCAAGGTGAAGGCCGGCCGTTCGAGACGTGCCGGCTCAAGCTTTTGGTGGGCTGGTTGTGACATGTGACTGCCCGGCTCGATCGCGAGCCGGGCAGGCGGGTACGAAAGCCTTTGGCGCCCCAGTCGGTTTCCCGGACTGGGGCATGTCGAGATTAGAGCTTTTTGTCCGTTTTGTATAGATGTGTTGTGTGTGCGTAGCGAAGGCCGAGCGTCTGGAGGAGTGGCCGGGAACGCGTGGTCGAGGCGGCTTGGCGATCAGGAGTAGAAGTGCATGACGATGGCCAGCCCGACGAAGTGCATGAGCACCACCACGGCGATCAGCGTCACGAACACGAACTTGGCCGGCCCGTGCTCGAAGTGCTTGCCCTCCTTCAGCGGCGGCAGCTTGGCCTGGCGTTCGGCGATACGCTCTTCCAGCGGCTTGCGGTGAAACACGGGGATGTCCTCCAGGGCCGGCTCGCGGATGGCTTGCGTGCAAGTGGTTGGTGTACTATTAGTTTGTACACCAAGTAATTTAGCAGAGGCAGTCGGAGGTGCCCACCGATGGAGCCTGTGACAGAGACAACAGACGACCCCCTGGCGCTGGAACGGCAGGTCTGCTTCGCCCTCAGCATCGCCTCCCGCAGCGTGATCGGCCTGTACCGGCCGCTGCTGCAGCCCATGGGGCTGACCCATCCGCAGTACCTGGCCATGCTCGCGCTCTGGCAGCACGAGCCCCTGTCGGTGAAAGAGCTGGGCGAGCTGCTCCGGCTCGACCCGGGCACCCTGTCGCCGCTGCTCAAACGGCTCCAAGCCCTCGGCTACATCCACCGCGAGCGCAACACCGCCGACGAGCGCGCTCTCGCCGTGACCCTCACCCCCGCCGGCAGGCAGCTCAGGGCGGAGGCCGAGAAGATCCCGCCGGCCATCGTGGCCCGGCTCGGCATGGAGATCGAGGAGCTGCAGGACCTGCACCGGGCGCTGATGAGGGTGATCGCGGCCACACGCGGCACGGAGGACGGCTGAACGCTCTGACCGCGCGTGTCACCGACGACGGCACCGGCCGCCCCGCCGTCGTCTCCGACCGCGGCGGGAACGGCTTGATCAGCATGACCGAACGTGTCAGGCTCTACCAGGGAAAGATCACCACGAGCTGGTTCGAGGTTCTGGCGGCCTTTCCGCTCTCTGCGTCCGAGGAGGACGATCCGACCTGAGGCAAGGCGATGATCAAGGTCCTTGTGGTGGACGACCAGGTGCTCATCCGGGCCGGTCTGGCCGCGATGCTGCGCGCCTCCGGGCTCGATGTGGTGGGGGAGGCCGCCGACGGAGCAGAGGCCGTGCGGCTGGCCGCCGACCTCAGACCCGAGGTGGTCCTCATGGACATCCGCATGCCGGGCATGAACGGCATCGCCGCCATGGAACGCATCCTCGCCGACGCCGGGGGCACGCCGCCCAAGGTGCTCATCCTGAGCACGTTCGACCTGGACGAGTACGTCTACAACGCGCTGCGGACAGGCGCCAGCGGCTTCCTGCTCAAGGACACCCCGCCCGGCCGCCTGATCGCGGCCATCCACACCGTCGCGGCGGGAGACGTGCTGCTGGCGCCGAGCGTCACCAAACGCCTGATCGAGACGTTCGTCTCCCCGCCGAGCCCGGCCGCCCCGGTGCTCGACGCCCTGACCGCCCGCGAGACCGAGGTGCTGCGCCTGGTCGGCCACGCGCTGTCCAACAAGGAGATCGCCGAGCGGCTGGCGGTGAGCGAGGGCACCGTCAAGACCCACCTGAACCGGCTGATGGCCAAGCTGGGCCTGTCCAGTCGCGCGCAGGTGGTCGTGCTGTCCTACGACTGCGGCCTGGTCAAACCCGCCTCCCGCTGAACGTGGGGGTCAAGCGCTCGGGGCGACGCACGGCGAGGGATCGTCGAGGGCGTCGAGTTCGGTCCTGGCCCGCTCCAGCCAGAACGGCGAGCCGATCCGCTCCCAGATGCGCGTCGCCTGGATGAGGTAGTGGCGCGCGGACCCCGTCTCCTTCTTGGCCATGGCGGCGTGGGCGAGTCCGCGCAGCACCATGGCCTCGCCGAAGCGCTGCCCGCAGGCCCGGTAGACGGTCAGGCTGTCGTACAGCAGCCTGATGCCCTCCGCCGTGTCGCCGTGCCGGATGCGCAGGTCGCCCACGCAGCGCATGGCATGCGCCTCCACGAGCCGGTCGCCGAGCCGCGCGCCGACCTCCCCGGAGTTGCGGAAGTGCTGCTCCGCGCTGGCGTGGTGGCCGTCGCCGTTGTCGGCCGAGCCCAGGCAGCGCAGCGCCCGCGCCTCACCGGCCAGGTAGCCGGCGCGGCGGCTGAGCCGCAGGCACGCGGCGAAGCGCGCGCGGGCCTGCGCCCACTGGCGGCGTTCCAGAAGCATGATGCCAAGGCCGTGCACCGCGTACACCTCGCCGGGGACGTTGCCCACCTGCCTGCACAGCCGCTCGGCCCGCGAGAAGCACTCGGCGGCCTGCTCGTTGCAGCCCGTCAGCCGGTGCACGTAGCCGAGCCCGGACAGCGTGGCCGCCTCGTACCTGATGTCGCCGATCCGCCTGGCGTGCTCGAGCGCCTCCTCGAAGCAGTCGGCGGCGACCGGGTAGCGGTCCTGGATGGTGTGCAACTCGCCGAGGTTGCGCAGCATCGCCATCGCGGAGGCGTCGTCGCCCGACCGGCGGGCGGCCCGCAGCACCTGTTCGTGCGTGCTCCGCCAGTCGGCGAAATAGGTCCTGGCCTCGTAGAAGACCGCGAGCGCCGCGGCCAGCCCGGCGGCGGCGCCGGGCGCCCCGGTCGCCGCGGCCCTGACGACGACGGCGCCGAGCGGCACGCGTTCCGCCTCGAACCACGCCATCGGGTCGGCCACCAGCCTGCGGGACAGCGCCTCCGGCAGGCTCCACGCGGGCGCCACCCTGGGCGCGGCCTCCACGAACCCGCTCCCGAACTCCTGCTCGGCCCGCGTGGCCAGATCCAGGTACGCGCCGCACAGGCGCTCACCGGCCGCCCGCCGCCGCTCAGCCGGTACCCGCGCCAGGGCCTGCTCCCTGCCGTAGAGCCGGACCAGGTCGTGCAGGCGGTAGCGGCCGCTGCCCGCGGGCAGCAGCAGGTTCATGCCGACCAGCTCGTCGACGATCCGCTCGGCGTCCGACGGCGTGGCGTCAAGCAGGGCCGCCACCACCCAGCCGGCCACGTCCTGAGCCGGCAGCAGCACGCTGAGCAGGTGGTAGGCCTCCCGGGCCGGCGCGGACAACTCCTGGTCCGCCGAGGCGAGTGCGGTCCTGACGGCCAGGTCCTCGACCGCCAGTTCGTCCAGGCGGCGGCGCTGGTCGCGCAGGGAGGCGCTGAGCTCGGCCGGCCTGCGCTGGCTGTTTCCCGCCAGGCGGGCGCCGGCGATGCGCACGGCCAGGGGCAGGTACCCGCAGCGGCGCACGATCCTGGCGGCCGAGGCCGGGTCGGCGGCCACCCGCTCGGCGCCCGCGGTGGCGGCGAGCAGGGCCAGCGCCTCGTCGAGGGGCAGCGGCGCCAGCCGCACCCGTTCGGCGTCCACACCGGTCAGGGCGCTGCGGCTGGTCACCAGCAGCGCGCAGCCCGGCGAGGCGACCAGCAGCCGCCGCACGTCCGCGGCGCTCACCGCGTCGTCCAGGACGATCAGCACCCGCCGTCCCGCCAGCACCGACCGGTACGTGGCCAGCCGTTCCGCCTCCCCCTCCGGGATGGCCGCGCCGGCCAGACCCAGCCCGCGCAGCAGCGTCGCCACGGCCTGCCCGAGCGGCACGGGCGCGCCGGACGGGCCGCGCATCGGCAGGAACAACTGCCCGTCGGGGTATCGGTCGCGGACGTCCTGCCCGACGTGCACGACGAAGCTGGTCTTGCCGATGCCCGGCGGGCCGGTCACCACGATGACGGGGGATTGTTCGCCTGGGCCGCTGGTGGCGGACAGGCAGGACAGGACGTGGGCGCGTTCGCCGGCGCGGCCGATGAAGGCGGGAACGTCGGGAGGCAACTGGAAGCTCGGAACGGGCACCAAGGCGCCGGTGGGCTGTGAGCGCGGCTGCCTGTTCTCCTCTGGCAGCGGCCCGTCCTGCGCGGGGGAGCCCACCTCGCCGTGCGGTGGCGCATGGGGTTGGTTGCCGCCGTGAGAGGCCGCCGGGCCGGGGAAGGCCATGCCGGGGTGCGGTGCGTTCATGAGCGTCGTGCCGGCGTGATCCAGGAGTGCCGTGCCGGGGTGAGGCTCGTCCAGGAGCGTCGCGCCGCCCTGCAGGATGGCCGTCTCCAGCTCGCGCAGCCGGGCGCCCGGCTCGATGCCGAGTTCGGTCGTGGTGATGCGCCAGCCCTCGCGGTAGACCCGCAGCGCGTCGGCGGTCCGGCCGTTGCGGTGCAGCGCCAGCATCAGGCGGTAACGCAGGCCCTCGTGCAGGGGATGCGCCGAGCAGAGCTCGTCCAGTTCGGGGATGAGCTCGCCGTCGCGGCGGGCCGCGTGGTGGGCGTCGGCGAGTAATTCGATCGCGGCCAGGCGCCGCTGCTTCAACTGCTCGGCCGCGTCGGCGGCGAACGCCGCGCGCAGGCCGTCCAGCCCGGCGCCCCGCCACAACGACAGCGCCTCCCGCACCGCCGTGATGGCCTCACCGGCGTTGCCGTCGTCCAGAAGCGTGCGGGCCGAGCCGGCCAGTTCGTCGAAGACGTCCAGGTCGACGCTGCTGGGCGGCGGCTGCAGGACGTACCCGGCGGGACCGGTGCGCAGCATGTCACGTCCGGCGCCCACCGACTCCAGCAGTCCGCGCAGGCCCGCCACGTGCGCGTGAACCTGGGCACGCGCGGTCGCGGGCGGCGTGGCGCCCCAGATGCCGCCGACGATGCGGCCCATGGGGACCAGCCGGTTCCTGCGCAGGAGCAGCAGGGCGAGCAGGGCCTGCCGTTTGGGCGGCCCCACGGGCACCGGCGCGTCGTGGACGATCAGCTGAAGCTCACCGAGCATCAGGAACCTCACGTCGCAACCACGTCTTCCACAGTAGCCGGAACCGATCAACGCCCATTCTGGGCTGAAGCGATCATGGGCGCCAACTTTCGATCATTTGGGGTCCATAGCCGATCCATAGCCGGTCCATCAATCGCCTCTGCCAGCATGACCGCCAGGGAGACCGCGACGGAGCGTGCGAATGGGGCCACGCGGCGGCCCGGGCTCGCCCGGTACGGCATCAGACCGCGCTGATAAGGCGTTTCGCCCCATCGACATGCCATCACGCAGCGGCCTCCCCTTTCCCTGAGACGACCCCTTGGAGGCGCCAAGCGATGACACGTGTCAAGACCTCGATCATGTTCGCCGTGCTGCCGCCGGCCTGCTCGGCGCATCAGATGATCGGGCGGGCCGCCCCGGCCTCCACCTCGACGCCGTCGAAGCCCGGCGAGCTCTTCGGCTTCCTGGCGAAGGCACGCTGATGGTCTACAGGAAAACCAGCGAGAGCTGGCCCTGGGCTCCGCTCGTCGAAGGCGCCCGGGACACCGACTGGCCGCACGTGTGCGCACACGCCGCCCACCTCCTCGTCCCCGTGCTCGGCTACATCCGCCGGCCGCCCGACGGGCTGATCAAGGCGGCGCTCGGCCATCCGGCGCTCGTGGCCGCGCTCGCGTCGAACAACAACCTCGCCGACTGGGGCGAGGACATCGTCGACGAGGTCACCGCGGCCGCTTTGGAGCAGGTGGACGACCGCATGGTGGCGCGGCTGGTGCGCAACCCGGCGACGTCGCGCAGGCTCGACGTGTGCGCGCGGGTGGCCGCCTCGGGGAGCGTGCACGCCGTGTTGCACGGGTACGACCTGAAGATGGCGGCCTCGGGCAGCCTGCATCTCCGGGCCGACGACGTGCCATGGACCCTGCGGACACGGCGGGTGCTGTTCGCCGCCGCGACCCGGTTCGACGCCAACGAGCAGGTCGTCGCGACGCTGATGAGGACCGTCGAGACCGCCCGGCCGCTGGTCGTCTCGCCGCGTCCGGACCTCGTCCACCAGGTGCTCGACACCTACGGCCCGCTGCTGACCGAAGAGGAGCAGCTCCGCGCCGTCCTGTCGATCTGGCGGCACGGCGGCGGCGCGGCCGCGGTCGCCGCCCTCGACACCACCGGTCTGCGGCCGGACGTTCGGGAAGTGGTGGCGGAGGTCGACATCGACGTGCTGCGGGTCGCGCTCGCGCAGGCGAAGGGCACCTGCGGCGCCATCCGAGAGCTACGCGACCCGGACACGCGTGATCACGCCGACCGGCTGAGCATCCGGGAGCGGCTCGACTGGTACACCATCCGCGCCACCGACGACCACGAGCCCTTCAACGCGCCCGCGTCGGCGGCCCTGGCCGCCCGCCCCGACTGTCCCCGCGACTTCCGCCTCCTGCTGTACGCCCGCCACCTCGCCGCGACCGCCCGGCGACTCCTCGACACCGTGCCCGTGGACTGGGACGCCCTGCGCGAACTCGACAGACTCCGGCCGCTGGGGGAGGAGGCCGCCGCACGGGCGGCGGCCCGCCGCGACTGCCCGGAGGGGCTGCGGATCACGCTGCTGCGGAGGTTCCCTCAGGCGGTCGCCACGCACACCTCGGCCCCGACCATCGCCCTGCTGAAGGCCGCCACCCCGGAGATGGCTGGTGCGGAGCGCGACGACGGTTCGCCCGGCCTCCATGACATCGTCGGCCTTCTGGCCGGTGAGGGGCTCGCGTCCGGCACCATGAGCGGGGAGGAACTGCTCGCCGTAGGACGCCCGGCCGTGGCCGTTCTGGCGGCGACCAGGCACCGCCCGCGCCTGCCCGTCTCGGAACGTCCCGGCGCGGGCCGATCGAACACCTGGCCGCAGTTCCGCGCCCGGCTCGCCGAGCGCGTCAGCGCACGGCTCGGGACGGACGTGGCCGCCTGGCGGGCACTGGCCGCGCAAATCACGACATTTCCTGGCACGATCCCCGAACTCCTCAACGCCGTCGCCCCCACCACGCCGGCCCCCGAAGCCGCCGTCATCCTCCCCCCAACCGGGTCCGACGCCTGGGAGGCGTTCCTTTCGATGCTCGGTGCCGCCCCCGACGGCACCCGTACCGCGCTGTGGCCCCATCTCGACGACGTGACGCTGCGTGCTCTCATCGCGGGCGAGCCGGAGGCGGCCGAATGGGCGGCGCTGGCCGCCACCCCGGGCCGGGTACGGGAGGCATGGCTGGAGGGGATCCCGTCCGGGGTGAAGCCGGGGCCGCTGCGCGAGCTGGACGCGTGCGCGACCCCGCAGGAGCATCGGTCCCGATGGTCGCATCAGTCCCGGTGGTTCCGTCAGCGCATCAGGGGCAGGGTCCCGCAGTTGCGGATGTTCCTGGACGTCTGGGACCGGTTCGGCGCCGAGGCGGTGGCCGAGCTGCTCGGCGAGCGCAAGGTGCGGCAGGACTGCCGCACCACCGGCGACCACGTCGCCGGCCTGCTGTCCCGCGAGGACGGAGTCGAGGCACTCCGTACCGAGGTCACCCGGGGGGAGACCCCCGAGGCCCAGATCGAGGCGTGGCGCACCCGCCGCGACCTGGCCACCCTCGTCGAGGAGACCCACAGCTGGCACTGGCGGGCCCTGCTGCGCGAACACCTCGACCGGCCGTTCCCGCCGACCACCGTGTGGTGGATGGCGAAGGCGTACGAACGTCCCGGATCGTTGCTGCAGGAAGCAGCCAGGATCCTCCCGAAAGGCGTGTGTTCCGCCTACACCAGGCTCATGGCGGGCGAACACCCCGAAAAGGTGCTCATCGCGCACGCGGCCGACGAGCCGCGCCGCAAGAACGACAAGTGGGTGACCGGCGCCGTCCGCGCCGGGAAGGTCACCTGGGATCAGGCGCTGGAACACGCCCACCCGGCCGCGGAGGTGCTCCGCCAGGTGTACGAAGAGCTCCACGCCGCCCCCAGGGAGCTGATCGAATTGATGCGCGACACCGTCAAGGACGACGCCGACGCCTGGATCCGCGCCGCCCGCCTGCTGCCCGACTTCCAGGGCAGCGTCGCCGACCTGCTCCGCACGGCCGCGTACCCCCGGACGTGATCGCCGAAAGGATCCGGGCATGGCGGGTGATGACCGGCCATGCCCGGATTATCTACTTCAGCCCGTACGCCCGTTGGACGGTCTGCTCAACCGTGTTGCCCTCGGCGTCGGTGGCCTGCGCCCTGATCCCCACCGTCCCGGTCGTCTGGGCCAGCGGCGGAGGGGTGATGGTCGCCTGCCCCGACGAAACCCGCACCGGCGTCCAGTGGGCGCCGTCGTCGAAGGTGACCGAGACCTTGAGCTGGGTGAGCTTCGCGTCGTTGCGCCCGAACGTGCCGTAGTAGCCGGTCACGCGGATCCGGTGTGCGACGCCCGCTTTGAGCCGGTTGTCCAGGTCGAGCGGCGCGTCGTAGCGCAGGTTGAGCTGCCTGGTCGTCTCGCAGGGCTCGACCTTGCCCGTCACGAACCAGCCCAGACAGAGCCCGCCGTTCATCGAGGTTATCCCGCCGGTCGGCTGCTTGCTCTTGAACGTCCACGCGCTCTCGACGTCTCTCGCGTACCGTTGCAGCGGGTGCGGGGTGCGGAAGGAGTCCGTCATCCGGTAGCGGGTCTCGGCCTGCGGCAGTGTGAACGTCGGCACGGTCAACGCGACGATCCCCAGCACGGCCTTGGCCTCGACCAGCGGGAGCTCCTGACCATCACGGTAGAGGCGCAGCTCGTCCCTGCCGCCGTGCTTGTCGCTGGAGCCGTTGGCGGCGTAGGTGAAGGTCTCCCCGTGGTTCGGCTCCGGCCCCACTACCGGCACGATCGGCATGAACATCTCACCCATCCGGCACGGGAAGCACTCCGCGGCCCCGATGGCGTAGACCTCGTCGGAGACGACCAGGCTGCCGGGCACCCGCGGTTGTTTCCCCCATGCCTCGGTCCGCGTCCCGGCGGAGGTGAAGACGTTCCTGGCGGGGACCTGCATCGCGGTCTTGCTGTGGTACTCCGTTCCCTCGTCGTAGGTGATCGTGGTCGTGCGGTTCCAGAGGACGTCGGGGGAGACGGGGCCGACGTACTCGGTCAGGGTGGTCTGCGAGCGCTGCCGGTGTTCCATCGACGCGGGGGTGGAGTATCGGCCTGACCGGGTCGAGATCGACGCCTGCGTGCTCAGCTCCGCCATGCCCGGCCGGTCGGCGTGGAAGCGGTCATTGATCTTCTGCAGCCGGTTGGCGCCGATGGAGTAGCTCAGGTTGGAGGGGATCCGGCCGAGTTCGGGCAGCACCAGCGAGTACAGGTACGGCGTCGACGCGGTGCCGTCGGCGCTGACCGTCACCGTCCTGCGGGCGGCCAGGGCGGACAGCGCGCGGCCCTGCTCGGCCGTCAGGCTCATGGTCGGCACGGGGTAGGTCGGCCACGAGCCCGCCGGGTCGAGGAAGGCCCGGTTGACGGCCCCGTACCCGAGCACCGCCGTGGCCCCCGCCTGCGCGGCGGCCCTGACCCGGTCCAGGGCGTTGCCCGAGCAGGCCATCGACGGGCAGAGGTCGGACACGTCGAGCAGGACGAGCTTGCCTCGCACGTCCAGGCGGCTGAAGTCGCGGCCGTCACGGGCGTCGACGAGCGTGAGCGTGCTGCGCCCGTCGAGTTTGCGCGTCTCCGGCGTCACGTCCAGGTAGCGCGGCTCGATCGCGGGCCCGCCGCGCACCTTCATGGTGATGGCGGGGGCGCCGAGCTGGTAGCGGCCGGCCAGGGTGAAGCTGCCCTGGGTGACCTTGCGCGTGGGCAGCAGCACGTAGTTGTCCAGGCCGTACACGGGATAGGCGGACGACACCTCGCCCCAGGCGCCCGTGGCCCCGATGCGCTTGAAGGCGTACTGCGAGCGGTTGACCTCGTTCGGGAGCGGTGTGCGCACCGAGACCTCGCGCGCCTTGCGCAGGTCGAGTGTGACCGTGGTGTCCCCGGTGATCTCGATCTCCGGGTCGGCGGGCAGCGACTGGACCCACTCGCCGTTCCTGCCCCGCCAGGCCAGCGCGGACATCACGCTGTAGGTGCCGGGGTAGACGACCGTCTCGCTCTCGGCGCCCGACGGCGGAAGGTAGACGGAGACGAGGTCGTCACGGTCGTCGGTCCGCAGCAGCATCCACGGGATCTCCGTCGGGCTGGTGGCCCCGTCCGGCAGCACCAGTCGCGTGCGCACGGTGAGCCTCTTCGGTTCGACGAACGCGCCGACGGCCGAACTCACCTGGGTCTGGCCGTCCGAGGCCTGGACGAAGCCCTCGTACCAGGTGTCGGGCCCCTTCGGGTCGAACGTGACCGTCACCTGCGCGCTCCCGCGCGCGGGGACGGTGACCGTGTTCCTGTCGACCGACAGCGTGCTCTTCGGGAGGGCGCCGCCGCGGTGGGCCGTGACGCCGGTGCTCAGCGTCAGCGTCACGGGCTGGTCGCCGTCGTTGACGTAGGTGAGCGGCCTGGTCACCGGGCCGCTCTGCGGCGAGGACAGGAAGCCGAAGTCGAGGCTGCCCTCCGCCCGTACCCGCTGCTTGACGGCGCGCGCCACGTCCACGCGCCCGGCGCCCTGCTCGTAGGCGCCCGCCTCGCTACGCTTGGCGGTGCTCGTCAGGGCGGCCTTGAGCTTGGCGTTGTTCCAGTCGGGATGCTGGCCTGCCAGCAGCGCGGCGGCGCCGGCGACATGCGGGGTGGCCATCGAGGTCCCCGAGGCGCTGGTGTGGGTGTCGTCCACCGGCGCGCCCATGGACGTGCCGCGCGCGCGGGCGGCGACGATGTCCACGCCGGGCGCGGAAAGGTCGGGCTTGAGGCCGTAGTTCACGGCCGTGGGCCCCCTGCTGGAGAAGGAGGCCGTCTTGTCGGCCCCGTCCACCGCGGCGACGGTCAGCGCGGACGGCGCCGTGCCGGGCGAGCCGATCGTCCGGCTGGCCGTGTCGTTGCCCGCGGCCACCACGAACAGCGCCCCCGACTCCTTGCTGAGCCGCTCCAGCGCCTGGTCGGTCGGGCTGTCAGGGCCGGGGCAGCAGCCGCCGAGGCTCATGTTGACCACCCGGGCCTGCTGGGAGACCGCCCACTCCATGCCGGAGATGATCTCGGACTCGTAGCCGCTGCCGCGGTTGTTGAGAACCTTGCCCACCAGCAGCGAGGCCTTGGGCGCGACGCCGGTGTAGCGGCCGCCGTTGCCCGCGATGATGGAGGCGACGTGCGTGCCGTGGCCGTGGCCGTCCTGCGCGCTCGTCTCCGAGGTGAAGTTGGCCGTGGCCGCGATCCGGCCCGCCAGGTCGGGGTGCTCGGCGTCCACGCCGGTGTCGAGCACGGCCACCTTGACGCCCTCGCCGCTCAGCCCGGCCGCCCACGCCTCCGGCGCGCCGATCTGCTTGACGCTCTCGTCGAGCGTGGCCCGTACCCTGCGGTCCAACCAGACCTTGCCCTTCCCCGCCCGAGCCAGGTCGAGCGCGGACAGGAACGTCCCGGCGTCCTTCTTGTCCACCTTCACGGCGGAGGCGTCGATGCTGGACAGCGGGCGCGCCGCGGCGCGAATGCGCTGCACGGACGCGCCCTGCACGATCACCGGCAGGCCGGCGCTCTCGGCGTCGTCGTATCCGTTGTCGGCCAGGTAGGCCACGTCGAACAGGCCGCGGTCCAGGCGGCCCGCCGACAGCAGGTCCATCACGTCGGTGGGGTAGACGAAGTAAGAGTTCCGTTCGCGGACGGACATGAAGGACACCGGCCTCCCGTCGGGCCGCTTGGCCGGCTCGACCTGGGGCTGCGGGCTGCCGTCCGGGCCGGTGGTGTAGGTCACCACGTCCCCGGTGATCAGGGTGATCTTCTTCGGGCCCTGGCCTCCGATGCCGGCGATCGGCGCGGCAGGTGGCGGGGCCGGAGGGGCAGTCGAGGTCGGAACGGCCATTCCGGTGGAAAGCAGCACGCCCAACGTGGCAAGCAACCGACGGATCATGGTTCTCCTCGGTGGTGATCAAATCCCCGGGAACCATGACAGATCGCAGTAAAGTCGCGGAAGGAGAAATCTTGTCCTATTCCCGTCATAGACGGAAAGAGGACATGCTGTGATCATGTTAGAGGTCATCGGGCTGTCATCCGCGGCACAGACCCTGTACGCGGCGCTGGTGGAACGCTCGCCCGCCACGCTCGCCGAGCTGGGACACGACACCGCCACCGCCGCCCGCCTGGAAGAGCTCGGACTGGTCACCCGGCTGCCCGGGGACCCGCCCCGGTACGTCGCCGTCTCCCCTGAACTCGCCCTGGACGTGCTGATCCAGGCCCGCACGCAGCAACTCACCGAGGCCAGGCACCGCATCGCCCAGCTCGCCGCGCGCTTCCACCGCTCCGCGCCCGAGCAGGATTCGGCCAACCTGGTCGAGGTGGTCATGGGCAGACAAGCCGTCAGCCGGCGGTTCGAACGGCTCCAGCGCGAGGCGCGGCGGCAGGTCAGGGTCTTCGACGCGCCCCCGTACGCGACCGGGGCCGCCGGCAACGCCGTCGAGTTCGAGCTGCTGGCGCGCGGCGTGGAGTACCGGGTCCTGTACGACCGGCGCGCCGTGGAGGCGCCGGGCACGCTGGCGACCATCATCGGCTACCTCGGCGCGGGCGAGCAGGCCAGGGTCGGCGAAGTCCCGGTCAAGCTGGTGCTCAGCGACCACCCCATGGCGATCCTGCCGCTGCGGCACGACGAGCACGCCGTGGAGTCCGCGCTGGTGGTGCACGACTCGACCCTGCTCGGCGCGTTGTCGGAGCTGTTCGAGATGTACTGGGAGCGGGCGGCGCCGCTGCACGTCAGGCGGGGCCGCCTGGCCGAGGCGACCGGCGCGGCCGAGGCCAGGCGCGACCTGCTCCCGCTGCTGGCCGCCGGGCTGAGCGACACGGCCATCGCCGCGCACCTCGGCTGGAGCGACCGGACGGTACGCCGCCACGTCCGCGCCATGATGACCCGGCTCGACGCGCAGACCAGGTTCCAGGCCGGCTACCAGGTGGTCATGCGCGGCTGGCTGGCCGAGCCGTGAGCGGGCTCGGCGCGATCGGGCTCGGCCCTGACGAGGAGGCCCTGTACGAGGTGCTGCTCGACCGCTCGCCGGCCACCCTCGACCGGCTCGCCGCGGCCTGGCCAAGGCCGGACCTGGTCCCCCTGCTCGCAGGCCTGGAGGCCAAGGGGCTGCTCGGCGTCACGCCGGGCCCGCCGCCCCGCTACACCGCCGTCGCCCCCGACGTCGCGCTCGACGTGCTCCTGCTCGCCGCGGAACGCGAGCTGATCAAGGCCAGGGAACGGGCCCGCGAGCTGGAAGAGGCGTTCCAGGAACGGGCGAGGGAGCGTACGCCGCCGGTCGTCGTCGAGGTCGTCACCGGTCAGCGGGCGGTCGAGCAGCGCCACGCGCAGATCCAGCGCGCGGCCCGGCGGCAGCTCCGCAGCCTGTCCAAACGGCCGTACTTCGACCGGCTGGGCAGCGTGGCCGCGCAGCGGGAGCTGCTGGAGCGCGGCATCTCCAGCCGCATGATCTACGAGCAGGACTTCGTGGCCAGCACCGGCGCGCTGCGGCTGATCGACGAGATGATCGAGGCCGGCCAGCAGGCCAGAGTGCTGCCGAGCCTGCCGATGAAGCTCTACATCGTGGACGACAAACTCGCGCTGCTGCTGCTCAGCCACGAGCCCGCCGACGCGGTCGCGGCGCTCGTCATCCACCCGTCGGGGCTGCTGGAGGCGCTGATCAGGCTCTTCGAGGGGTTCTGGCAGCGGGCTCTGCCCCTGGGCCTGACCTCGGCCCGCGACCCGGCCAGGGACGACGCCCGGTTGATCGCCCTGCTGCTGTCCGGGCTCACGGACGAGGCCATCGCCCGCCAGCTCGGGGTCGGCCATCGTACGGCCGAGCGGCGCATCGCGGAGCTGATGGGCCGGCTCGGCGCGCGCACGCGGTTCCAGGCCGGGCTGCTGGCCGCGCTGGCCAGGGAGTAGCCATGCCCGCCTCCTGAGCCCCGTTGACAAGGTCGGGGGCCGGGGAGCAGACTCCAAACAAAAGGAACATTCTTTTTTTGGAGGATCTCATGAACCCGACCTCCCTCGACGGCATCGGCGAGACCGCCGTCGTGGTCGCCGCGCTGCGCGCCCTGGAGAGCGCCCGCCCCGACCATCTCTTCCTCGACCCGTACGCCGAGCGCTTCGTGGAAGCCGTCGCCGGGGACGGCTACTGGGAGAAGGCGCCCTCCGGCTGGGCGGGCTTCGCCGAAGTGCTGGCAGGACAGGTGGCGGTACGCACCCGCTACCTCGACGAGGCGCTGCTGCGGGCCTCGGCCGAGGGGTGCGGGCAGGTCGTGCTGCTGGCCTCGGGGATGGACGCGCGCGCGTACCGGCTGGACTGGCCGGCCGGTACACGCGTCTACGAGATCGACTTCGCCGAGGTGCTGGCGTTCAAGGCGGGCGTGCTCAAGGGTGCCGAGCCGCTGTGCGAGCACGTGCAGGTCCCCGCCGACCTGCGCACCGACTGGCCGGGCGCGCTGCGCGAGGCCGGGTTCTCACCGGAGCGGCCGACGGCCTGGCTCGCCGAGGGCATGCTGTACGCCCTGCCGCCCGAGGCCGCCGACGTGCTGCTCGACCGGGTGAGCCGGCTCTCGGCCCCCGGCAGCGTCCTGGCCGCCGACCACGCCCCCGACAGTCCCGTGCTGCGCGAATCCAGGGCCGCGCTCTCCCCGGACCTGGTCGACCTCTGGCTGGGCGGGCCCCGCCAGGATCTCGGCGGCTGGCTGCGTGGGCGGGGATGGACGGCGGAGGTGCGGGAGGTGAACGAGGTGGCCGCGCAGTACGGCCGTCCGGCGCCGCCCGCCTTCGACCCGGCCAGGGACGGTTCGGGTCCCGGCTGGCTCTTCACCGCCCGCCTCACTTGTTGAGTCCGGCGCTCCCGGCCTGTCGCGCTAAAGGTCCAGGTCGTCCATGGCGCTGGTCCGCAGCGACTCGTTGATCGCCCTTGACAGCACCTGCGCGCGGAAGTCCCGTGGCGAGACCCCGTAGGCGATGCGGAAGGCCCGGCTGAAGGCCGAGGAATGGCTGAACCCCCAGCGTGAGGCGATGACGTGGATGGGGACCGTCGCGAGCGCCGGGTCGGCCAGGTCACGGCGGGCGCGACGCAGCCGGTGGTTCCTGATCCACGCCGACACCGTCTCGCCCCGGTCCTGGAAGAGCCGGTGCAGGTAGCTGACCGAGATGTGGTGGGCGGCGGCGATCGAGTGGGGCGTGAGCTCGGGGTCGTCCAGGTTCTGCAGGACGAACGTCTGGATGCTCACCGTCAACGCCTGCCGCCCGGCTCCCGGCAGGGGCATGGGATCGGTTTCGACGGTGGCGGAGAAGAACGCCGACACCAGATCGATGAGCACCATCCCCAGCCGCAGTCCGTCAGAAGGGCTGAGGGCCCGCCGCGCCTCGGCCAGGTCGCGCAGGAAGCCGTACAGCACGGCGCCCACCCCGTCGGCGGCGGGCAGCCCCCGGCCCAGGACCGCGTCCATCTGCCCGGCGGACATGGGAAGCAGCGGCTTGGGGATGGTGGCCAGGGCCATCACGACCGGTTCCGGCTCGCCGCCCCCGGGGATGGTGAGTTCCCGGATGCGGGCGAAGTCGTGCGCGTACAGGTCGCCGACGCCCATCTCGCTGTGCCTGCCGCCCCACACGACCCGCAGGGTGCCCCGCAACAGCGCGACGACCTGGACCACCTCGTGCTCCAGCAGCGGGGGCGGTTCGAGGGGGCGCGTGAGCGTCAGCGGTCGCAGCCGCTTGACCTCCAGCCGTACCAGCCCGAGGTCCATGCCGGCCTCGAGGGTGAACGGGCCCTCCTGGTGCTCGACCGCGACCTGGCACCTCATGGCCTTCCAGAGCTGCTCGTGCCAGCGGTCGTCGTTCAGCCCCCGGGACCCCTGGAAGGCCTTGCGCTCGACGAGACTGTCCACGTGATACACGCGGCTAGGTTCCTTCGCAATAAAAATGAATAAAGCCCACCTTGAACCCCCGATGTCATCTATTTCTGCATTTCTCACGCTATGTTCCCACTGAGCGCTGAAATGCCGCTGAAATGCCGCTGAAGCATTTTCCGGCTTGACTGAAGCAGGCCGCTGAAGGCACAGGAGACGTATGGCCGAACCGGGCGCTCACGCCCGACGGCCCCGCGCCGCGCTGAGCCGGGGACCGCGACTGTACGTGCCCCGGGTGAAGGACGGGGTGAAACACGCGCGGGCGGGGCGACTGCGGCCGGGGCCCGGTTTTTGTTACGCTTACCAGCGCGTTCGGGGTTCCGCTGTTTGCCGAGGTGACGGCGAGGGAAGCTGACAGGCGCCCGCGTACCCCTTCTCCGATTTCCGGCAGGCGAGACGGTCATGAGCGAGGAATTTCACCGGTGCTGTCCCATCAGCGCTGACCTCGCCCTGGTCCGGGAGCTGGTCGACACCTGCGGCCGGCGCGTCGGGCTGAGCGGCCGGCGGCTTGCGGACCTGGTGCTCGCCGTCAACGAGGCGGTCACCAACGTGCTCGACCACGGCGGCGCGGGCGGGCGGCTCGTCGTGCGCGGCGCCGGCGACGCGATCGACGTCGAGGTTCTCGACACCGCGGGCGGGCTGACCCGCGACCACCTGGCCGGCGCCACCCTCGACCCGACCGCCTCGCACGGCTTCGGGCTGTGGCTGGTCCAGCATCTGTGCGACGCGATCTGCCTGGAGCAGACCGACGCCGGGTCGCGGCTGACCCTGCACATGCACCGCCGGCCGGCGACCGTCGTGCCCGGCCGCTCCGCGTGCCGCATCTGCGACATGGCCGGCCACAACGGCGCCGGCGCGGACGGTCCCTGGTGCGAATACGGGTTCCAGGTGTCCGTGCGCGCCCTCACCTCACCCGGGCGGGAAGAGCGGGCGGCCGACGGCTGAGCGGATATTTCCGCTACATCTGGCGTGATGGCAGCGACGAGGTTGTGGTGGGAATTGTCAGTGGCGGGCGGCGGCTTCCTCGTCCATGCGGTCCCACTCGCTCTGGGCGCGGCGGTGCCAGCGGTTGTGCAGATCGTGGAAGACGGCCGCGGCCCGCGGGCCAGGCCAGGCGTGGTCGAGCAGCTCCGCGGGCAGGTCGGGGTCGAGGAAGGGGAAACGCCGCCACTCCTGGATGAGCAGCACCTGGTTGACGAACGCCTCCCGGCCGGAGGCCACCGCCAGGCCGTCGAAGCGCTCGATGAAGGTCGCGTAGCGTTTCTCGACGTCGTCGAGGTCCCAGGCGGCCGTGATGAGCTTGGTGGTATCGCCGACGTCCGCCGACGGGCCCGTCCACGCGAAGGCCCGGTCGGTGAGGTCGAGCTCGCGGACGACCTCGCGGACCGCGGCCTCCTTGGAGGCGTCGGGGACGACCCAGAGCGTGGGCGCGGGGGAGCCGAGGCCGAGCCAGGTGAGCCTGGTGCGCAGGCGGTGGCGGAGCCGGCGCTGGGTCTCGGGCACGCCGACGGTGAGGACGAGCCAGCGGCCGTCCCAGGCGTGCGGGCGGCGCATGAAGCCGTAGATGCGCTCCGTGCCCTCGCGCAGCAGCCGGTCGCCGGCCCCGGTCAGGTTCCATCGCACCTTGCGGCCGTGGCGTTCCGAGTCGAGCAGGCCCTCGGCGGCGGTGCGCGACAGCGCCTGCCTGGCGGACTTCTCCTCCACGCCGAGGGCCCCGAGAGCGTGGACGAGGGTGCCCGTCCACACCTCGCCCCTGCGCGGCAGCACGAACTCGCCGAGCACCGTGAGCAGGATCGAACGGGCGCCGGCGGACGTCTTCTCGCGCGGGCGCTGTGAGGGCTCGGCCGCCACGTCTGCTCTCCTGTCGTTCGACACGGTCGTGACGCGAATTCTGCCAGGCGGCGCACGTTCACCGTGCCATCCGCGCGCCCCATGAGACAAGCGCTACAAACTCTTGACGGTACACCGTAGTCGCGTCGAATAATAGGGAAGGTCGCAGCGATCGGAGCACGCCTTGACCATCACCGCACAAACCCCGCCCATGGTCCGCTTCGCGACCTCGCCCGATCGCTATCGCCACTGGAGCCTCGCGGTGGACGGGCCGGTGGCCACCCTCACGCTGCGCGTGGACGAGCAGGGCGGCCTGGTGCCCGGCTACGAGTTGAAGATGAACTCCTACGACCTGGGCGTGGACATCGAGCTGTACGACGTCGTCCAGCGGCTGCGCTTCGAGCACCCCGGCGTCAAGGCGGTCGTGCTGACCGGCGGCCTGGACCGGATGTTCTGCGCCGGGGCCAACATCCGCATGCTCGCCCAGTCCACGCACGCGTGGAAGGTGAACTTCTGCAAGTTCACCAACGAGACCCGCAACGCCATCGAGGAGGCCGCCGAGCACTCCGGCCAGACCTGGATCGCCGCGCTCAACGGCACCGCCGCCGGTGGCGGCTACGAGCTGGCGCTGGCCTGCGACCAGATCGTCCTGGTCGACGACGGCTCGACGGCCGTCTCGCTGCCCGAGGTGCCGCTGCTCGGCGTGCTGCCGGGCACCGGAGGGCTGACCCGGGTGGTGGACAAGCGGCACGTGCGCAAGGACCGCGCCGACGTGTTCGCGACCAGGCCGGAGGGCGTACGCGGCGCCACGGCCGTCGAGTGGGGGCTGGTGGACGCGGCCGTGCCGCGCAACGCCTTCGCCGCCGAGGTGGCCGGGCGCGCCGAGACGGCGGTGGCGGCGTCCCGGCGGCCTTCGGACGCCCAGGGGGTGAGCCTGACGCCGCTCGACCGCGTCGCCAAGGGCGATGTCATCACATATCCGTACGTGACGGCGCACCTCGACCGGACGAACCACCTGGTCGAGATCACCGTGTCGGGCCCCCGCGAAGGCCCGCCGAGCGACCCGGCGGCCCAGGGCGCCGCCTACTGGTCGCTCGCCATGACCCGCGCCCTCGACGACCTGATCCTGCACCTGCGCACGAACGAGCCCGACCTCGGCATCTGGGTCCTGCGCGCGATCGGCGACCCGGAACGGGTGCTGGCCCATGACGCCCAGCTCATGGAGTCGGCCGGCGACTGGTTCGTCAACGAGGTGCGCCACTACTACAAGCGCACGCTCAAACGCCTCGACGTCACCAGCCGCAGCCTCGTGGCCGTCATCGACCCCGGCACGGCCTTCGCCGGACTGCTGGCCGAGGTGGCCCTGGCCGCCGACCGGCAGTACATGCTGGAGGGCGTCTACGAGGACCGCGACGACGACGCCGCGCCCGCCGCGATCGTCCTCACCCCGTCCAACGACGGCCTCTTCCCGATGGGCAACGGCCTGTCCCGGCTGGGGTCACGGTTCTGGGGCCACGACGCGGACCTGGCGGCCGTGCGGGCCAGGCTGGGCGAGCCGCTGGAGGCCGCGGCCGCCGCCGGGCTCGGCCTGGTGACCATGGCGCTCGACGACATCGACTTCGAGGAGGAAGTGCGCATCGCGCTGGAAGAGCGCGCCTCGCTGTCGCCCGACGCGCTGACCGGCATGGAGGCCAACCACCGTTTCGCCGGCCCGGAAACCTTGGAGACGAAGATCTTCGGCCGGCTCACCGCCTGGCAGAACTGGATCTTCGTGCGCCCGAACGCCTCCGGCCCCGACGGCGCTCTGCGCCGCTACGGCACCGGTAGAAAGGGCGACTACGACCTCAAACGCGTCTGACGATAATTAACAGGACGCGACCCCGATATTGACACTTTTTCACCGGCTCTTGCCCCAGTAAGGGGAATTCGGGTTCGGCGTGGCGATGTGAAGAGAGTCGCGGTAACTGTAACCATCGTACCGATCTTGTCGGCTCGCTCGGCGGGCATGAGCGGGCCGCTCCCGGCCCGGCGCACAAGTCGCGAGCCACGCGTCGCCTTCGCAAAGGAACGGTATATGTCCACGTCCATTCGCCGCCCGGAGACAGGAACCCCGACCGCCCGGTCGAAGGCGTGCGCCACGATGAGAAGAATGGCCACGCTGACCCTGCGCGGCTCTCTTTCCGTCGCGATGGTCGCCTGCATGGTGCCGGGGGCGAGCGCGGACACCGACCCGGACACCAAGAACAAGACCAAAACCAAGACCGAGCCCGAGGCGGAGCCGGAGACCGAGCCCGAGGCCGAGAACGAGAACGAAGCCGAGAACGAGACCGAAAACAGGGAGCGCCGCCGCCGCCGTCACCACTTCCACCACCACGACATCGGTCACGGACGGTGCTCGCCGCGCACGTTCTTCAGGATCCATATGGTCTCGCCGCGCAACTTCTTCCTCCCCCGCACCCGCTACATCGACGGCCCCGGCGGCTCGATGACGGTGTCGGTCACGCGGGAACACGAGGTGGTGGCGTTCATCGAAACCGAGCGCGAGCAGCAGAGGGAGACCAGGTTCACCGCCGAGTCCACCCCCACCGCCGAGTTCACCCCCAGTGAGGTGGTCAGGCGGCTGAGGAGGCTGGGCCTGCCGCACCTGGAGGAGCGGCACATGGTCTTCAGCGGTCACGAATACACGCGGGAAGTCAAAAAGGGAATGTACGGCAACATGTGGTACCGCGTGTTCGGGTACCGCGTCGGCTGGTCGGCCTGGTCGGTGGTCGGCACGTGCCGGGAGGTCGAAGTCGCCAGGGGCATCGCCAACGTGCCCGCCCGGGTGGAGGGCTGGCGATACTGGGAGACCAAGCATCCGACCTTCAAGCGCCGTCTGCTGTCCCTCAAGTAAGACCTCAGGTCGCAAGTGGTTTAAAGGGGGTTTCCTGAAGAGGTTGGGGGTAAGTGGGGGTGGATGGCCCGCGCGCTGGGACGCGCAGCCGCCCGGCGCCCAACCCGAGGACATTCCATGAAGGGGGGCACCATGGCTATCGGTCTGCCCACCGCGTTGATCCGCCTGCCAACTCCTGAGCTTCCAGGATCGCCCAGGCCGGTGGACGGCAATGGCGACAGCGGTTCACGCGCGCGTCGCCGTCGGCGTCGCCGCACCTGAGCAAGGCTGATCTCGGCCTTTTACCGGGCCGGCCCTCCGCCCCGGCCCGCCCTTACGGGCGAGTCTGGGTACGGGGGCGCCTCATGTACGGCCCGGCCTCCCACGTACGCGGCGCTGTTCCGCAGGTTTCCCGAGCTGCGGCCGGCGGTCCTGGACGAGGTGCCGCTCCCTGCGGACGTGGCTGTTTACGGGGTTCACCGGCTGCCTGCCGCGTTCTGAGGCACGTCCGGGTGTGCCCAGATTTATGGTCATAGTGGAGTGATTTGCGGTTATCGCCTAGTCTGATCCCTGGCGAGGGGAGTACTTCCCAAGTGCCGATCCGGTCAGTACGGACGTACCGAGCGTCCCCGGACGGCCGCCCGTGATCCCCGGGTGAAGGAGACCTCGAACGACTAACTGCGTTCGAGGAGGTTTCATGTCCCTGGGGACATTTTTGTCTGCCCCTGAACAACAGGGGAGCATCGCCGACACCACTCTGTGGATCGTCACCGTCGCCGGCCTGGTCCTGTTGCTGGCGATCGACATCTTCCTGACCCGGCGCCCGCACGAGGTCCACATGCGCGAGGCCGTGGGCTGGTCGGTGTTCTACCTGCTGCTGCCCGTGGCGTTCGGCTTCTACCTGTGGGCCGCCTTCGGGGGGACCGCGTCTGTCGAGTTCTTCACCGGATACGTGGTGGAGAAGTCGCTGTCGGTGGACAACCTGTTCGTCTTCATGCTGCTGCTGACGGCCTTCGCGGTGCCGGCCGCGCTGGCCCAGCGGGTGCTCCTGTACGGCATCGTCGGCGCCCTGGTGCTTCGGGTGATCTTCATCGCGCTCGGGGCGGCGGCGCTCCGGAGCGGCACGTGGGCGTTCCTGCTGTTCGGGCTGGTTCTCGTGCTGACGGCCGCCAAAGTGCTCAAAGAAGCGCTCAAGGGTGACGAACAACACGTCGACATCGACTCCATGCGCAGCGTACGGCTGCTGCGCCGATTCGTCCCCGTCACCGGCGACTACCGGGGCTTCCGGCTGATCGTGCGGGAGCAGGGGAAACTGGCGATCACGCCGCTGGCCCTGGCCACCGTGGCCGTGTTCGCCACCGACATCGTCTTCGCCGTCGACTCGGTGCCCGCCGTCTACGGAGTCACCGAGGACCCCTTCCTCGTCTTCGCCACCAACGCCTTCGCCCTGCTGGGGCTGCGGGCGCTGTACTTCGTGCTCCAGGACGTCCTGGCCCGGCTGCGCCACCTCAACTTCGGGCTGGCCGTCATCCTGGCCTTCATCGGGGTCAAGCTGGTGCTGCACTGGGCGCACGGGGTCTGGACGTGGGTGCCGGAGATCCCGACGCTCGCGTCGCTCGGGGTCATCATCGCCGTCCTGGTCACGGTCACCCTCACCAGCCTGCGCGCAGAACGCCGCGACCGCGCCGCCTCCGAACCCCCTGATCCCCGCCCCACCGAACGCTCCGCCGACCACTGACGGGGGCGCCGCCCGGCCCGGGTGCACGGTGAGGACTCGCGATGTCGCCGCCGCCCGCACCCGAGCGGGCGGCGCTTCCGCGAGCAGGGGAAGGCCGGGTCTGCCGGTCGCGCGGGCCAGGAACTCGCGGATCACATGGTGTCGTCCCAGGTCGAGTGGGTACGGGCCGGACACGATCAGCTACGCTGGGTAATCGGCCGGGTCGTACACCGCGAGGAGCCGCACTTCCATGATCCTTCAGTTGGCGGCGAGCCCCGCCGACCTCATGGCGGCGCGCATGCAGATGGCGCTCTCGCTGGGCTGGCACATCGTCGTCGCCTGTCTCGGGGTGGGCATGCCGGCCGTCACCCTGCTCGCCGAATGGCGCGGCCACCGCACGGGCGACGTCCACTACCGGTTGCTGGCCCGCCGGTGGGCCAGGGCGCTGGGCGTGCTGTTCGCCGTCGGGGCGGTGTCGGGGACGATCCTGTCGTTCGAGATGGGGCTGCTGTGGCCGGGCCTGATGGGCGTGTACGGCGAGCTCATCGGCCTGCCGTTCTCGCTGGAGGGCATCGCGTTCTTCATCGAGGCGATCTTCCTGGGCGTCTACCTGTACGCCTGGGACCGGCTGCCGCCCAGGGCGCACCTGCTGTCGGGCCTGCCGATCGTGCTGGCCGGGGTGGCCAGCGCGTTCTTCGTCGTCTCGGCGAACGCCTGGATGCAGCGGCCCTCGGGCTTCGCGGTCGAGGGCGGCCGGGTCGTCGACGCGCGTCCGTGGGAGGCGATGTTCAACCCGGCCACCCCGGCGCTGACCGTCCACATGATCCTTGCCGCGTTCATGGTGAGCGGGTTTCTCATGGCCGGCGTGTACGCGGTGGCCATGCTGCGCGGCCGGCGTGACCGTTACCACCGGCTCGGCCTGCTGCTGCCGCTGACCGTCGCCGCGATCGTCACCCCGGTGCAGATCGGCGTCGGCGACTGGGCCGCCCACCGCGTGGCCGACAACCAGCCGGTCAAGCTCGCCGCCATGGAGGGGGTGTTCACCACCGCGCGCGCGGTGCCGCTGCACCTGGGCGGCATCGCGGTCGACGGCGAGCTGAGGTACGCGCTGGAGATCCCGTACGGGCTGTCGCTGCTGGCCCACTGGAACCCGAACGCGAAGATCATCGGCCTGGACGCGACCCCGCCGGCCGACTGGCCGCCCGTCAACATCGTGCACTGGGCCTTCCAGATCATGGTGGGGCTCGGCCTGGCCCTGCTCCTGCTGTCCATCTGGCTGGCGCTGGCCTGGAGACGACGGCGTGACCTGCCGCGCTCGCGCTGGTTCCTGCGGGGGACGGCGGCCTCCGGCGTGGCCGCGGTCGCGGCGCTGGAGGCCGGGTGGGTGGTCACCGAGGTCGGGCGGCAGCCGTGGATCGCGTTCGGCGTGCTGCGCACCGCGCAGGCCGTCAACCCGGTGCCCGGTCTGGTGTACGGGTTCGCGCTGGTGACGGCGGTCTACGTGGTGCTCACCGTGGCCACCGTCTACGTGCTGCGCCGCCTGGCCCGCGACGTCCCCGTGCCGGTCGCGCCGCAGGAGCCCGACGTCACCGGGTTCAAGGTCGTGTGACCATGTCGCTCGCGGAGATCCTGCTGGTCGTCCTGTGGGTCGGGCTGACCGCGTACGTATTGTTCGCCGGCGCGGACTTCGGCGGCGGCGTCTGGGACCTGCTCGCGGGCGGCGCCGAGGCGGGACGGCGGCAGCGGACGCTGGTGGAGCACTCCATCGGCCCGGTCTGGGAGGCCAACCACGTGTGGCTGATCTTCGTCATCGTGCTCATGTGGACCGGCATCCCGCCGGTGTTCGCGGCCGTCGCCTCGACCCTCTACATCCCGTTCACGCTGGTGGCGCTGGGCATCATCGGGCGCGGGGCCGCGTTCGCCTTCCGCAAGGTCACCACCCGGCTGTGGCAGCAGCGGCTGTTCGGCGCCACGTTCGCCTTCTCCTCCGTCGTCACCCCGTTCTTCCTCGGGACGGCGGCCGGCGCCATCGCCTCCGGCCGGGTGCCGCCCGGCATCGCCAAGGGCGACCTGGTACGAAGCTGGACCAACCCCACCTCGCTGGCGGCCGGCGCGCTGGCCGTCGGCACCGCCGCCTACCTGGCCGCCGTCTACCTGACCCGCGACGCCCAGCGCGCGGGGCAGCAGGACCTGGTCGACGCCTTCCGCAGGCGGGCCCTGATCTGCGGCGTCGTCGTCGGGGCGCTGTCCGCGATCGGCCTGCTCGTCCTGTGGGCCGACGCGCCCGCCCTGTTCACCGAGCTGACCTCGGGGCGGGCCCTGCCGTTGCTGGTGTTGTCGGTGGTGGCCGGGCTGGCCTCGCTGGTGCTGCTGTGGCGGCGCGCCTATGTGGCCGTGCGCGTCACCGCCGCGCTGGCCGTGACCGGGCTGTTGTGGGGGTGGGGCGTGGGCCAGTACCCGACGTTGCTGCCCGGCCTCACGCTCGCCCAGGCCGCCGCCACGGACGCGGTCCTGGCGGCCAGCCTGGGCTCGCTCGCCGTGGGCGCGATCCTGCTGATCCCGTCGCTGTGGTGGCTTTACGCCACCTTCCAGCGCGACAAGACGGCCTCCTGACCACGGCCCTGCTCAACTACACACTTGGGGGATGTGGCGCCCGTACCTCTGGACAAATGTGGTCAATGGGGAACGAGAATGCCAAGGAGGTCGTCATGACCATGCTCGCTCTGCACCGCAGAGGAGGAGAGACCTACCCGGCGCGCGAGTTCGAAGACGTCTACGACCGCCTCGGGCAGCTCATGAACGCGGCCCTCGGAGAGTTCGTCGAGGACGGGCGCATGGGGGCCTGGATGCCCATGGCGGACATCTCGGAGACCGAGGAATCCTACGTCGTGGAGATCGACGTCCCGGGCGCGTCCAAGAACCAGATCGACGTCCAGCTCTCGGAGCGCGAGCTGATCGTCACGGGGGAGATCGACGAGCAGGAGCGTGAGCGCCGCCACCGCAAGATGCGCAGGACCGGCCGTTTCGAGCTGCGCGCGATGCTTCCCGGCGACGTCGACGCCGACCGCGTGGACGCGCACCTGTGCGACGGCGTGTTGACCATCACCATTCCGAAGGCCGCCGCCGCCAAGCCCCGCCACATCGAGGTCAGCGTCTGAGACCGGGAGCGGAGCTGACGAAAACCGGTTGCGCCCCTTCGTACACTGAGATCATGCCTACGCTCCGAACTTCCTGAACAGGACACCCGCTTCCACGCCACCCGTGTGTCCTTCAGCCCTTCCGGAGCGTTCTCCCTTGATCACCCTTCGTGGTGTCGACGTGCGCGTCGACGCCCGCCTGCTGCTGTCCGACGTCACCGCCCACATCGCCGCCGGCGACCGCATCGGCCTGGTCGGCCGCAACGGCGCCGGCAAGACCACCCTCATGAAGATCCTCGCCGGGCAGGTCCTGCCCTCGGCCGGCGAGATCGTCCGCACCGGCCCCGTCGGCTACCTGCCGCAGGATCCGGCCGCCGCCGCCCCCGAGTCCGCCGTCATCGGACGCATCCTGTCCGCCCGCGGCCTCGACCGGGCGCTGCGCGCCCTGCGGGCCGCCGAGATCGCCCTCGGCGAGACGGGCGATGAGCGTTCCATGGCCCGGTACGTCACCGCCGAGGCCGAGTTCCAGGCCCGCGGCGGGTACGCGGCCGAGGCCGAGGGCGCCCGCGTCGCCGCCGGGCTCGGCCTGCCCGACCCGGTCCTGGCCCAGCCGCTCGGCACCCTGTCGGGCGGGCAGCGCCGCCGCGCCGAGCTGGCCAGGGTGCTCTTCGCCGAGCCGGGGATCATGCTGCTCGACGAGCCGACCAACCACCTCGACGGCGACTCCGTCGCCTGGCTGCGCTCGTTCCTGACCGGCTACTCCGGCGGCCTGGTCGTGATCAGCCATGACACCGGGCTGCTGGCCGACGTGGTCAACCGGGTCTGGCGCGTCGACGCCGACCTCGCCGCACTGGAGGTGCGCAACACCGGCTGGCACACCTACCTGGCCGACCGGGAGGCCGAGGACCGGCGCAGGACCCGGCAGCGGGCCGCCGCCGAGCGCAAGGCCGCCGCGCTGCACGCCCAGGCCGATCGCATGCGCTCCAAGGTGTCCACCGCGACCAGGGCCAGGGACATGGCCCGCCGCGCCGACCGCATGCTCGCCCAGGCACAGCCCGTACGCCGGGCGGAGAAGGTGGCCCGCTTCCGGCTGCCCGAACCCGCGCCCTGCGGCCGGATGCCGCTCGGCGCCATCAGCCTGACCAAGTCCTACGGCCCCCTGCCCGTGCTGACCGGCGTCGACCTGGCCGTCGATCGGGGAAGCCGGCTGGTGGTGCTCGGGCTCAACGGGGCCGGCAAGACCACGCTGCTGAAGCTGCTGGCCGGGCACGAACGGCCCGACTCAGGACGGGTCGTGCCCGGCCACGGGCTGCGATTGGGGTACTTCGCCCAGGAACACGACACCCTCGACCCGGCCCACACCGTCGGCGCTCACCTGGCCGCCGCCGCCCCGCACCTCGGCGACGGCGAGGCCAGGACGATCCTCGGGTCGTTCCTGTTCGGCGGCGACGACGTGGACAAACCCGTCGGGGTGCTGTCGGGCGGCGAGAAGACCCGGCTGGCGCTGGCGGGGCTGGTCAGCTCGCGCGCCAACGTGCTGCTGCTCGACGAGCCGACCAACAACCTCGACCCGGCCTCGAAGGCCGAGGTGCTGGCCGCCGTGGGGGCGTACCAGGGGGCCGTGGTGATGGTCACCCACGATCAGGAGGCCGTCGAGGCCCTGCGCCCCGACCGCGTCCTGCTGCTGCCGGACGGCGTGGAGGACCTGTGGAACGCCGGCTACGCCGACCTGATCACCCTGGTGTAGACGGTGACGGCCGTGGTGGTGCGCAACGTGGCGCACCACCCGGATCGTCAACGTACGGGCACCTGTGAGGCCGTCGTGCCCCCGCCGGAGGCCTCCCAGCCGGCGACCACGGCGGGGGAGGCCGTCAGGGCGCGGGTCAGCGGCACGGTGACGGTCGTGGTGCCCTTGGCCGGGACGGTGACGACCCGGCTGCCCGCCGTGCCCTGCCCGTCGCGGACGTACAGGTGCGCCTTGCCGGGCGCGCCCGCGTGCAGCGTCACCTTCACCCCGTCACGGGTGGGTTTGGCCGCGGTGACCCGGCCGCTCTCCGACGCCTTCGCCGCGGGCCCGCCGGCCAGTGGCACCCCCACGCGGACGGCCTGCTCCAGCGACTGCGGCGAGTCCAGGCTGGACAGGGCGGTGTCCGGGATCACCGGGTCGGGCGCGGGCCGGTCGGCGGGCGGCCGGTAGCCGTCCAGCCGGGCCACGCCCCACCGGTACGGGTCGCCCTGCACCCCGCCCCACGTGGACCACCCGATCCGGGTCTGGCCGGTCTTGTCCTGGGTGTCGGAGTCGTACACCAGGATGTTCAGGCCCAGGTGCTCGGGATCGACGCTCCCCGGCAGGGCCTGCATCGGGATGGACAGCTCCACGGTGTACTCGCCGGCCGAGACCTTGGAGGCGATCCGCACGCCCGTGGCGGCGCCCTGCCGGTTGTCGGCGTCACGCAGGGCGCACGGCGGCCCTTCGGCCGTCACCGGCAGCACCGCCGTCTTGAACGTCGTCGAGGTGTTCTCGGAGGCGCCGCGCGGATCGACGGCGATCTCCACCGCGTCCGTGCGCCAGTGCCGCTTGCAGTCGGAGGCGGGCAGCCGGGTGCCGAGCACGTCGTCCTTCACGTGGGCCAGCACGTAGAGCGTGTCGTCGTGCCAGGACAGCTTGGCCGTGCCCGAGCAGTCGGCCGCCGACGAGCACGCGGTGCCCTCCCACAGGCGGCCGATGTCCAGGGCGGGGCCCGGGTACTCGCCGCCGGACTCGGCGCCGTCGACCGAGGGCGCCGACGCGGCCTGGGGGATGGTCGTCGCCGGGACGAGTTCCAGCGCGGCCCGGCTCGTGCTCGTGCCGTCCACGGTGATCGTGTACGCGTAGTCGCCGCCCTCGTTGGACGTCTTCAGCGACGGGTCGGAATTGGTGACGGTGAACGGCACGGTCGTCGCGGCCCCGGCGGCCAGGTTCTGGTAGGGGGCCTCCGCGCGGTCGGCGGTGAAGCCCGCCGGCAGGTCCAGGCGCACGGTGCCGGACCGGGCGGCGTCGCTGACGTTGGTGACCACGACGCCGACCTGGCGGGCGCCGCCCGACGGGAGCGTGAGCACCGGGGTGACCAGGCCGCGAAGCTGCGGCACGCCGACGTCCGCGGTCCACTTCTCGTACTGGGCGACCTGGGGCAGGAGCTGCTGCCCACCGCGTACGGCGGGGCTGACCTCGACCTGCCTGTCGGTGTAGCCCCGGCCCTTCTCGGTGGTCAGGGTGGCCGCGACGCGGACCCGCGCGCCCGTTCCCGGCCTCACCTCGAACGTCGCCGACCCCGTCCGCCCGGCGGCGAGCCTGCCGAGGTCGCCGGACCCGCTGACCCGCCAGCCGTCCGGCACCCGCAGCGCCACCGACGAGCGGCCCAGCGCCTCGCTTGGCGGCGCCGTCGCGGTGACCTCGACGGTGAACGGCGTCCCAGGGCGCACGTCGAAGGTGCTGGTGCGCAGGCCGAACAGCGTGCCCAGCGGGACGGTGCCGTTCGGCCTGGTCAGCGCGCCGTCGAGGATCGCCGTCGGCGCGCCCGCGGCCGGTGTGCCCGGTTCGGGGAACGGCACCCGCGCGTCCACCTGGGTGAAGAAGTCGCAGCCGAGCTGGGCGGGGTCGGTGGGCACGTCGGGGAAGACGGCCCAGCCCTGGGAGGCGTAGGCCCGCTGGGCGTCGCGTTCGACGGCGGCCCACGTCTTGCCCTGGCCTCGGGAGGGGCGTCCGCTCCACACGCCGTACACGTTCTGGGCCGGGTTGGCGGGCTGGAAGGTCGTGGCGCAGTCGGGGCCGCTGCGCGAGGTGCCGCGCAGGCCGCCGAGCAGCAGCCGGGACGGCGCGAACGGGCGCAGCCCCTCGCGGCTGATCTGCGCGGGGAACGCCTTGGGGTCGGCCGCGGCGTAGAACGCCTCGACGGCCAGCCGCGCCGCCTCCTGGTGGTTGCCGTGGTTGCCGGGGGAGGGCGCCGGGTCCATGGTCAGGATGATCTCCGGCCTGGTCCTGCGGATGACCCGGACGACCTTCTCCAGGGTGTCGCCGCCCCAGACCTGGTCGGTCAGCGGCGCGCTGACCGTGTAGTAGAAGTCGACGTCGTCGAGGTTGAACACCTCGCGCACGCCCGCCCTGGCCACCGCCGAGCGCTCCTCGGCCTCGCGCAGCAGGCCGAGCGCCGGGCCCTCCTCGGGGCCGACGGCGTTGCCGCCGCCCTCGCCGCGGGTGACGGTGACGACGCCGGTGCGCACGCGGTGTTCCTCATTCCATTGCCCGAGCGTCGAGAGGCTGAACGCCTCGTCGTCGGGGTGGGCGCCGACGAACAGCGCGTCGAGGTCGACAGGGCCGGTGTCGGCCGCAGTGGGTACGGCGGGAAGGACCGAGAGAACGGCCGCGGCGGCGACTGCCACCAGACGGCGAGGGATGGGCATGCGACCTCCACAGGATCTACTCGCGGACCGCCCCCTGGAGCAGTCCGCGGATGAAATGACGCTGGAGGAACAGGTAGAAGATCACGACCGGGGTCGCGACGATGACCGAGCCGGCCGCGAGCAGGGTGAAGCCGGAGGTGTACTGGCCCTGGAAGAAGGCCAGCCCCAGCGGCGCGGTCCGCAGCGACTCGCTGGTCACCATGATCAGCGGGATCAGGAACTCGTTCCACGTCCACATGAACACCAGGACGGTGAGGGTGACGACCGCTGGCCGGGCCGGGGGGACCAGCACCTGCCACAGGATCCGCCAGGTCGAGGCGCCGTCGATGCGGGCGGCCTCGACGATCGCCCGGTTGGAGGCGCGGAAGTAGGCCCGCATCCAGAACGTGCCGAACGCCACCGACAGCGCCACCTGCGGCAGCGCGACCGCCCAGAACGTGTCGGTCAGGCCGAGCGTGCGCAGGTCGAAGTAGAGCGGGACGGCGATGGCCTCGCTCGGCATCATGATCCCCAGCATGAACAGGTAGAACAGCACCGCCTGGCCGCGGAAGCGCATCGTGCCGAACGCGTACCCGCTCATGATCGACAGCACCACGCTGACGACCACGACGAACGACGACACCGCCAGGCTGCTGCGCAGGTAGGTGTCGAAGCGGCCGATCTCCCACGCCGCCGCGAAGTTGCCCAGCCCGGCGGTGCCGCCACTGTCGGCGGGCCCGAACGCGGCCACCAGGATCGTCACGATCGGGAAGAGCGCGAACGCGGCGAACACCGACAGGATCACGTAGTTGGCCAGCCGCTCGCCGCGCGAGATCACGACATCCTCCTGTCGGCGAACCGGTTGATTCCAAACGAGATCACGAAGATGACGGCGGTGAGGGTGACGCCGATGGCCGCCGCCGAGCCGATCTGGCTCAGCCCGAAGGCCCGGTGGTAGACCTCGTACGACGGCACCGACGTGGACTCGCCAGGCCCGCCGCGCGTGGTGATGTACACCAGGTCGAAGGTGCGCAGAGCGGCGATCACGGTCAGCGTCAGGGCGACGGCGATCTCCCCGCGCACCGACGG
The DNA here is from genome assembly GCF_042650645.1 of Nonomuraea purpurea. NCBI lineage: Bacteria > Bacillati > Actinomycetota > Actinomycetes > Streptosporangiales > Streptosporangiaceae > Nonomuraea > Nonomuraea purpurea. The sequence continues at coordinate 304,697 of NZ_JBHSBI010000007.1, forward strand.
CAGCGTCACCGCGAAGAACTCCCTGACCGCGCCCGCCCCGTCGAGCCTGGCCGCCTCGTACAACTCGGCGGGGATGCGGCTCATCCCGGCCAGCAGCAGCACGGTCACCAGCCCGGTCTCGAACCACGTGCCGACCACCCCGACCGCGGGCAGCGCGAAGGTGTAGTCGCCGAGCCAGCCGCGCGTCAGCGAGCCGAGCCCGAGCGCCTCCAGCAGCGTGTTCAGCGTGCCGTCGGGGGCGTACACGCGCCGCCAGGCCACCGCCACCACGACCATGGCGATCACCTGCGGCAGGAACACCACCGTGCGGAAGAAGCCGAGCCCGCGCACCTTGGCGTGGTTGAGGATGGCGGCCAGCGCCAGCCCGATGACCAGCGGCACGACCGCGTAGAACACCATGAGCACCAGCGCGTGGACGAAGGCGGCGCGCAGCCCTTCGTCGGCGACGATCGCGGCGTAGTTGTCCAGCCCCACCCACCGGCCGAGCGACAGCCCGTCCCAGTCGTAGAGCGACAACTGCACGGCGCGCCCGATCGGATAGAGCAGGAACACCGCGTAGACGGCGAAGGCCGGCAGCAGGTAGAGATAGGCGACGCGGCGAGGCTCCCCCGGAGGCCGGGCCATGCTCAGCCGTTGCTCTCGGCGAAGGTCTTGTAGTCCTTGTCCAGTGTGGTCAGGAACTCCTGCGGTGTGGCCTTCTTGGCCAGCAGGTCCTGCAGCGCCGCGCCGAGCGTGTCGGCGAACGTCGGGGTGGCGTAGTCCAGGTAGGGCACCAGCCCGTTCTGGGCCGTCACCGTGCCGAAGGCGGTGAAGACGTCCTGCTGCGCGCCCGCCGGGACGCTCTGCTTGGCCGTGTCGGCGACCGGCAGGTTGCCGGTGTCGGTGAGCACCTTCATCGCCTCCGCGTTGGTGATGAAGTCGATGTAGGCCGCCGCCGCGTCCGGATTGGGGCTCTTGGCGGTGATCGCGAACGGCAGTCCGGTGCCGCCGGTCGCCACGGGCGGCGCGTCGGCGGCGGCGCCGGGCGGCGCCATGAAGCCCAGGTCCTCGCCCAGCGCCTTGCTCAGGTCGGCCATGAGCCAGGTGCCCGCGATCATGAACACGCCCTCGCCCTTGCCGAACGCCTGCCAGGCCGGGTCGTAGCCCTGGCCGTTGAACCCCTTGTTGAAGTAGCCCTGGTCGACCCAGGAGACGAGCTGCTCGGCGGCCTTGGTGTTCTCCGGCGTGCTCCACGAGGCGCCCTTGCGGCCGAAGGCCAGCGTGCTGATCTGGTCGGCGGGCACGCCTCGGCTCTGCACGGTGCCGAACACGTGGATGGCCGGCCACTTGTCGAGGTTGCCGAGCTGCATCGGCACTTGGCCGGCGGCCTTGGCCTTGGCCAGCGCGGCCTCGAACTCCGCCCACGTCTTGGGCGGCTGCAGGCCGAGCTCGGTGAGCTTGGCGCGGTTGTAGTAGAGGCCGACGACCTCGCCGACCTGTGGCAGGCCGTACAGGTTGCCCTCGCCGAACAGCTTGCCGTCGGCGCTGTAGCTCGAATAGCGCAGCACCGACTGCGGGTAGCGCTGTTTCCATCCGTACGCCTGCGCGTAGGCGTCCAGCGGGCGGAGCTGCCCGGCCTTGACGAAGGCGCCCATCGACGATCGGCCGTTGTTGGCCTCGACGACGTCGGGGGGTTCGTTGCCGCTCAGGGCCAGGCGCAGGGTCGTGTTGAGGTCGTCGAAGGAGCGGGAAACCCGATTGATCCGGATATTTGGGTACTTCGCCTGGAACGCCGCGTTCAGCTGCTTCATCTGGGCCGCCTGACCGCCGCGTACCTCCTGGTCCCAGACGGTGAGGGTGACGTTGCCGAGGGCTGCGGCGTCGGTGCGCACCGGCGCGGCGCTCGGAGCGGCGGAGGTGGCGGCGGGCGGGAGGGAGGAACCGGGGGCGCACGCGACGAGGGCCAGGGCGCTCATGGCGAGCACGGCGAGGGGCCGCGTCCGCGTCGGGCCGATCATGGTGTTACTCCTTCTGCGCGGGGAAAAGGGGCGTGTCGGGATCCTCGTCCTCGGGCTCCTCCGGCTCCCTTCCCGGGGTCGCGAGGGGCATGCCCACGTCGGCGTACCGGGCGATGGTGGCGGCCGCGCGGTGCACCGCGCCCACCGGCACGGTCGGCACCAGCCGGTCGAGGAAGGCGTAACGGCGGGCCAGCGAGCTGCCGTAGGCGCCGCTGTGGCGGGCCGCCGCCCGCACCTCGTGCCACCAGTCGGCGATGTCGCCCCATCCCGGCGCGGCCAGCGAGCCGCCGAACTGCTGCACCGCCAGCGCCGCGCAGACCTCGGCGAAGGCGAGCCGGTCGCTCAGCGGCCACCGGCTCAGCGTGCCGAGCACGAATCCCGCGCCGAAGACGTCGCCCGCCCCCGTCGGGTCGAGCGCCGTCACCCGAGGCGCGGGCACGAACGCCTCCTCGCCCGTCACGGAGTCGATGGCCATCGCGCCGTTGGCCCCGTCGGTCACCACCGCCAGGGGAACCTGGTCGGCGATCGCGTAGAGCGCGTCGCGGGGGGTGTCGGTGCCGGTGTAGGCCATGGCCTCGGTCGCGTTCGGCATGAACGCGTGGCAGATCTTGAGCTGGTCGAGCACGTCGGACGACCAGGCGCCCGACGGGTCCCAGCCCACGTCCGCGAACAGCAGCGCGCCGTTGCGGTGCGCCAGTTCGGCCCAGTTGCGCTGGCTGCCGGGCGCGTCGAGCGGCTCGTCGGCGGAGAGCGTCACGATCACGGCCTTGGACCGCGGCGGCGAGCCGATCATCTCCGACGCCGACATCGGCGCGGGGTGCCCGTGCGTCACCATGCTCCGGTCGCGGTCGACCGCCATGGAGACCGTCACCGGCGAGTGCCAATGCTCGAATCTGCGCGAACGTGACAGATCAACCGACTCCTGCTCCTCCAGCGTGCGCCAGCAGAAGTCGCCGTAGTCGTCGTCGCCGAACGCGGCGGCCAGCGAGGTGCGCAGGCCCAGCCGGCTGGTCGCGATGGCGAGGTTGGCGATGCCGCCGGGGCACGAGCCCATGCCCTCGGCCCAGATCTCCGTGCCCGACTCGGGCATCGACGGCAGGCCGGTGAAGATGATGTCGAGGAACACGGTGCCCGCCAAGAACACGTCGATCTGCGGGCACTCAGGACTACGCGAATCGGCGAGAGGGTCGTACGGCTGGACAGACACGGGAATGGAGCCTCCTCGACACACCGAGATGTGCGCAATCTTGCATGTTTACTCGCACACTTCAAGTGTTTCACGCGGGCGATTGGCGGAAGATGCTTACTTGTGCGCGAAATTGACTGATAGAATCCGGCCGTGCTTCAGCGCCTCAGGCATGCCGAGATCATGCGCCGGGTCCGACTTTCCGGGGCCACCAGCGTCAGCGATCTCGCCAGCCAGCTCGGCGTGAGCCCGTCCACCATACGCAGGGACCTCGAGGTGCTCGACCGCGACGGCACCCTGCGGCGCGTCAGAGGCGGCGCCCTGGCCAGCGTCGACGCCGACGCCGACCGGCCCTTCGCCGAAGTGGCGGCGACCGATGAGCACGACAAGGAGACCGTGGCCGCGCGCGCCGCCGAACTGGTCGCCGACGGCGAGGTGATCCTGCTCGACATCGGCACCACCACCATGCGCCTGGCCCGCCACCTGCGCGGGCGCCGCGTCACCGTCGTCACCTCCAGCCTCGCCGTCCTCGACGCGCTGCGCGCCGACCCGGAGGTCGAACTGCTGCTGCTCGGCGGCATGGTCCGCCGCCCCTACCACTCGCTGGTCGGCGTGCTCACCGAGGCGGCGCTGAGCCAGGTGGTCGCCGACCGCGTCTTCCTCGGGGCCAGCGGCGTGCGGCCCGACGGGCAACTCGTCGACACCACGCTCGCCGAAGTGCCGCTGAAACGCGCCATGATCGCGGCGGCCGGGCAGGTGGTGCTGCTCGTGGACCGGCACAAGTTCCCCGGCACCGGCGCCCTGCGGGTGTGCGGTCCCGAGGACATCGACATGATCGTCACGAACGCGGGCGCCGACGAGGCGACACTGCGACATTGCGCCGCGGCGGGTGCCGAGGTGCTGCTCACCTGAAGGGGTGTCGATGAAACTGGCCGTTCTCGGGGGCGGCGGCTTCCGGGTCCCGCTCGTGTACGGCGCTCTGCTGCGCGAGTCGTCCAAGCCGCGCGTGGAGGAGGTGGTGCTCCACGACGTGTCCACAGAGCGCCTGGAGGCCATCCGCCATGTGCTGCGCCAGCTCGCAGCCGGGCACGACGACCCGCCGGAGGTGCGGATCACCACCGACCTCGACACCGCGCTGCGCGATGCGTCCTTCGTCTTCTCGGCCGTCCGCGTCGGCGGCCTGGCCGGCCGCACCGCCGACGAGCGGGTCGCGCTGGAGCTGGGCCTGGTGGGCCAGGAGACCACCGGCCCCGGCGGCGTCTCCTACGGCCTGCGGACCGTCCCCGTCGCGGTCCACGTGGCCGAACGCGTGGCCGCCCTCGCCCCCGACGCGTGGGTCATCAACTTCACCAACCCCGCCGGCATGATCACCGAGGCCATGCGGCGGGTGCTCGGCGACCGCGTGATCGGCATCTGCGACTCGCCCATCGGGCTGATCCGCCGGGCCGCCGCCGCGCTCGGGCTCGACCCGGCCCGCGTGTCACCCGACTACGTCGGGCTCAACCACCTCGGCTGGCTGCGCGGGCTCACCTACCAGGGACGCGACGTGCTGCCCGGCCTGCTCGCCGACGACGCGGCGCTGCGGCGGGTCGAGGAGGCCCGCGTCTTCGGGCCCGACTGGGTGCGCACGCTGGGCGCACTGCCCAACGAGTACCTGTACTACTACTACTTCACCCGGGAGTCCGTGGCCGCGACCACCGGCCAGACCAGGGGAGAGGCCCTGCTGGAGCAGCAGGACGACTTCTACGCGGCCGTGCTCGCCCGGCCCGGAGAAGCCCTGGACGAATGGGGCAGAGCCCGCCATCGTCGCGACACGACCTACATGGCCGAAATGCGCGACCTGACCGACGCCGGCGAGCGCGACACCGCCGACCTGGAGGCGGGCGGGTACGAGGGCATCGCGCTGGCCCTCATGGCCGCCATCGCCAGGGGCGAGCCCGCCACCATGATCCTCAACGTGCGCAACGGCGCCGCCGTGCCCGGCCTGCCCGCCGACGCGGTCGTGGAGATCCCGTGCGCGGTGGACGGCGCCGGCGTCAAACCCCTGGCCACCCGGCCGCTCCCAGGCCGCTTCCTCGGGCTGATGCAGCAGGTCAAGGCCGTGGAACAGACGACCATCGAGGCCGCGCTGTCGGGCTCGCCCCGGCTGGCGGTCGAGGCGTTCGCGCTGCACCCGCTGGTCGACTCGGTCTCAACGGCCCGCAAGCTCCTCGACGGCTACCGGGCCCGCATCCCCGAACTGGCCGCCGTCCTGCACGCGTGAGCCCTCCTGCGGCTGCTCATGTGGCATCTTGTTTGTCGACACACCTGCACGGGACCGAGACGAGCGTTCCGGCCTCTTCGTCGATGTGCGTCACCCGCCGCGAGCCGAGGCAGAGGCGGCAGCCGAGAGTGGCGGCGATCCATGGGTCGGACCAGACCCTGTGCTCCCAGGCCGGCGGCAGAGGAGGCGGCGGCGTGTCGCCACGTTCGGCGGGCTCGTTGCCGCCGCCGACCGAGCCTTGGCCGCCGCAGAACTGGCACGCCAGGAACAGGCTGCCGACCTGCTGCCCGCGGTGGCCCTCGCATTCGGGGCAGGTGATGCGGTCGCTCACTTACGGCCGGTCCCACTGCATGTCTTGCATGACACCCACTTGGCTTGCTGGTTCGAGTCGCCGTTCTGGTCGATCCACTCACCGCCGGCGCCCAGGCACACGCCGCAGACGGGCGCGGGCTCCGCTTCCTCGTCCTTCGTCATACCCGGACGGTAGTCGCGTGAACGCGCCGTGTCGCCCGCTTCAGGAAGTCAGTCCGCTCACCGACGCACCCCGTGGGGTGTCACGGCCGTGTGGACACGGCGTCAGGAACCAGAGGAAGGATCCAGGCGTCGAAGCGTTCCTGAAACTCGGCCGCCGCGGCTTCGATGACGTCGTCCGGGTCGTCCGCGGGGGAGAGGCCGAACTGCTCGCCGAGCCAGGCAAGGTACTTCTCGCGAGCCGCGCTCTCCTCTTCTTCCTCCTCCTCATAGAAGACGTACTGCCAGTCGCAGGCGATCGGGCAGTCGAGGGCGCCCAGGAAACGGAAGAACTCCCGCAGATCACGGGCGATGAGGTGGATCCCGCCCTCATGTCCCATCAGGACGATCGGGACGGTGGCCAGATCGCCGCGGTCGTCGAGCCGCCACAGGCAGAACAGGGAACCTCCGTGGTCGGCGTACGCGAAAGGAAGCAGCCGGGCGATGAGTTCGGGGTCATCGAGGAACGCGTTGCGTCCATAGTCGGTCAGCCCACCCCAGTGCGTGAAGTCCTCGCCCGTGGCGTCGACGAACGCCTTGAAGAGATTCAACTCGGGAATCGGTGAGTAAGCATCCGTCATGCGGGACCTCCCTGGGGTCGAATGAGCGCCGTTCACGCGTTTGCCTCGGAGATCGTGCGCAGGGTGGCATAGAAGTCGTCGTTGGACCCGTCCTCGCGAGTTTCGGTGTCGCGCAGGCATCGGAGAGTGGGACGGACCGGCACGAGATCAGTCCTCCCACTCGCCGACGCCGCCCAGCCGGTCGATCTTCTCAGGTGACAGGCCGGTGAGCGCGGCGACGCTCGAACTGAGCGAGCCGTCCAACACCTTCATAGACTCGATCATGCCTTTGCGAACCTCCTCACGGCGCTGTTCCAGGTAGTTTCTGACGGCCTCGGACACGAAGTCCTTTTTGGTCATGCCAAGGAAATGCGCGGCTTGAGAGATCAACTCGTCGGTCGCCGGGTCGATCTTCAAGGGCGCTTGACGTTTCGCAGCAGCAGTCATGCCTATCGCTCCCTCCCTTCCATGGTACCTAAGTACCTCAGGCTTTCCTGCGTCGCCGACTCGTTCTCGAATCTCCTTGAGCGTGGACCTCCTGGGGGCGGCGTCATTGACAGCGATGCCAGGTTTTCCTACTGTTTGGATAGGTATTCGTTCCGCTCAGGCGAGGTGCCCATGACCGCCTCCACCGAGGTGCCGAACTACGCCAGCCCCGTCGACCTGGAGGCCCACGGCCCTTACGGTCCCGGCCGGATGGACACCGGCAAGGGGTTCAACCGCCCGGCCTATCCCTTCCAGGGCCGCGTCACCGCTGACGGGTCGAGCGGCTACCGCGCTGAGCCCGGCCGCTACCACCTCTATGTCTCCTGGGGCTGCCCGTGGGCCCAGCGCACCGCGATCGTCCGCAAGCTCAAGGGCCTGGAGCGGGTCGTGACGCTCTCGTACGTGGACGACGAACGCGACAGTCGCGGCTGGGCCTTCCGCGAACGCCGCGGGGCCGACCCGGTGAACAACTTCGCTTTCCTGCGACAGGCCTACGACGCCACGGAACCCGGTTATCCGGGCCACATCTCCGTGCCCGTCCTCTGGGACCGCGAGACCCGCAAGATCGTCAGCAACAACTTCCCCGACATCACGATCGACCTGGCCACGGCGTTCGAGGAATGGGCGGACACCTCGGTCGACCTCTACCCGCTGGACCTGCGCCCGCGCATCGACGAGCTCAACGAGGAGATCTACCACTCCGTCAACAACAGCCCCTACAAGGTCGCCGGCGCGACGAACCAGCACGACTACGACGAGCACCGTCAACGTGTCGTCACAGCGCTCGAACGGCTGGAGGAGCGGCTGGCCGGGCAGCGCTTCCTGTTCGGCGACCGGATCACCGAGGCGGACGTGCGGCTGTGGCCGACGCTGGGCAGGTTCGACCTCGCCTACAACCCCATGGCCGGGATCAGCGAGCGCTCCCTGACGGACTTCCCGCACCTTTGGGCGTACGCGCGCGACCTCTACCAGCGGCCCGCCTTCCGCGAGACGACCGACTTCGCGGCGTTCCTCCTGCTGTCGAAGGGGCCGGCGCCGTCGTTCCTCAACGGCGGCCCCGAACGCCTCACCGTCGAACCGGCGCAGGCCGACTGGGACGCTCCGCACCATCGCGAACGGCTCACGCAGGGCTGACCTGACGCCGCCCGGGGAAGTGGTCAGCCGTCATTCGCCGAAGTCTCCTGAGGCGGGGCGTTGCGCGCCAACTCCACCCGGGAGGTTATGCCGAGTTTGCGGAAGACCTGGCGCAGGTGGAACGAGACCGTATGAGGGGAGAGGAACATCTGGGTGGCCACCTGACGATTGGTGAGTCCTTGGGAGACGAAGGCCGCGACGCTGCGTTCGGTGTCGGTGAGGCTGTCCCATCCGGTGTCGGGCCGATCCGCGTAGGTCCAGTGGCGGCGGCGTACGCCCAGTTTGCGCAGCCGGGCGCGCGTCCTGGCCGCGTCCCGCAGCGCGCCGATCTTCACATAGCCGTCGGCTGCCTCGTCGAACCTGGCGATGGCGGCCTTGGTGTCACTGTCGCAGGCGCCGTCAGGAACGTCGGAGATCAGCAGGACTCCCAGATCTTCCGCGGCGGAGGCGGCCCCCCACGGGTCGCTGTGGTGTGCTGCCGCCTGGGCCAGCGCTGTGGCGTCCCCATGGAGGATGCCGTGCGCGTGGGCGGCCGAGGCGGCCAGAGAGGGGAAGCCGGGGTTGTCGTGCGCGATCTGCCGGGCCGTCTCCACGATGCGCGTGGCGGCCGAGCGGCGTCCGGCTGCCAGGGCGGTACGGGTCATCCAGGCCGCCGCGTTCGGTTCGAGCATGAGCATCCAACGCCGAGTCCTGAGGTCGGAGTAGCAGGTGTCAAGCGCTTCCATCGCCCGCTCCGGGCCACTCTGGGCCTCACTGACCAGCGCGCCGACCCAGGTGCTCCAGACCGACCCGTACATGGGGCCGTGCGCCGCCAGCTGTTTGGCCTCGATGTGCTCGATGTGCCCGGCGGCCGCCTCCACGTTGCCGCGGCGCAACTCGAGGATGGCCAGGATCGCCAGCCCGAGCAGCGCGTAGGCGTAGGCGCCCATCTCCTCGGTGGCCTTCAATCCCGCCCCGGCCTCCGCGGCGGCATCGTCGGGGCGGCCGGTGGCCAGCGACAGGCAGGCCCGGAAGAATGCCGGGCTGGCGACATGGGAGGTCGGCCCATAGGTCTCAGAGTCCGCGGCGGCGGCCTGAATGACGCTCTCGGCCTCCGCGTACCATCCCACCCCCAAGAGGCAGCGGATCAGGAACAGTCGCGGGTGAGCGCGCCGGGCGGCGGCGGACCCGGTGCTCGCGACGCGTACGGCCTCGTGGACGTCGCGGAAGGCGTCGGCGGCCCGCGCCTCCTCCCAGGCGATGTGTGACTTGAGCAGCAGCGCGCCGACCAGGGCGGTGTCCTTGTGCCCTGCCCGGTCCGTGAGGACTGCGTTCGCCCGGGCCCGGCCCCGCCCGAAGTCGTGCAACGCCAGCAGCCCGTGGAAGACCGTGAGTTCGGTGACGCCGCGCAGTTCGTCGTCGAGGCCGTGCTGCGCGAGCAGCCCCTCGGCCTCGGCCACGGCTTCGGCCGCGCGGCCGCTCTGCAGCAGGACGGATGCCAGTTCGCACCGCATACGATCGGTCCACGGCCCCGGCGGAGCCCGCCGCAGCGCCGCCCGCGCGGATTCGATCGCTTCTGTGAGCCGTCCGGCGGCCGTCAGCGCCTCTACGGCCGTCGCCGTACGGGCGAGAAGATCGGGGTCGGCCGCGCCGGTGAGTTCGAGCGCCCGCATGGCGAGGTCCACCGCGGACTGCGGCGAGTAGGGCAGTACCGCCTGTGCGGCTCGGTCCAGCCCGTCGAGTGCCCGGGTGTCGCCGATCCTGGCGCAGCGCATGAAGTGCGCGGCGGCGGGCACGACCGCGCCGCGTCGCATCAGCATGCATCCGGCCTGTCGCTGTAGTGCCGTGCGCACAGGCTCGGAGATCATGTCCGTGACGACCCGCCACAGCAGGTCGTGCCGGAACGTCAGGCGGTCCACGGCGGGCACGACGATACCCGCGCGGACCGCCTCGGCCAGTCCCGGCAGCAGTGCGTCGACCGGTTCGCCGATCAGCTCGGCCAGATCGTCGACGGAGAACGAGCGGCCCAGGATCCCGGCCACCTGGATCAGCCGTCTGGTCGGCGCGGACAGGCCGACCAGGGGGCTTCGCGCGCCCACCTGAACGGATGCCGGCGAGGTCAGCCGCGCGCTGCCCCCGGCGACCTTGACCATGCCCTCGAGCTTGCACGTTCTCAGCATCTCGACGAGCAGGAACGGATTTCCTTTCGCCTCTGCCGCCATCTCCAGGATGTCCGGCCCAGGTGCCGCGCCCAGGGTGTCGAAGGCGATCTCGGCCACCGCCAGGTCGTCCAGCGGCCCGAGGATGATCCGGTCGGCGCCCTCCCGCTCCAGCAGTTCGAACAGCCTTTCCACGCCAGGGTCGCCGATCGCGCTGGTACGGGCCAGAATCCACCCGAGCGGATACGAGGTGAGCTCCGGCAGCAGTGATCGGAGCACCAGTTGGGTGGTCGGATCGGCCCAGTGCAGGTCGTCCAGGGTGATCAGGATCGGCCCTCGCCCGACCCGCTCCTCCAGGAGGGCGCGCAGCCGTTCGACCAGCGCCAGCCGTAGATCGGCCGCCGACCCCGTCGTGGGGTCCGGTGACATGAGGGCCGGCTCGTCGAGCGCCGTCACCAGCGGGGCCAGGGGTGCCAGACGTCCGAGTTCGTCGGCCGCGCCGTGGGCGACCGCGATCTCGGTTCGCAGGGCGGCTTCGGTGGCCTTGCGGAGCAGGAGGGTCTTGCCCATGCCCGAGCAGCCCTCGACCAGCACGACGCCGCCCTGGCCTGTCTCGATGGCCCGCAGGAGAGCGGCGACGGGGCGCCATTCGCGAGCTCGGCCACGCCAGCCAGGCTGGGACAACGGCGCCTCGGTGTCCGCACCGACCGTATATGGGCGGTTATCCCCCTGGTTCACCCCCATAGGTCCATCACACAACAGGCTCACACCGCGCGCAACATTCCCGGGTTCGGCCCGCCGGCAACGTTGATCTCATGAAACACCGCACACTACACGAATGTGGGATATGCCAGGTTTTCCAGTGAGCCATAATGGGGTGATGTGAATTGATAAACGTCATTTAAATCCAAAATATTATCAAAGAATGGCAAAAGGTGTGGATGTAGATATAGCGTGGATAACTTGAATGAACGGACACCGATGAAGGGGGACTACGTCGATGGGTGTCCAGAGTTCCACCGCTCCTCCCCAGGCGATTCGTTCGGTCGAGCTGCGCCCGCTGCTGGCCGCGATGGAGGCCCTGCGGGACGGGGACTTCCGGGTCCGGCTGCCGATCGACCAGGACGGCATGCCCGCCGAGCTCGCCGCCGTCTTCAACCAGATCGCCGACCGCAATCTGCACTTCGTGGACGAGCTGAGCCGGGTCCGCCGCGAGGTCGTGCGTCACGGCCGGCTCGACGAGCGGCTGTCGGCCAGCCCCGGCCAGGGCGCCTGGGCGGCCACCGTGGGCACGGCGAACTCCCTGGTCGACGTGCTGGTCGTACCGACCGCGAACGCGACGCGCGTCCTGGAGGCGGTCGCGGGAGGCGACCTCACCCAGCGGGTCGACCTGCACGACGACAGCCGGCCGCTGTGTGGCAGCCTGCGCCGGCTCGGGGAGACGGTCAACCAGATGGTCGACCAGCTCTCACTGTTCACGGGTGAGGTCACCCGGGTGGCCCGCGAGGTCGGCGCGGAAGGACGTCTCGGCGGTCGCGCCGAGGTCAACGAGCTGTCCGGCAGCTGGCGGGACGTGACGGATGCCGTCAACACGATGGCCGGCAGGCTCACCGCCCAGGTGCGGGACATCGCCGTGGTGACGACCGCGGTCGCGCGCGGCGATCTGACGCGGTCGGTGACCGTCGAGGCGACGGGTGAGCTGCTGGAGCTGAAGCTCACCGTCAACACGATGGTCGATCAGCTTTCCGCGTTCGCCGACGAGGTGACCCGGGTGGCCCGCGAGGTCGGCACCGAGGGACAACTGGGCGGTCAGGCGCAGGTGCGCGGAGTGTCCGGGGTGTGGAAGGACCTCACCGACAACGTTAACTTCATGGCCCTCAACCTCACCACGCAGGTGCGCAATATCGCCGAGGTGACGACGTCGGTCGCGAACGGTGATTTGTCGAAGCAGATCACTGTGGATGCTCAGGGTGAGATTCTGCAGTTGAAGAACACGGTCAACACGATGGTCGATCAGTTGTCGGCGTTCGCGGATGAGGTGACGCGGGTGGCTCGTGAGGTCGGTACGGACGGGCGGCTCGGCGGGCGTGCGCACGTGCGCGGGGTGTCGGGTGTGTGGAAGGACCTGACCGAGAACGTCAACTTCATGGCGGACAACCTGACCTCGCAGGTGCGGAACATCGCTCAGGTCGCGACCGCGGTGGCGCAGGGTGATCTGGGGAAGAAGATCGATGTCGACGCGCGTGGTGAGATTCTGGAGTTGAAGTCGACGATCAACACGATGGTGGACACGTTGTCGTCGTTCTCGTCCGAGGTGACGAGGGTGGCCCGCGAGGTCGGCACCGAGGGCAACCTGGGTGGTCAGGCGCAGGTGCGTGGGGTGTCGGGTGTGTGGAAGGACCTGACGGACAACGTCAACGAGCTCGCGCTCAACCTCACCACGCAGGTGCGCAATATCGCCGAGGTGACGACGTCGGTCGCGAACGGTGATTTGTCGAAGCAGATCACTGTGGATGCTCAGGGTGAGATTCTGCAGTTGAAGAACACGGTCAACACGATGGTCGACCAGTTGTCGGCGTTCGCGGATGAGGTGACGCGGGTGGCTCGTGAGGTCGGTACGGACGGGCGGCTCGGCGGGCGTGCGCGTGTGCGCGGGGTGTCGGGTGTGTGGAAGGACCTGACGGACAACGTCAACTTCATGGCGGACAATCTGACCTCGCAGGTGCGGAACATCGCTCAGGTCGCGACCGCGGTGGCGCAGGGTGATCTGGGGAAGAAGATCGATGTCGACGCGCGTGGTGAGATTCTGGAGTTGAAGTCGACGATCAACACGATGGTGGACACGTTGTCGTCGTTCTCGTCCGAGGTGACGAGGGTGGCCCGCGAGGTCGGCACCGAGGGCAACCTGGGTGGTCAGGCGCAGGTGCGTGGGGTGTCGGGTGTGTGGAAGGACCTGACGGACAACGTCAACGAGCTCGCGCTCAACCTCACCACGCAGGTCCGCGCCATCGCCGAGGTGACCTCCGCCGTCACGCAGGGTGACATGTCCCGAGTCATTGCCGTTGAGACCCGCGGTGAGGTCTCCGAGCTGAAGGACAACATCAACCAGATGGTCTCCAACCTCCGGGAGACCACCCGGGCCAAGGACTGGCTGGAGTCCAACCTCACCCGCCTGGCCGGGCTGATGCAGGGGCACCGTGACCTCACGGAGGTCGCCGACCTGGTGCTGCGCGAGCTCACCCCGCTGGTCAACGCACAGTACGGCGCGTTCTTCCTGGCTGACACCGACAGTGAGGGCGGGCCCGGGAGGGGGCTCGCCTACATCGCCGGCTACGGTTCGCAGGGCCGGACCGTGGACACCACGGGAATGCCCGGCCATGGCCTCGTGCAGCAGGCCGTCCAGGAGAAGAAGCGCATCCTCGTGGCGGACGCCCCGTCCGACTACATCAAGATCCGCTCGGGCCTCGGGGAGGGCACGCCGACGAGCGTCGTCATCATCCCGATCCCCTTCGAGGACAAGGTGCTCGGCGTCATCGAGCTGGCCTCGTTCAGCCGCTTCTCCGACGTGCACCTGGCCTTCTTCGACCAGTTCGTCGACACCATCGGTGTCGCGATCAACACCATCATCGCCAACTCGCGTACGGAGGCGCTGCTCAGCGAGTCGCAGCGGCTGACGACCCAGCTTCAGGAACGCTCCGTGGAGCTGCAGGCGCAGCAAGCCGAGCTGCAGCGCTCCAACGAGCAGCTTGGGGAGAAGGCGGCGCTGTTGTCGTCCGCCTCGCAATACAAATCGGAATTCCTCGCGAACATGTCGCACGAGCTGCGCTCCCCGCTGAGCTCACTGCTCATCTACGCCCGGCTGCTGACCGACAACGCCGAGGGCCACCTGTCCCCGGAAGAGGAGCAGTTCGCGCACAACATCTACTGGTCGGGCTCCGATCTGCTGCAGCTGATCAACGACATTCTCGACCTGTCGAAGGTCGAGGCCGGCCGGATGGACATCCGGCCGAAGTACCTGCCGCTGGCCACGCTGCTCGACTACGTGAACACCACCTTCCGGCCCATCGCCACCGACCACGGCCTCGCCTTCGACATCGAGGTGTCCGAGGAAGCGCCGCACGACCTCTACTCCGACGGGCAGCGGCTCCAGCAGATCCTGCGCAACCTGCTGTCCAACGCGTTCAAGTTCACTTCCGAGGGCCACGTCAAGCTGCGCGTGGAGCGGGCGGCCGACATCGACGACGAGTCTCTGAGCTCGGCCGAGGACGTGATCGCCTTCACGGTCGAGGACACCGGCATCGGCATCCCGCATGAGAAGCTCACCACGATCTTCGAGGCGTTCGAGCAGGTGCACGGGCCCGGCGGCCACACCAGCGGCACCGGTCTCGGCCTGTCCATCAGCCGCGAGCTCGCCGGCCTGCTCGGCGGCAAGATCGTGGCCGAGAGCGGGCTGGGCCGTGGCAGCAGGTTCACGCTCTACGTGCCTGTGGTCCGCCCACTCCCGGAGGATCGGGGGGAACTGCCCCCGGACCATGTGGAGGCGGCGACAGCCGCACCCGCGCAGGCGGAACCGGTGCCTGCGGAGCCGCCGCCCGTCGCCGCCGCGACCGACGGCCAGGTGGCCGACCTGACCGTCCACCGCGGGCCCGCCGACCGCAGGACCCGACCGTATCGAACAGGTGAGCCCAAAACTGATCGTGCGGCGGAGGTGTTGCCGGGCGCCCAGGTCCTCATCGTCGATGACGACGCCCGCCTGGTCACGGCGCTCACCCACGTCCTCGGACGGGCGGGGATGTCGGTGATACACGCCGCGAACGGCGAGGAGGGCCTTGAGGCGCTCGCACGCCACCCGAAGGTGTCGCTCGTCCTGATGGACATCATGATGCCCGTGATGGATGGCTACGAGGCCATGAGGGCGATCCGCAGCGATCCCCGTCACGCCGATCTCCCGATCATCGCGCTGACCGCCAAGGTCATCGCCGGGGAGCGGGAGAAGGCGCTCGCCGCCGGTGCCAACGAGTACGTGCACAAACCGGCCGATGTGAGCCTGTTGCTCAACGTCGCCTGTGACCTGCTGGATACGGGCGGCACCGAGGAGTAACCTCATGTGACTCCAGGGGCCAGAGTGCGAATTCGGGGCGAATTCTTACCGCCGACCTGCACGGATGTGTGATGTGCGGCGGCGGGGCATCGATGAGAATCAATCTCAGGATCATGTGCCCGGATCCGGTACCGGCGGAGCTGGGCGAAGTGAGGATGCCCCACAATGGATCGCCTGACGAAGTTGCGCCAGTACGTCGACGCTCTCGGCACCCCGGGAACCGCGAACGGCCACGAACACCGTTGGCCCGTGCACGACGAACTCCTGACGTTTCCCGGCGAGGACGAGGTCACCCGGCTCACCCGATCTGTCACTCGCTGTATGGGGCGGCTGGAACAGTCGCTCCAGCGGCAGCGCCGGTTCGCCTCCGACGTCTCACACGAACTCCGCAACCCCATCGCCGGTCTGCGTGTCCGCTTGGAGGAGGCGCGGCTGAACCCACGCCAGACGTGCGTGGAGGAACTGATCGATCAGGCGTTGTCCGACGTCCAGCGGCTGGAGGCGATCGTCACCGACCTGCTCCTGCTGTCACGGATCGAGGCGGCGGGGAACGAGAGCAGGCACAACGGCGCCAGGAAGCCGGAGTTGGTCGACCTGGCGGAGTTGGTGGCCTCGGAGATCCGCCGCCGGCCGGACCGGCTCAGCAACGAGTTGCGGCTCGAGCCCGGGGCGATGGTCATGGGCATCCGCAACGACCTCGTCCGCGTGCTCACCAACCTGCTGGACAACGCCCAGCGGCACGCGACGCGCGAGGTCGAGGTCGAGGTACGCCGCAACGGAAGCGGCGTCGAGCTGATCGTCTCCGACGATGGCGAAGGGATCGCCGAGGCCGACCGCGAACGGATCTTCGAGCGGTTCGTCCGGCTTGACGCCTCCCGCAAGCGTGACCTCGACGGCACGGGGCTCGGCCTGGCGATCACCCATGAGATCGCCAGAGCCCATCACGGCACGATCGAGGTGGGCAAATCCGCCAGCGGCGGGGCCCGCTTCGTGTTCCGGCTCCCGCTGGCGGACGGTCTGGCGTCGTCCAGGCAGGTCCACTCGTACGATCTCGCCGAGGGATCGCGCTGAAGACCGCGCACGTCCGAGGGCGGAGAATCACTTAGGATCACCCTCCACTGATGTGGAGGGAATCGTGACAGTGAGCCGAGAAGGTTCGGGGGCCTGGGTCGCCACGTGGACCGCGATGCCGCAGCGGGCCGAGCCCGCCGACCTGCCGCCCGCCCCCTACACCACGTCCGCGCTGGCGCTGCTGGGCGACTCGCTCACCGACGGGCGCGGGTCCACCACCAACCGCAACGACCGCTGGCCCGACCAGCTCTTCGACCGCCTGCACAGCACGGGCATCGCCGTCGCCAACCAGGCCGCGGGCGGCAACCGGGTGCTCTCCGACGGACTCGGCCCGAGCGCCCTGGCCCGGTTCGACCGCGACATCCTCGCGCTGAGCGGCCTGCGGTGGCTGATCGTGTTCGAGGGCGTCAACGACCTCGGCACGGCCGAACCGGGCCAGGCCGCCCAGAAGCAGGCCGCCGACGACCTCATCGCCGCCTACGAGCAGATCATCGTCCGGGCCCAGGCTCACGACCTGCTCGTGTACGGGGCCACGCTCACCCCCTTCGGCGGCAACGATCCCTACGACGAGGGGCATCGGGAGGCGGCGCGGCAGGCGGTCAACGACTGGATCCGCACCGGCGGCGGGTTCGACGCCGTGATCGACTTCGACCGGGCCGTACGCGACCCGGCCGAACCGGGGCGGCTCCTGCCGCGGTTCGACATCGGTGACCACCTGCATCTGAGCCCGGCCGGGTACAAAGCCCTCGCCGAGGCCGTCCCCGCCCGGCTGTTCGACCGGTAGGGGAGCGCGGTCAGAAGTCGTACTCGTCGATGTTGGACTTGTCGAACGTGAACGGCGGCCCCAGGATGATCTCCCCGCCCGCCCCGATGGTCCGCTCGCCGAGCTTCCCGGCCGTGAACTTCTCCCCTTCGCCGCCGCTGATCTGCCCCGACACCAGCGCCGCCGCCGCATAGGACGCCAGGTATCCCAGATCCTTCGGATTCCACAGGGCGAACTTGCTCACGGTCCCGTCCTTGACGAACTTGCGCATCTGGTTCGGCGTCCCGAGCCCGGTCAGCGTCACCTTCCCCTTGTACTTGGAGCCGGAGATGTAGCGAGCCGCCGCCGAGACCCCCACGGTGGTCGGCGAGATGATGCCCTTCAGGTTCGGGTAGGCCTGCAGCAGCCCCTGCGTCTGCTGGAAGGACTTCTGGTCGTCGTCGTCCCCGTAGGCGATCTTGACCAGCTTCATCTTGGCGTGTTCCGGCTTCTTCAGCTCGTCCTGCATGAACTCGATCCAGGTGTTCTGGTTCGTGGCGTTGGCCGTGGCCGACAGGATCGCGATCTCGCCCTCGCCGCCGATCAGCTCCGACAGCAGTCGCACCTGGCTGCGGCCGACGTCCTCGGAGCTGGCCTGGTTGATGAAGATGTCCCGGCAGTCCTTGCTGGTGTCGGAGTCGTACGCGACGACCTTGATGCCTTTGGAGCGGGCCTGCCGCAGCGGGCCGCACACGGCGTTCGGGTCGTTGGCGGCGATGAGGATGGCGTCCTGGCCCTGCTGGGCGAGGGTGTTGATGTAGGAGACCTGTGAGGACGCCGACGCGTCGGAGGGGCCGACCTCCTTGGCCTCGGCCTTGAACTCCTTGGCCGCCTCGATGCCGGCCTCGTCGACGATCGTCTCGTACGGGTTGTTGATCTGTTTGGGCAGGAAGGCCAGTTTCAGCCCTTCCTTGATCGGCGCGTCGGGGTTCGCCGAGGCGGAGGCAGCGCCGGAGGCGGCCGGTGCGGGGGCCTGCGTCCGCACCGACTCCTTGGTGGTGCCGCCGCACGCGGCCAGGCTCAGGACCAGGGCGCTCACCATCGCGAGCGCCGAGGGCCGGGATCTCACCGAGAGAGTCACTGGAGGAACCTTTCAACGGGGGGCCTGCGGGCCAGTGTGATCAACCGCGGGGTGAGCACCGAGATGATCAGCAGCAGGCCGGTGACGATGGCCTGGATCTCGGTGGTGACGTCGTTCAGCATGAGCAGGTTGCGCAGCACCCCGATGAGCAGCACACCGGCGATCACCCCGCCGAGTGTGCCCTTGCCGCCGTCGAAGTCCACGCCGCCGAGCAGCACCGCGGCGATCACGGTGAGCTCCAGCCCGGCGCCGTTGTCGGCGCGGGCACTGCCGTAACGCAGCGTGAAGACGATCCCGGCGAACGCGGCCACCAGCCCCGACACCGTGAACAGCAGCAGCTTGATCCGCTTGACGCCGATCCCGGCGAAGAACGCGGTGTCCTCCGAACTGCCGATCGCGAACAGCGACCGCCCGAACCCGGTGGCGTGCAGCAGCAGCGCCGTCGCCACCGCCAGCACCGCGAACAGCGCGACCTGGTAAGGGACCGGCAGCCCCGGCACGTTGCCGGTGAGCGCGGTGTACTGCGGCGGGAACTCCGAGACGGCCTCGGTGCCGAGCACGACGTAGGCCAGGCCTCGGTAGAGGGTCAGCGTCCCGATGGTGACGGCCAGCGACGGCAGCCCGAGCCGGGTCACCAGCAGCCCGTTGACCAGCCCGCACACCACGCCCACCACCAGCACGAGCGGGATGATCGTCTCGAACGGCACCCCGGCGTCCCACAGGTACCCGGTGAGCGCACTGGCCAGCCCGAGCACCGAGGCGACCGACAGGTCGACCTGGCCGCACACGACCAGCAACGTCATCGGCAGCGCGATCAGCGCGATCTCGCCCAGGTCGCCCAGGGCGAAGGCGAGGTTGTCGGCGTTGCCGAAGTTCGGGTCGGCGCCGAGGCCGCCGAAGAAGACGACGACGAGCAGGGCGGTGACGACGACGTCCCACCGCAGGAAACGGCCGAGGTTACCAGGCATGGCGGGCGTTCCTCCTGCGCAGGGCCCTGGTCATCCGGACGGCGAGCAGCCGGTCCACGCTGATCGCCAGCAGCAGCAGGAAGCCGATGAGCGCGTCCTGCCAGAAGGCGTTCACCTTCAGGACGACCAGCACGCTGCCGATCGTGGTCAGCAGCAGCGCGCCGAGCGCGGCCCCGTACACCGTCCCGACGCCGCCGACGATGGCCACGCCGCCCACGACGACGGCGCTGACCACCTTCAACTCCCAGCCGTGCGCGTTGTCGGCGATCACGGTGCCGAAGCGGGCCAGCCACAACACCCCGGCGACGCCGGCGAGCAACCCGCTCATCACGTACGCCGTCAGCACCCGCCGCCGGATGGGCACGCCCGCCAGGCGGGCCGCCTCCGGGTTGGACCCGATCGCGTAGAACTCCCTGCCGGACGGGTAGGAGCGCAGGTAGTAGCCGACGGCCAGCATCACCAGCACCGCGATCAGCGGCAGGTACGGGACGCCCAGGACGTTCCCGCTGCCGAGATCGAGCAGGGGCTGGGGGACGTCGGCGGCGTTGATCTGCTGACCGTGCGCGAGATAGTGGTCCAGGCCCTGGATCACGTAGAGCGTGCCGAGGGTGACGACCAGGGCGGGCACCCCGCACAGGCTGACCAGCAGGCCGTTCACCAGCCCGCACACCGCGCCGATGGCCAGGCCGAGCAGCACGGCGGCGAGCAGGCCGTGCCCGGCCTCCGAGACGTACTTGCCGGTGACGAACGCGACCAGGCCCACCACCGAGCCGACCGACAGGTCGATGTTGCGGGTGATGACCACGAGCGTCTGGCCGATCGCGAGCAGCGCCAGGATGGAGGCGTTGAGGAAGATGTCCTCGATGCCCTGGGCCGACAGGAAGCGCGGGTTGGCGATCGCGGTGGCCGCCACGAGGACGACGAGCGCGCCGAGGATGCTCAGCTCCCTGGCGCGCAGCACCAGATCGAGCAGGCTCCGTCCACCCCCTGGCCGAGTCGGCGCCGTCGACGTGGTGGCCACCATTATGCGGCCTCCTTCGTCGGCCTCATGATTCCTTGCTCATTGATGACCTCGACAAGCTCGGTCATACGGTGTCCTTCCGCTGCCCGGTGGCGGCGCTCATCACCGACTCCTCGCCGGCCTGGCTCCTGGGCAGTTCGGCGGCCAGCCGGCCCTCGTGCATGACCAGGATCCGGTCGGCCATGGCCAGCACCTCGGGCAGGTCGGAGGAGATCATGAGCACGGCCAGGCCCTGCGCGGCCAGCTCCGACAGCAGCCGGTGCACCTCGGCCTTGGTGGCGACGTCGATGCCCCGGGTCGGCTCGTCCACGATCAGCACCGTGGGGCCGGTGGAGAGCCACTTGGCCAGCACGACCTTCTGCTGGTTCCCGCCGGACAGGACGCCGGCAGGATCGCCGGTCCTGCCGTACTTGAGCTGGAAGCGCACGGCCCAGTCGGCGGCGTTGGCGCGTTCGAGCGCCCGCGAGATGAACGGCCCGCGCCGCAGCGCCCGCAGGCGCGTCAGGCCGAGGTTCCGCTCGATCGACATCTCCATGATCAGCCCCTGCTGGCGGCGGTCCTCGGGGACGAGCGCCAGCCCGGCGGCCATCGCCGCCATGGGGCTCGCGGGGCGCAGCGGCCGCCCGCTCACCTCGACGGTCCCGGCGTCGGGCCGGTCGACGCCGAAGATCGCCCGTGCGACCTCGGTCCGGCCCGCGCCGACCAGGCCGGCCAGGGCGACGATCTCCCCGCGCCGCACCTCGAAGGAGATGTCGGTGAACGCGCCCTCGCGGGTGAGCCTGGACACCTTCAGCACGACCTCGCCCGGCGTGACCTCCTGCTTGGGGTAGAGGTCGTCCAGCTCCCGCCCGACCATCCGGGTGACCAGGTCGTCGGCCGTCAGCCCGGCCACGGGCTCGCAGGCCACGCGGCGTCCGTCGCGCAGCGTCGTGACCGTCTGGCAGAGCTCGAAGATCTCCTCCAGCCGGTGCGAGATGAACAGCAGCGCGCACCCGTGCTCCCGCAGCGCCCTGACCACCGAGAACAGCCGGGCCGTCTCCTGCGCGGTGAGCGCCGCGGTGGGCTCGTCCATGATCAGCACCTTGGCGTCCCGCGAGATCGCCTTGGCGATCTCCACGACCTGCTGGTCGGCGATGGACAGGCCGCGCGCGGGCCGCCGAGGATCGAGGCTGACGCCCAGCCGGGCGAACAGCTCCGCGGTACGGGCGTGCATGGCCTTCCTGTCGATCCGGCCGAGCCCGGCGCGCGGCTGGCGGCCCATGAAGATGTTCTCGGCCACCGACAGGTCGGGGAAGAGCGTCGGCTCCTGGTAGATGACCGCGATGCCGGCGTGCTGGGCGTCGGCCGGGCCGTGGAAGACGACGGGGCGGCCGTTCAGCAGGATCTGCCCTGAGTCGGGGCGGTGCACTCCGGCGAACGTCTTGACCAGGGTGGACTTGCCCGCCCCGTTCTCCCCGGCCAGGGCGTGCACCTCGCCGGCGCGCAGTTCGAGGCTCACGCCGTCGAGCGCGCGT
The DNA here is from genome assembly GCF_042650645.1 of Nonomuraea purpurea. Lineage (NCBI taxonomy): Bacteria > Bacillati > Actinomycetota > Actinomycetes > Streptosporangiales > Streptosporangiaceae > Nonomuraea > Nonomuraea purpurea. The sequence continues at coordinate 326,529 of NZ_JBHSBI010000007.1, forward strand.
ACCGCTCCGAAGGTCTTGCTCACCTCGACGAGCGCCAGCACCGGGGCCGGTTCGCTCACCTGCGGGCTCCAGATCTCATGTCCTTGACCTCTCGGCAAAAACGTTTTACTGAACCCGGACGGTAAGTTGACCGTGAGGTTTCGTCAAGGCTCAGGGACGCGGCAAAATCTTGAGCTTGACACGTTTTAAATGGAAGATCGGGTGATTCGCCGCGACAGCCGGTTCTTCACCGTTCTTGCCATGGGCGCTGCAAGATCTCGCCTCGTGCGTCAGGCCTTGTCGCGCGGCCAGGTGAGCTTCGGCCACGTGGGCTTGCCCGACGGCTTCATGCCGGGCATCTTGCCCGGCCAGTGGTACTCCACGCGCACCTTGTAGAAGTCGGGCTCGCGCGGCTTGCCGTTACGGTCGAGCGGCGGGGTCTGCTCGACCTCGGTGTAGGCGGGCAGCATCGAACGCGGGTCGATGTAGTAGACGACGTGGTAGCCGGTGCCCAGCCCGCCGTTGTAAAAGTAGGGATGCGACTCCGGGTCCAGCCCGGTCTTCTTGAACGACCACATGAGCATCTGCCCGCCGTAGTAGATCCCGTCGCTCTGCTTGACCGCCTTGTAGTCCACGACCAGCCGCAGGTACTGCTTGCCCTTGACCTCGGTCAGCCGGGCCTCGCCCGGGTTGACGAATCCCTTCTGCTCGCTCTGCAGATCCTTCACCCACGTGTCGGCCTGGGCCTCGGTCAGGCCGCCGGCGGTCAGGCCGTCGCTGACGAAGCGCCAGGCGCGTTTCTCCTGGCAGAAGGAGTCTGTGGGGCGCGGGTCGTACCACCGCTTCACCGAGGAGCTGTAGTTGTGGGAGCCGCCCTTCAGGCAGAGCATGAGCGGGCTGCCGGCGTCGGCCGAGCCCCACAACATCTGCCACTCCTTGGCCTTGTAGTCGAACGCGCTCTCCCAGCGGTAGCCGGGCTCGTTGTTGTCGTACTCGTCCTTCTCGGTGTACGACTCCTGCGTGGTGTGCAGGACAGGCTGCGTGACGAGCTTCTTGAAGCTGGCGTAGAACAGCGCCGTGGCGTCCACCCCGCGGACGTCGCTCTCGTTCAGCGTGCCCTTGCCCAGCACCTCCAGGGTGCTCGGGTCGCCCGCCTGCGCGGTGGCCCCGCCGGTGGTCCGCTGCCACAGGAACCACCCGCCGCCGCCGAGTGCGGCCACCACCACGAGCGACAGCACCACCACGAGCGCGACCACCCCGCCCCGGCTCCGCTTGGGCGGGCGCGGGGGCGGATAGCCATGGGGCGGCGGTGGATAGCCGTGAGGTGGTGGCGGCGGGGGCGGATAGCCGTGGGGCGGCGGTGGAGGTGGCGGCCCCGGCGGCCCCCCGTGCCTGTGCTGATCGTTCGGTCCCCCCGACCACTGCGCCATACGTCCCACTCCTTCGTGCTCCCTGGCCGGGTCACGCTAGCAACAGCACCACACGCTTCGAAAATGCTTCAAATCTTCACGAAGCCATCCCGCCGTTGACAGATGCGGGCGGTGGTGCTCCCAGGCGATCCGGATCGGCGTCTGCGCCGGGGAGGGCGAGCCCGGCCGAACGCGCCGGCGGCGGCGTCCGCGGCGGAGCCCGCCGCCACATTCGTCTGTTTCGGCTGGGGATGACGAGAAATTACCGTTTGGCGAGGAAATGTCAGAATTGTGAATTGTGGTGGGAAATTGGACCCTGGGCAAGGTCGAAATCCGGGAGTACCATAAGGCGGCAATTCGCGCGGTTTCAGCCCTCCCGGGGCCTCCTGCGCCCGGGTGCGCGCGACATTTGATCCGCATCGGCGGACACAGCACGGAGGGGTGGGGAAATTGAGCGTTTACGGCGGCCTCGAGTTCACCGAGGATTCCATCCAGACCACACTGCTGTCCTTTCCCGGAAACGTCAATCCAGGCGCCGCGGTCGCGCCGGTCGCGACGATCCCGGTCGGCGGGCAGACGATCGGCGTCTATGCCGTCAACCCCGCGAACGTCGGCTGGCTGGGCGCGCAGCGCAGCACCGACCACGAGGTTCTGCAGGCCGGACGGGTCCGGCTCACCAACGACACCATCACCTCGGAATGGATCGTCGAGGGGCACCGGGTCAACGGCCTGACCGTCGAGACGATGATGGCGAACATGCGCGACGACGTCGCCAGCGTCGTCGCCCTGCGCCAGCAACTGCGCAACGCCATCGCGACGGTGCGGGCGAACCACCCGAACGACTACATCGTCCTCGCCCCCGGTGCGGATCACGACATATATCCGCCCGGCCCAACCGGCCTTTTCGTTTACGCGCCCAGCGGCGACGCCAATGGCGCGGCGCAAATCACCGTACAGTACTCGAAAGTCGACACCATCCGCCGGATCTGCCTGCTGAACGCGTCCAAATACCTGCCGGGAAAGAAGGTTGAAACGGGCGACGACGTCGATTTCGTGGCCGACACGATGGGCGTCATGCAGAAGGCCAGGTACACGCAGATCGTCGGGCAGTCCGCCACTGCCAACGCGGAGAACCTGCTGCAGGAACTGATCAAGCTCGCCACCCCCATCGCCGGCGTCCCGGGCGTGATCCTTTCCAAGGAGACCGTCGGCCTCATCATGCTCATGATCGTCAACGATGCGATGGCGACGACGATGCGGCGTTACGCGGCCACCTTCGGCCAGACCGCCGACAAGAACATGCAGCGCTTCTTCCCCAAATCACGACGTCGCGAATACGTCATGGCCCTTGCCAAACGCCCCATCGACAACGTGTACTTCACCGCCCTGCGGACGAACCTCACCAACGCCGCCGCGGCCATGGCCCAACTGGTCTGGAACAGCTGCGACTTCACCGCCCTCGACGTCGCCCGCACCCAGGAAACGATGGTCCCGGATTCAGGCGCGCTGGGACCGGCGCAGGCCCTGGCCCAGACGCAGAAGCGGGGTCGCGACGGCGGGAAGGTCCTGGACATGGAGATCACCGGGCTCAAGAACGCCGTCCTGGGAGAGGACGGCGGACTCCTGTCCACCCGGATCGACCGGGCCGCCCGCGCCTACACCGACTGCACGAACAACGACGCCGATCATTACACCGGGGGAGTCGGCAACGTGATCAGGTCCCTGGCTTTCACGCCGGTGGTGCAGCACTCCTACGGCGCGGTGTACGAGCTCCGCAACCAGGAAGTCCCCATCACCCTGGACAGCAGGGAAGAGGTTCTGACCATCATGCGGAAGCTGTTCGGCGCCGCCTGACGCTTCTCCAGGCCCCTGTCCGTTCCCTGATCGGCGGACAGGGGCCTCCCTTTGGCCGCGTTGACGGTTCTCGGAGGGCGGAGCGGCCTGGTGCCCGAGCTGGCTATGGTCAGGGCATGGAGGAAGAGATCATCCAGGTGCTCGGCGGCCCGGCGGTCATGACGGAGCCCCTGACACACAACGCGCTCAACGGTGTGACCGCGGGCATCTGGCGGGTTCGCACGCAGGACCGCTCGGCTGTCCTCAAAGTGCTCACCAAGCGGAAGAACGGGCACGAGGGATGGGAGCCCTCCACCGACCCCCGGCACTGGAACTACTGGCGCAGAGAAGCCGACGTCTACGCCGACGACCTGCCCGCGCGGTGGTCGGGCAGCGGCGTGCGCGCGCCCCGGCTGCTGGAGCTGGTCGAACGGGCGGACGGCGACCTGGCGCTGTGGATCGAGGACGTGGCCGGGCGACCGGCCACCTCCTGGGAGCTCGACCGGCACGGGCTGCTCGGCTACCAGCTCGGCCTGGCTCAGGGCGGCGCGGCGCGGGGGGAGCGGGGCTGGACGAGCCGATCGTTCCTGCGGGACTACGTGGACTCCAAGCGCGTGCCGTACGAGTCGCTGGAGGACGACGACGCCTGGCGGCACCCCCTGATCAGCGAGAACTTCCCGCCCGGGCTGCGGGCCGAGTTGCTGCGGCTGCATCGCGACCGCGACTGGCTGCTGAGCGTCATGGAGTCGCTGCCTCGCACGCTGTGCCACCTCGATCTGTGGCCCAGCAACGCGATCGACGCGGACGGCGAGAGCGTACTGCTCGACTGGGCTTTCGTGGGTGATGGGGCGCTGGGTGAGGACATCGGCAACCACATCCCGGACAGCGTCTTCGACCTGTACGTCCCCGCCGCCCGGCTGCCCGACCTGGACGCGGCCGTTTTCGGCGGGTACGTCCGCGGGCTGCGGGAGGCCGGTTGGCGCGGAGACGAGCGCCAGGTTCGGCTCGCCGTCTGCGCCTCGGCCGTCAAGTACGACTGGCTGGTGCCGTGGCTGCTGCGGCACATCGACCGCCGGCCCAGGGCGTACGGCGGCCAGGATGCCGTGGACGCCGTCCGCCTCTTCCGCGAGCGCGGCGCCGCCATGCTGTTCCTCACCGGCTGGGCCGACGAAGCCCGCCGCCTCTCCGACGCGATCGGCTGACCCCGCCCAAGAGCCGATCGCCCTGGGAAACCGGTCGCCGCGCTCAAAAGCCCACGATCGGAATGGTTGACACGTTCTCGTTGAACCAGAAAAGATACGGTCGTCCGTACAACTGAGCGGAGACGTATGACCGACTGGGAACGCAGGTTGTCGCTCGACCCGTCAGCCGCCGTGCCGCTCTACTACCAGTTGCGCGAGCGCCTGCGCGCGGTCATCCGCGACTGCGAGCCGAACACCCTGATTCCCGCGGAAAAGGACCTGATGGCCTACGCGGGAGTGAGCAGGGCGACGGCCCGGCGGGCGATCGGCGACCTGGTGCAGGAGGGGCTGCTGGTCGCCAGGCAGGGGAGCGGCACCTACACCGCGCCGCTGGCCGTGGTGCCGGAGCTGGGGTCGCGGCCGGTCGGGTTCACCGAGACGATGGCCAGGCTGGGCAGGAAGCCCACGACGCAGTTGCTCAGCGCCCATGTCCAGCGGGCCGAGCCCGGTGTCGCCGTCGCGCTCGGCGTCCAGGAGGGCCATGAGGTCGTCTTCGGGCTGCTGCTGCGCCTGCTCGACGGCGTGCCCTGCATGGTCGAGAGCGCCCACCTGCCGGTCGAGCTGGTTCCCGGCATCCTGGACGAGGACCTCACCGGCTCCCTGTACGACCTGCTGCGCACCAAGTACGGCCTCACCCCCGCGAGCGGCAGGGAGACGATCGGCGCGGTCAACGCCGACTACCGGCTCGCCGAACTGCTGCGCGTGCCCATGGCCGCCGCGCTGCTGGCCACGGCCCGCAGCACGTGCACCGAGAGCGGGATCGCCCTGGAATACACCATTCGCCACGCGCGCGGTGATCTCACCGTGTTCTCCGTGGAGCTCAACGACGCCAAGAACGCCCTCATGGGTCAGTGAACGCCCGTCTCGGGAGGTCGAGCATCCGTGGTGACGTGCTCGGAACCCCCGCCACGCTGACGTTCCTGTCGCGGGGCTGACCTTGGGAGGGATGCGGAAATGAGCGCCTATGGGGAATGGACGACGGTGCACGGGCTGCCCGCGTTCGCGTACACGCTGGACCAGGAGCGGGATTCGCGCGCCGAGTGGGATCCCGTGCTGGACCCGCCTACGCGGCGGCACGTCGCGCACATGGGCAACCGGCGGATCACGCTGGTGTCGGACAACTACGGGCTGAGCGATCTGTTCGACGAGCACACGGGGTTGTCGTGGCTGACGCGTGGCACCGGGGTGACCCGGATCGGCGGGCTTTCCACTGATATTTCGGGATCTGAGCGGGTCTTTGGGCCCACGTATGCGATTGTCCGGGTTGCCGATGAGCGGGTGGCACTGGAACGCACGGTCCTGTGCCCTGAGGGCGAGCAGCCGTGGGTACTCATCCGGCTCCGGGTCCGCAACCTGCTCGACACACCGGTACGGCTGACGCTCACCGAGGAGTGGGCGACCAGAGCGGCCAGGGCCGAGCTCATCACCGGCGCCGTGGACACCGAGGATCCCGGGCTGGAGCTGGAACTGATCGGCCCGCCCTGGACGCGGTCCGGCCGGGCGGAGGCGACAGGCAAACCCACCGTACGCCTCAGCCAGGTGGAGTCCGGCCACGCGCAGGCGATGGGTGCGGCCTCCGCGCGGTTCGACGAGGTGACAGCGGCGGGGGCGCTTCGGGTGGAGGTGGCCTTTGAGCTGGGGGCGGGTGGTGAGCGGGTGCTGGACTTCCGCTGCGGCCTGCTCGACCCCTTACCCGAGGGGACCGACCTCGGCGCGCTGTTCGAGCGAAGCCTGGAGGGCCTGCGCGCCCGGCTGCCGCGTGCCTGCGCCGCCCAGGCGCCCGAGGCCGAGCGGGAGATCCCCTGGCACGCCGCCCTGCTCACCGGCGCGGCCTGCGCCGACGGCGTGCTCGGCGGCCACACGCTCGACCAGGGCTCCTGCTACTCCTTCAGGCACGGCTTCAACGGCGCCGCCCGCGACCCTCTCCAGCACGCGCTCCCGCTCGTCTACATCGAGCCCGACCTGGCCCTGTCGGTGCTGCGCAACACGTGCGCATGGGGCGGACCCGACGGCGACCTGCCTTATGCGCTCGGACCCGACAAGAAACCATGGACCGACCTGTTCCGTCCGTCGGACCAGAACCTGTGGGCCCTGTGGCTGGCCGCCGAGTACCTGAGCGCGACCGGTGACGAGGCCGCCTTCCGGGCGAACGTCCCGTACCACCCGATTCACGAGGCCCCCGAGACGCCGCTGCAGGAGAACCTGCGCAGACAGTTCCGATTCCTCGCCGACGTGATCGGACGGGGCGAGCACGGACACCTGCGCATACTCAACGCCGACTGGAACGACCTGGCCGTCTCCGAGAGCGGCGTGCCCCGCGAGGTGATGATCGCCGAGGGCGAGTCCGTCCTGAACTCCGCCATGGCCGCCTGGGTCCTGCCGCGCTACGCGAGGCTGGCCGAGCGGCTCGGCGACGCCGCGACCGCCGCCGAGGCCCGCAAACTGGGCGAGGAACTGCGCGAACTGGTCGCGGGGGAGTGGAACGGCCGCTGGTACCGCCGCGCGTACGGGCCTGGAGCGGTCGTCGGCGACGATGACCTGTGGCTGGAGGTGCAGCCTTGGGCGGTTCTGTGCGGAGCCGCCCCGCCTGAGCGGGCCGTGGAGCTGTTGCGGACGATCGAGCGCACCTGTGCGGCCGAGTCCCCTTTGGGCGCCCGGCTGCGCTGGCCCCCGGGCGACGGCTACGGCCCCGGCGGGGTCGGCACGATCTGGTACGCGATCAACATGACGCTGGTGTGGGCCGCCGCGGAACACCTGCCCGAGCTGGCCTGGGACTGGTGGCGGCGGATGACGCTGGCCGCGCACACGGCCGCCTACCCGGACATCTGGGAGGGCACGTTGTCAGGCCCCGACGCCTACCTGGCCCCCGAGACCGGCCGCCCAGGACGCACGTGGGACCTGGCCGACGTGGGCGTCGCCATGCAGGCCTACCCCGTCGCGAACCTGCACAGCCACTCCCAGCCGCTGCTGGCCTACCTGCGGCTGCTCGGCGTCGAGCCCTTCAGACGCCCGCGCGGCGGCGCCCGCTTCGCCTCCCGGGTGCTGGAGGTCGGTTCGTGACCCGCCTGCTCGGGATCGACGTCGGCGGCACGTACACGAAATGGGTGGTGGTGGACGGGGACGCGGTCGCCGGCTCCGGCACCGTCCCCACGCCGCCGGGGCCGGAGGAGACGGTGCGACTGGTGGCCTCGCTGGCCGAGGACGCCGGCTCCATCGGGATCGGGCTTCCCGGGCACGTGGACCGCGAGAGCGGAACCGCCCTGTTCGTCCCCAATCCTCCGGGTGACTGGGACGGCTACCCCGTGGGCGCCCGGCTGCGCGCGCTGGCCGGGGTCCCCGTCGCCGTCGTCAACGACGCCCGCGCGTTCGCGCTCGCCGAGCTGGAACTGGGCGCGGCCCGAGGACTGGCCGACGTGCTGTTCGCGGTGCTCGGCACCGGCGTGGGCGGGGCGGTGGCGCTGCGCGGAGCCGTGCTCGTCGGGCCGCGCGACAACCTCGGCGAGATCGGGCACGTCACGGTCGACCCCTGGGGGCCGGCCTGCTGCTGCGGCAACAGGGGCTGCGTGGAGACCTTCGCCGCAGGGCCGGGCATCGTGCGGGCCTTCGGCTCGGGCACGGCGGCGCAGGTCGCCGAGGCGGCCAGGGCGGGTGACGGGCGGGCGGCCCGGGCGTTCGAGCGGGCCGGCTGGGCGCTCGGCGTCGGGCTGGGGGACGCGGCCGCGTTCTTCGGCGTCGGCTCGGCGGTCGTGGGCGGCGGCGTGTCCGGCGCGCTCGACCTCATGCGCCTCGCCCTGGACGCCGAACTCGCACGAAGACGACCGATGACCGGCGACATCACGGTGCTGCCCGCCGTGCTCGGCCCGATGGCCGGGGCCATCGGCGCCGCACTCTACGGGAGGAGATCTGGATGAAGTGGATAAGCCACGCCATGGAGCTGCTCGGCGAGATCGAACGGACACAGGAGGACGCCCTCGCCGGGGCCGCCCGCATCACCTCAGACGCCATCCTCGGCGGAGGAGTGGTGCACACGTTCGGTACCGGGCATTCGCGGATGGGTGTGGAGGAGATGTTCCCCCGCTACGGCTCCTATCCCGGCTTCCACCCCATCGTCGAGCTGTCCACGACGTTCTACACGCAGGTGGCCGGCTCGAACGGGATGCGGCAGGCCATGTTCATCGAACGCGTCGAAGGGCTGGCCGAGGCCATCTTGGCCAACTACGAGCTGCGGCCGAGCGACGCGGCCATCGTGTTCAGCGTCAGCGGGCTCAACGCCGTGCCCATCGAGATGGCGATGGGCCTGCGCAAGGCGGGCCTGTCCGTGGTGGCCGTGACCTCGATGAACGAGACCATGGCCGTCGAGCCGGGACACCCCAGCGGCACCAGGCTCGCCGACCACGCCGACGTCGTGATCGACCTGTGCACCCCGGTCGGGGACGCCCTGTGCCAGGTCGAGGGGCTGGCCGAGCCGGTCGGCCCGGGCAGCACGCTGGCCGCCGTCTCCGTCGTCAACGAGATCAAGGTCCGCACGGCCGAGCTGCTCGTCGCGGGCGGCTGGAGGCCGCCGGTCATCTCCAGCGCCAAGCTCGTCGGCCGCTCCCGCTCCGACGAGCTGTTCGAGGCCGCCTACCTCGAACACGCCCGCCGCGCCTGCGCCGTGCTCAGGAAGGCATGAGCGCCGTCCTGGTGGCCGGCTCGGACGGCGGCATCGGCCGCGCCTGCGTGGCGGCGGTCGAGGCGTCCGGGACGCCGGTGCACGGCGTGGACCTGTCCGGCGGCATCGACGTCACCGCGCCGGGCGGGATCGAGAAGGCGCTGGCCCAGGCCACGTCCGCGCACGGGCGGATCGCCGGGGTGGTGCACGCGGTCGGCATGTCCGGCAGGTCGCTCGGCGACGGCGGCGTGGCCGAGTGCACCGACGAGGCCTGGCACGAGGTGCACCGGGTCAACCACGAGTCGGTGTTCCGGCTGCTGCGCGCGGCGATTCCCGCGCTGCAGGACGGCGGGTCGATCGTGGTGATCGGCTCCACGCTCGGCACGTCGATCGACGACGACTTCCGCACGGTGGCCTACGCCTCGGCCAAGGGCGCGCTGATCCCGCTGATCAGAACCGCCGCCCGCGAGGCCGCGCCGCGCGGTGTGCGGGTCAACCTGGTCGCGGCCGGCCTCGTGGCCACACCGATGAGCGTTCGTGCGCGATCGTCGGCTTCCATCCGGGCCAGGATGCCCGCGCTGATGCCGCTCGGCGCGAGCCCCTGCCTGCCGGAGGAGGTCGCGCAGGCCGTGTTGTGGCTGCTCTCGCCGTCGTCGGGGCGGACCACGGGCGCGGTCATTCCCGTCGACGGAGGGTGGCATCTGCGATGAACGTTGCGTGGGAAGGCGACGTGGTCGTCGCGGGCGGCGGCAGCGCGGGGTGCGCGGCGGCCGTCGCGGCGGCGCGGTCCGGAGCGTCGTGCCTGCTGGTGGAGCCCGCGGGCTTCCTCGGCGGCACGGGCGTGGCCGTGCTCGACACCTTCTACGGCTTCTACGCCCCCGGCCCGGTCTCGCGCCGGGTCGTCGGCGGCGTCGGCTGGGAGGTGTGCGAGCGGCTCCTGTCCGCCGGGGCCGCCTTCGAGCGACCCAACACCTACGGGGCGGGCACCGGCGTCACGTATGAGCCGGAGGAGCTCAAGCTCGTCTGGGACGAGCTCACCTCGGACGCCGAGGTGCTGCTGCACGCGCGGGTGTGCGCGTATGTGCCGGGCGTCGGCGTCGAGGTGGAGACCGTGGCGGGCCGGTTCCTGGTCAAGGCCCGCGTGGTCGTGGACGCGACCGGCGACGGAGAGGTGGCCTGGCGGGCCGGGGCCGCGCTGGAGCGCCCGAGCATGGATTCGCAGCCCATGACGGCCACGTTCCGGCTCGGCGGGGTGGACCTGTCGGCCACCGGCACGGCCGAGCTGCACGCGCTCATGGCCGACGCCGACCTGCCCAGGCGGGAGGGCTCCGTGCACAGGACCGTCAACGACGGGATCGTGCACACGAACCTGACCAGAGTGAGCGGACTCGACCCGACCGACCCGTTCGAGCTGTCCCGTGCAGAACGCGAGGGACGTGCGCAGGTACGCGAGTACGTCCGCTTCCTGCGGGCCAAGGTGCCCGGATACGAGTCGGCGGTGCTGCTGAGCACGTCGGTGCGGATCGGCGTGCGGGAATCCCGGCGTCTCATCGGCCGATACGTCCTGACTTCTGAGGATGTGTTAGTCGGCAGGGACTTCCCCGACACGATCGCCCGATGCGGCGCGCCCATCGAGGACCACGCCGCGGGATCGGGCACCCGATGGGAGTACGTGCACGACTTCGGGACCTACGGGATCCCGTACCGGTGCCTGCTTCCCGCCGGCGTCGACGGGCTGATCGTCGCCGGGCGGTGCCTGTCGGCCACGCACGACGCCCACGCCTCCGCCCGGTCGATGGGGCAGTGCATGGCGATGGGGCAGGCGGCCGGGACGGCCGCGGCGCTGGCCGTACAGGTGGGGGTGGAGCCCGCGGCAGTGGACGTGGAGCTGCTGCGCGCCCGGCTACGTGAGGAAGGGGCATTGTTGTGATGGTTCGGACCGTGCTGGGGGACGTCGAGGAGATCGGCGTCACCTATGCGCATGAGCACCTGTTCATGACCGGTGACTGGCCTGTCCGCAACGAACCCGACTACCGGCTCGACTCCCTGGACGCGGCCGTCGCCGAGGTGGCCGCCGGCCGGCGGCTCGGGCTGTCCGCGGTGGTGGAGATGACGCCGCTGGGGTTCGGCCGTAGCCCGTCGCTGATGAAGGCGCTGGCCGAGCGCACCGGGCTGCACGTGATCGCGGTGACCGGCTTTCACAAGAGCACGTACTACAGCGACGCCCACTGGCTGCACCGCTACGCGCCCGAGGAGATCGCGGAGCTGCTGGTGGCCGAGATCGAGCTCGGCATGGACGAGTACGGGCTGGTCGGGCCGCTGGTGAAACGGTCGTCCGCGCGGGCGGGGGCCATCAAGGTCGCGACCTCCTACCATTGCTTCGGGCGCGGGGTGGAACGGCTGATCGGCGCGGTGGCCGCCGCCGCGCTGCGCACCGGCGTGCCGGTCGTCACCCACTGCGACAAGGGCACGATGGGGCACGAACTGCTGGACGCGCTGGCCGGACATGGTGTGGAGGGCGAGCGGGTGGTGCTCGGGCACATCGACCACAACCTCGACGCCGGATATCTCGCCTCACTAGCGGAAAGAGGCGCCTATCTGGCCTTCGACCGTCCCGGGCGGATCAAGTACGGTCCGGACAGCGACGTCATCACCCTCGTCGCCGACCTGGCGGGGCGCGGGCTGGGTGATCGGCTGCTGTTCGGCACGGACCTGGCCCGGCGATCGTACTGGCCCGCGCTCGGGGGCGGGCCGGGGCTGACGTACCTGCTGGAACGGTTCGTACCGAGGCTGGAGGCGGCGGGGCTGGGGGACGTCGCCAAGGCGGCGCTCACCGCCAACCCCCGCACCGCCTTCGCCCTGCGCCCACCCCGCTGACCCCGCCGCCATGACTCCGGCCCGGCGGTGCTGGTCGCCCCGCTCCCGCGCGCGGGTGACGGCGGGTGGTCGGCGGCGGGAGTCAGGGGAGGTTCTTCTGGGTTTGCTGCTGCCAGGCCGTGTTGGTGTTGAGTTCGGGTGACGATCCCGCGAACGCGTCCCGCGCATACGTATCGCCCTGGAGCCGGTACATCAGCCACGCCGTCACGTACCCCAGGAACCCGCCGCCCGTGCCCTGGATCGTGTTGTGGCCGGCGCCTTTGAGCAGCGCCTTGGCCGCCGCACCCGGGACCTGCCCGTAGTACGTCCGCAGCGCCGAGTTCGGGGAGATGATCGTGTCGTTGGCGCCGCTGACGAACAGCACCGGGCAGGTGAGCCGGCTCACCGAGAACGCGTCACCCGGGCTCACCCAGATCGGCGCCGGCAGCGCGATGGGGACCACGGTGTCGATCAGGCCGCCGGACTCGGTGGCGGTGTTCACCGCCCCGCCCGCTCCCTGGGAGTGGCCGACCGCCCCGACCCTGGTCACGTCGAGTTTGCCGGAGAAGACGCTGGAACTGTCGGTGTTCCTGGCGATGAGGTACTGGGCCGCGTCGATCATCTCGGACCCGGTGCCCGTCGTGGTGTCGGTGGAGGCGACCACGGCGAACCCCCAGGAGGCGAACTGGGTGAGCAGCCCCGAGTACTGCGTGGGCACCGCGCCGGTCCCGTTGCCCCAGGTGATGATCGGATGCTTGACGCCGCCCGCGCCGAGATCGGCCGGGTAGTAGAGCTTGTATCCGGGCGCGTCGGCGGTCGCGACCGTCCACGGGCCCGCGACCTTGTAGTGCGCCTCGATGGTGTCCGCGGCCTGGGCCGGGCCGGCCAGGAGCCCCAGGAAGAGTACGGCGGCGACGACGAGCTTCATACGGCCTCCCGCATGTGTACGGATGACCGAAACTTTCTCTTCACAGTGGGGACATGTCAATGGTTGGATCGTGGGCATGGAGCACCTGCCTTCCGCCGCTGAGATGCTCGCCTGGATCGAGACCGTCGTGGGCAGGGGCATCCGCCGTCCCGGCTACCCGGCGGACGCGTGGACCGAGCGGTGGCTGGCGCAGCGCCTGAAGGAGTTCGGCCTGGAGGTCAGGCTCGAACCGGTCGAGGTACGCCGCTGGCGGCCGGGTGCCGGGCTGCTCCGCCTCGACGACGGCACCTCGTGGACAGGGATGCCGCTGCCGTACACCGCGCCGACCCTCGGCCTGCGGGGCCGGGTCGCCCGCCTCGCCGACGCCCGGCCCGGCGACATCGTCGTGGACGAACTCGCCTTCACCGAGTTGCCGCAGTCGTACGTCAAGACGCTCGCGACCTCCGCGTACGATCCCGAGGGCGTTTTCGACACCCTCGTCCAGACGATCCCGTTCGGCCCGCGGATGATGGAGGTCGTCGAGCCCGCCCTCGCCGCCGGCGCGGCAGGCTTCGTCGGCGCGCTGACCGGCCTGCCCTGGGACACCCGCGACTACTACGTGCCCTACGACGCGATCGAGCGCCCGATCCCCGCCCTGTGGTTGTCGGGGACGGACGCCCGCCGGCTCCTCACCCGCCTCCCGTGCGAGGCCGAGTTGATCGCCGGGTCCGCGATCGACACGGTGACCACGCACAACGTGGTCGCCACGCTGCCGGGCGGCTCGCCCCACACGGTCATCGTCGCCTCCCACCACGACGCCCCCTGGGCCTCGGCCGTCGAGGACGCCTCCGGCCTGGCTCTCGTCCTGGCCACCGCCCGCCACTGGGCCCGCGTCCCGGAGCGGGAACGCCCCCACAACCTGACGTTCCTGCTCACCTCCGGACACATGGCCCACGCGGCGGGCACCAGGGCCTTCATCGACCGCCACCGCTCCGAGCTCGCCGACGTCGTGCTGGAACTGCACCTGGAGCACGCCGCGCGCCGCTGCGAGCCGGTGGACGGCACGCTCGTGCCGACCGACGACCCCGAGGTGCGCTGGTGGTTCACGACACGGGCGCCCCGGCTGGAACGGCTGGTCGAACGGACGCTGGAGGCGGAGGACCTGCGGCGCTCGTTCGTCCTGCCCCCCGACGTGTTCTCGCCGATGCCGCCGACGGACGGCGCGTTCTTCCACCCGGAAGGGGTGCCGCTGGTGCACTTCCTGTCGGCGCCGATGTACCTGTTCGACTCGGCGGACACGATCGACAAGGTCGACGTGGCGGGGCTGGAGCCGCTGGCCCGCGCGGCCGTGAGGATCGTGGCCGGCACCGCCGGTTGGACCCCCGACGACCTCAGGACCGCCTCGGTCGATCTCTAGGACGATCTTGCCGTTCACCAGTCGCCGTCCCGCTCGACCGGCGCGGAGCCGGGCAGCAGGCGGCGCTGCTCCTCCTCGATGATCTGCCGGGCCAGCGACTGCTCCGACACGTCCACCGCGTCGGCCGAGGATTCGGCCAGGTCGCTGCGCCGGGCGTAGGCGTCGAAGAGTTCGGACTTGCGGCCCAGGATGGCGAGCATGCGCTGGTCGACCGAGTCCACGGTGAGCAGCCGGTGCACCTGCACCCTGCGCACCTGCCCCAGCCGGTGGGCGCGGCCCACGGCCTGGGTCTCCATGCTCGGCTTGACCTGCGGCTCGCACATGATCACCACGGACGCGGCCTGCAGGTTGAGCCCGACGCCGCCGGCCTGCACCTGGCTGAGCAGCACCGCGTGCCCCTTGGCCACCGTGAACGCGTCCACCATCTCCTGCCGCCGCACCGCGCTGACCTCGCCCGACAGCGGCCCGTGGGCCCGCCCGTCCAGCGCCGCCCCCACGGCGGCGAGCACCGCGCGGAAGTAGGAGAAGACCACCACCTTGAGCCCGTTGGCCTCGGCGTCCTCGACGAGCTCAAGCAGGCGTTTGAGCTTGGCCGAGGTGGCGGGCTCGGCGTAGGCGGCGCGGCGCATGGCCATGAAGTTGCCCGCGGCGACGGCCCGCCGGTAGGCCTCGAAATCGGAGCCGCTGAAGGCGACCCATTCGTCGGCCTCCACCCGCTCGGGCAGTTCCGTGAGCACGTCCTCCTGGTTGCGCCGCAGGTAGACGGGCGCGACCGCCTTGCGGAAGGACTGCGCCCCCGCCACCACCTCGCTGCTGCGCAGCCCGGTGGCCAGCTCAGGCCGCAGGTACGACACCAGCGTCCTGAACTCCTCGACCCGGTTCTCCATCGGCGTGCCGGTCAGGAACAACACCCGCGCGGTGCGCCCGCACCAGGAGGCGACGGCCTTGGAGCGCTTGGTCGCCGGGTTCTTGACGTAGTGGGCCTCGTCCACGACCAGCATGGCGACCTCGACCTGGGCGTCCAGCCGGTGGAGGCCGTCGAGGGTGGCCACCGCGACGCCGCCGCCGCGTACCCAGTCCTCCTGCGCGGCGAGCCGGTCGGGGCCGTGCAGCGGGCAGGCCCGCAGCGTGCTGCGTGACTCGATCTCGCGCACCCAGTTGATCAGCACGCTGGTCGGGCAGGCGACCAGGAAATGTGTGGCGCCGCCTGCCGCCAGGTGCGCCAGCGCGGCGATGGCCTCGATCGACTTGCCCAGCCCCATCTCGTCGCCGAGGATGACCCGCTCCTGGGCCAGCGAGAAGCGGGCGCCGAACGCCTGGTAGCCGCGGAGCGACACCCGGCGGCGGGCGTCGTCGAGCGGCTGCGCCGCGACCTTGGCCGCCAGGTCGTCGGGCAGCAGCCCCTGGCCCGTCCCGACGGGCTCCCCGGCCAGCTCGGCGAGCAGGCCGAAGTATTCGGGCGAGCGTGACTCGAAGTCGGCCCACGCCTCGAACGCGCGCGCCGCCGGCCGCATCAGGTCCACGGTGACCTGCGCGAGCAGCAGCCGCCTTTCCTGGGTGCCGTCGAGCAGGCCGGCGATCTCCTCGACCGCCGCGCGGGCCCGCCGGCGGCGCTCGGGCAGCGTGAACAGCATCCGCAACCTGCTGCGCGCGGGCCGCGCCGCCGCCAGCAGCGGTGTGAGCCGCCGGTCGAGGTCGCGGGCGGCCTCCAGAGCGCGCGGCAGGTCGGGGCCGACGCGCACCAGCCGGTGCAGGGCGATCACGAGGTCGCTCGCCGGGCGGTCGCGCCGCTCCACGTCGATGCGGACGGCGGCCGCCTCTGCCGCCGCCTGCTCGATCTGACGGGCCGCCGCGTGGATCTGCCCTGCCGTCCGCGCCCCGATCCCCGGCAGTGACTGTAATTGGTACGGCGAGGTCTCCAGCACCCGTGCGACCGTCGTGTACCCGGCCTGCTCCAGCGCGCCGATGCGCAGCCGCCCGTCGGTCACGTCCTTCAGCCGCGAGACCGGCACCGACTCCAGCCCCGCCTTCGCCGCCGCCACCCGCACGGCGTCGAGCGCGGCCACCACCTGGCGGTGCACGGTGGCGTGCTCGTCCAGCAGGGACCGCGCGTCGGCGAGAAGACGGTCGGCGTCGCTGAGTTCCACCAAACCAAGGATGCCGTAAAGCCCGGTCTCGGGCGCCGAGGACATCTGCGGCGGGAGTCACCATGTTGTAATTGCGAGGAGGTTGCAATAACCAATAGATCCGCTTTAAGGTCACCTGCATGAGGCGAAGATTCGCACTGTTCGGGGTGTTCGTCCTAATGCTCAGCGCGTGCTCGGCTCCGTCGGAGCCCACAGCCGCCCCGGCGAGGGACGACACGGCCGTGTTGGGGTTGGGCCCGGAGCCCGACTCGCTCAACCCCGTGCTCGGCTACGCGCCGGACGGGGGCTCGCTGATGTTCGACGGGCTCGTGCGCCGTACTCCCGACCTGAAGCTCCAGCCCGCGCTGGCCGAGTCGCTGCCGGAGGCGAAGGGCCAGGAGGTGCGCTTCACCCTCCGCCAGGGCGTCACCTTCCACAACGGCAAGGCACTGACCAGCGCCGACGTCGTCTACACCTACGAGCAGGTGCTGAAGCCCGCCAACAACTCCCCGCTCAGGGGCGACTACGCGGCCATCGAGAAGGTCACCGCGCCCGACGCCCGCACGGTCGTCTTCCACCTGGCCTACCCCTACGCGCCCATCCTGCAGCGCACCACGCTCGGGATCGTCCCCGAGAGCTCCGGCCTGTCCGCCGACCCCGTCGGCACCGGCCCGTACACGTTCGTGTCGTGGGCCAAGGGCGACAAGATCACGTTCAAGGCCAACGACCGCTACTGGGGACAGGCGCCCGCGGTCAAGAACCTGGTGCTCGCCTACACCGCCGACGACAACGCGCGGGCCACCCGGATGGCGGCCGGCGAGTTCACCGCCACCGAACTGCCGCCCAAGGCGGTCGCCCGGTTCAGGAACCAGCAGGGCATGACCGTCCACGAGGTGCCCACCGCCGACTACAGGGGCGTCATGTTCCCCATGGACCAGCCCGTCACCGGCGACCTGGCCATCCGCAAGGCGCTCAGCCTGGCCGTGGACCGCTCCGCCATGGTGTCGGCCATCCTGGCCGGCGCGGGCAGCCCCGCGTTCGGCCCTGTCGCGCCCGGCACCGACTGGCACAACCCGGCCGTGACCGGATCGGGCTCGCCCGACCGCGCCAAAGCCGTGGCCACGCTGGAGCAGGCCGGATGGAAGGCCGGGACGGACGGCATCAGGGCCAAGGACGGCACCGCCGCCCGGTTCACACTCATGTACCCGGCAGGCGACTCGCTGCGCAAGGAACTCGCCCTCGCCGTGGCCTCCGACGCCAAGCAGGTCGGCATCGACGTGCGGCTCGCCGGGCTCGACTGGGACGCCATCGACCAGCGGCTGTCCAAGGACGCGCTGATCATGGGCTTCGGCGCCCCGTACGACCCCGACTACACCAACTACGAGCTGTTCCACTCCTCCTTCGCCGGCCAGGGCTACTTCAACCCGGGCCGCTACGACAACCCCGAGGTGGACCGCCTCTTCGAGACCGGCCGCCGCACCTCCGACCAGGCCGCCCGCAAGCGCGCCTACGACGAGGCGCAGCAGCGCATCAGCGACGACGCCGTCTGGCTGTACCTGGTTTACCTCAAGCACACCTACGTCGTCCGTGGCGAGTGGACCGGCATCACCGTCGGCGTCGAAGGACACGAGCACGTCACCGGCGGCCTGCTCGGCACGATCGTGAACTGGAAGCCCGCCTCGTGACCTGGGCGCGCATCGTGGCGTGGCGGCTGGCGTTCGCCGTGCCGCTGCTGCTGGCGGTGACGTTCGGGATGTTCGCGCTGGCCAAGGCGTCCCCGTTCGACCCCGTACGGCAGTACCTGGGCGAACGCGCCATGGTCACCAGCCCCGAGATCGTCGCCGAGATCAGGGCGAACTGGGGCCTGGACGAACCGCTCGTCCAGCAGTACGCGACCTGGCTCGGCAACCTGCTCACCGGCGACCTCGGCGAGTCCCGTTCGCTGCGGCTGCCGGTCGCCCAGGTGATCGGCGAGCGGCTGGGCTGGACGCTGCTGGTCGTCGCCTGCGCGCTGGCGGTGATGCTGGCGGCCGGGCTCGTCCTCGGCACGCTGGCCGCCTGGCGGCGCGACTCGTGGGTGGACCGGCTCATCACCGGCACGGCGTTCACCAACGAGGCCGCGCCCGTCTTCTGGGTGGGGCTGCTGGCCATCTGGGTGTTCTCCGTGACGCTGGGCTGGCTGCCCGCAGGAGGGCTCACCGACGCCGCCTCCGCCACGGTGACGCTGCCCGACCTGGCGCGGCACCTGGTGCTGCCCGCCGCGGTGCTGGCGATCTCGCAGTCGTCGTGGCTGCTGCTGTTCGTGCGGGAGTCGGTCATCGGCGTGCTTCGGGAGGACTTCGTGACGGGGGCGCGGGCCCGGGGGCTGCGCGAGCGCACCGTGCTGGTGCGGCACGCGCTGCGGTCGGCGTTGTTGCCGTTCATCACGATCATGGGGGCGCGGGTGCCCGAGCTGGTGACCGGGGCCATCCTGGTCGAGAGCGTCTTCTCGTGGCCAGGCGTGGCCGGGACCACGATCAAGGCGGCGCTGGCGGTGGACTTCCCGCTGCTGGCGGCGCTCACGCTGCTGGCGACCGTCGCGGTGGTGGTGGGCAACCTGGTGGCGGATCTGGCGTACACGGTGGCCGATCCGCGCGTGCGCGTGCTCGGGGTGAGCTGATGGAATCCGCGACGACGCAGAGCACGGGATCGGTGCGCCAGGCTCGCGGACCCGGACGCTACCGGCTCGCCTTCGCCACGCTCGCCGTCCTGGTGGCGGCCGTGGTGCTGGTGCCGCTGATCGTCCAGCTCGACCAGCAACTGGTGGACCTGCGCGCGGCCGGCCTGCCGCCGTCGCCCGCCCACCCGTTCGGCACCGACGAGGTCGGCCGGGACGTGCTCGTCCGCTCGATCTACGGGCTGCGCGTCTCGCTCCTGATCGGCCTGGTGGCGGCGGTGGCAGGCGTGACCGTCGGCGGCCTGATCGGGCTCGTCGCGGGAGCCGTGGGCGGGATCGCCGACCGGCTGCTGATGCGGGTCGTGGACGGGTTCAACTCGCTGCCGCACCTGCTGTTCGGCATCTTCATCGTGGCCCTGTTCGCGCCCAGCGCCACGGCGGTGGTCGTCTCCGTGGCCGTCACCCACTGGACGAGCGCCGCCCGCATCGTCCGCTCCGAGGTGCTGTCGTTGCGGGGCAGGCCGTTCGTGGACGCCGCCATCTCCGGCGGGTCGAGCAGGTCCCGGATCGTGGTCCGGCACTTCCTGCCCAACCTGGCGCCGCAACTCCTGCTGGCGACCGTGCTGATGGTCCCGCACGCGATCTGGCACGAGACCGCGCTCAGCTTCCTCGGGCTCGGCCTGCCCGCCCACCTGGCCTCGCTCGGCAACATGATCAACGATGGCCAGCGGTCGCTGCTCGCCGGCGACTGGTGGTCCAGCCTCTTCCCCGGGCTGCTGATCCTGCTGCCGACGCTGGCGGTGTCGGGGGTCGCCCAGTACGTACGCGATCGCGCGAATCCGCGCTGGAGATCGGAGCTGGTCCTGTGAACCTGCGCCTGGACGGGCTGTCGGTGCGCTTCCACATACCGGGGGCGGTGGTGCACGCGGTCACGGACGCCCGCTTCGAGCTGCGGGCCGGGCGCTGCCTGGCCGTGGTGGGGGAGTCGGGGTGCGGCAAGTCGGTGATGGCGCACGCGCTGCTCGGCCTGCTGCCCGGCAACGCGACGGTGAGCGGGCACGCCTGGCTGGGGGATTCCGACGACGCCATCGACCTGGTCGCGGCCACGGAGAAGGTGCTGGCCAGGCAGGTACGGGGCCGGATGGTCGGGCTCGTCCCGCAGAGCCCGGCCGCCCATCTCACCCCGGTGCGCACGGCCCGCGCCCAGCTCGCCGAGACGCTGCGCGAGCTCGGCCGTGCGGAAACACCGGAGGAGCTCGCGGAACGGGCCGGGCTGCGCCCGCAGGACCTGGACCGCTACCCGCACCAGCTCTCCGGCGGCATGGCCCAGCGCGTCGCCAACGCCCTGGCCCTGGCAGGGGACCCGCCGCTGATCCTGGCCGACGAACCCACCACCGGCCTCGACCGCCCCCTGGTGGAGGCGACCATGGCCGAACTGCGCCGCCTGTGCGACGAGGGCAGGACGGTGCTGATCATCACGCACGACCTGCGCGCCGCCGAGCGGGTGGCCGACGACATCGCCGTCATGTACGCCAGCCGCATCGTGGAGCTCTCAGAGGCGGGGACGTTCTTCGCCGGGCCCCGGCACCCGTACGCGAAAGGGCTGCTCGACGCGTTGCCATCACGCCGGTTCGTGCCGATCCCCGGCCGGCCGCCCGAGCTCACCCGACTGCCCGACGGCTGCGCGTTCCTGCCGCGCTGCTCATGGGCGACGCGGGCGTGCGACGAACGGCCGCCATGGCGTCGCGCGGGGGCGGCGGCGACGGCCGAGAGGGTGGCGTGTCACCATGCTTGAGGCCACCGGCGTCACCGTCGCTTTCGGCCGGCACCGGGTGCTCGACGGGGTGAGCCTGTCCGTACGGCCCGGTGAGGTCGTCGGCCTGGCCGGGCCCAGCGGGTGCGGCAAGTCCACGCTGGCCCGCGTCCTCGCCCTGCTCCTGCGGCCGTCGGCGGGCACGGTCGGCATCGACGGGCGGGCGGTGACGCGCTGGCGGCACCGCGCGCCGCAACGCACGTCCATCGGGCTGATCTTCCAGCAGCCCCGGCTGGCCGTCGACCCTCGTTTCACCTTGCTCGACGTGATCACCGAGCCGCTGCGCGCCGCCCGGCGGCCGCTGGAGCGGGCGACCAGGCTGGCCGAGGAGCTGGGGCTGACGCCCGAGTTGTTCGTCCGGCGGCCGCACGAGGTGTCGGACGGCCAGCTCCAGCGGGCGTGCGTGGCGCGGGCGCTGGCGCTCGAACCCCGGTACCTGATCTGCGATGAGATGACCACCATGCTCGACGCCTCGACCCAGGCTCACCTCGTCGCCCGGATCGAGGCCTATCGGGAGCGTACGGGCGCGGGGGTGCTGGCCATCAGCCACGACGCCGAGCTGCTCGACCGCTGGTCGGGCGGGAACGTTCAGGAATGGCAACCCCGGCCGACGGAAATTGCCGGCTAAAAGGAGCGTTCCGGCGCAGAGGCGCGCGCGGCGGTTATCGCATCTTCCACGCTGTCATGCACCGGCACATGGTTCGACACACCCGTTATCTCAAAAAGGCGAGTGGGCAAGGGCTGCGCGGAGGCGAGATGGACCGCGCCGCCGTGCCGAAGCCGGTCGGTGGTGCAGGTCAGCAGCACGTGCAGCCCCGAACTGTCCATGAACGGCACCCGTGACAGGTCGAACACGAGCCGTTCGCCCGGCGACGACCGCGCCTTCGCGACGTACGCCTCGAACTCTCCGCGGTTGGTGGCGTCCATCTCGCCGCACACGGCGATCACGGTCACCCCGGGAAGTCGCTGGTGCGACAGCGTTAAAGGCGACATCAACGACTTCTCCGCTTTTGCCCGGCGAACGTGACCATCAATGAAGAATAGACCGCCGGAGTCGTCAGCGATATCCCGATTTCACCCGCGAGATATCTCGATGGGGTGTCGCTCAGTGACCGTGGCCGTGGCCGACGAACGCCCCGGCCGGCT
This sequence comes from Nonomuraea purpurea, assembly GCF_042650645.1. Lineage (NCBI taxonomy): Bacteria > Bacillati > Actinomycetota > Actinomycetes > Streptosporangiales > Streptosporangiaceae > Nonomuraea > Nonomuraea purpurea. The sequence continues at coordinate 348,563 of NZ_JBHSBI010000007.1, forward strand.
TGCCCGGCGGTACCAGCACCGACGAGACGACGGCCGCGACGCCCGCCGCCACGGCGCACACCGTCAGCCCCGAGACGAAACCGCTCACGCCCGCCGCCGAACCCGGCACGAGGCTCGCCGCCGCCACCGTCGACACGACGGCGACGCCGATCGAGCCGCCGAGCTCGTGGAAGGTGTTGATGACGCCGGAGGCGACGCCGTTCTCGCCGGGAGGGATGTTCGCCATGGTCGTCGTGGTGGCCGTCACGAACGCGGGCCCGATGCCCAGCGCCGCCAGCACGAATCCGGGCAGGAGCGTGGTGTAGGCGTCGGCGTCGGGGGAGATGCGCGTCATCAAGGCCGCCCCCGCCGCCGTCAGCACGAACGCCACCACCGCCACGGGCCGCCCGCCGACCTTGCCGATGAGGTGCCCGCCGAGGTGCGCCCCGATCGTGATCGCCACCGCCACGGGCAGGAACATCAGCCCGGTCCGCAGAGCGCTGAACCCCAGCACGTGCTGCAGGTAGAGCGAGCTGAGGAAGAACAGGCTCAGCATCAGCCCGGTCGCCAGCAGCATCACGAACGTCCCCGAGAGCACGGGGCGGCGGGCCAGCGTCTCGGCGCGCATCAGCGGCGAGCGTACCGACCGCTGGATCACCACGAACAGCGCGTACAGCACCACCGCGCCGGCGAGCGGCAGCAGCGTGCCCGCCGCGCCCCACCCGGCCTCGCCCGCCGTCACCAGCCCGTAGATCAGCAGCGCCGTCGCCACCGTGACGACCAGCGCGCCAGGCACGTCGACCCGTTCCCGCCGGCCGGGGACCGAGGGGACGAGGGCGGGCACCGCGGCCAGCACCAGCAGCCCGATCGGGACGTTGACGAAGAACACCCACGTCCACCCGGGCCCCTCGGTCAGCAGGCCGCCGAGCAGCACGCCCAGGGCCGCCCCCGTCCCGCCGATGGCGGCCCAGACGCCCAGCGCCCGCCCGCGTCGTTCGCCGTGGAAGGCGGTGGTGATGACGGCGAGGGCCGAGGGCGACAGCAGCGCCGCGCCCACGCCCTGCGCCCCGCGCCCGGCGATCAGCATCGCGCCGCTGCCGGCCAGCCCGCAGACCAGCGACGCCGCCGTGAACACGGCCAGGCCGGCGAGCAGCGTGCCCCGCGCGCCGAAGGCGTCGGCCAGCCGTCCGCCGAGCACCATGAGGCCGCCGAAGCAGAGGGTGTAGGTGGTCACGACCCAGGTCAGCGCCTCACGCCCGAGGCCGAGGTCGTCGCCGATGGTCGGCAGGGCCACCTGGACGACGGTGATGTCGATGATCAGCATGAACTGGGCCAGGCAGAGCAGCACCAGCACACCCCAGCCGCCGCCGGTGGCGCCGGTCCGGGGTGGGGCGTGCCCGATAGGGGAAGTCATCGATAAACTCCTAACTCGAACATTGATGTTCAAGTTAACACACCGTACGCCGGTAGGGTGTCACGTCATGAACACGAGACCGTCGGGCGCGAAGCCTCACGCGAACGCGCCGGCCGGGAACCAGGCCCGACCGGCGCGTCGTGAATGTGCCCTATCCGAGGTGCCGGGTGAAGAAACGCAGCGAGCTGCCGGTCTCGAACTCGGGGATCTCCCCATGCTTGCCGGGGTTGGCGTGCAGCGTCTTGTCAGCCGAGGCCAGAGCGTCGAACAGCGCCAGGCCATGGACCCGCGGCACCTTGTCGTCGTCCCACTGGAGCAGGAACCGCACCGGGACGGTGACCCGGGCGGCGGTCTCGGCCAGCCCGTGTACACCGTGCAGGCCCAGCACCGCGGCGCGGACCCGGGGCTCCGCCGCGACGAAGGGGGCGCCGAGCCCGCAGCCCATCGACATGCCCCAGTAGCCCATCGGGCCGACGCCGACGACGTCGAGTTCCTGAACCGCGGTCACGACCGCCTGCCATTCCGGGACGGTTTGGCCGGCGAGGAATGTGTGCATGGTGGCGAGCTGGGTGGAGTTGTCCCCACCCGCGAGGAGGGCGGCCCGCAACTCGGCCGCGACCCGCGCGAACTCCTCGGATTTCGGCCGGTCTCCGTGGTTGGGCGCATCGACCGCGACCACCGCGAAACCGCCCTCGGTGACGAAGCGATGCGCGCGGGCCACGATGCCCGGAGTCTTCTTGTGCTGCCCGCCGCCGTGGCCCATCAGGATCAGGGGACGAGCTCCGACGGCGTCTTCCGGAGTCCACAACACGCCGGGTATCTCGCCGAGGGTGAATTGTTGTTCGGTGACGCCGTTCAACGACGTCCGGGAGGTGAAGCGCACAGCGTTTCACGCCTTTCGGGAGGCCTTCTGCGGGCGCTCCCTAGACCATGCGAGGCAGGGAGCCCCGACCTGTCACAACGTTGATCGGTCTCACCTCCTCAGTTCGCGGCCATGCACGGCGACGCCCGAACGTATCACACAGCCAGGGAGATCAGCTCGGTGCGGTGGTCTCGGCCCGAGAGAGCAGGGACAACATCGTCTCGACCAGGACGCGTTCGACGTCCGTGGCCGCCAGACGGCCGGCCTCCCGTTCCTGGGCGGCGCTGTGGATGATGGAGAAGAACGTGGTGACCAGCCACGGCAGCGGCAGATCGGTGCGGAAGGCCCCTTCACGCTGCCCCCGTTCGATCAGCCGCCGCACCCGGCGCAACGGCCGATCGTGGTGTTCCCTGATGCGTTCGGTGGCCAGCACCCGGTCGGCGGCCACGAACAGCCGCCGGTGCCGGTCGAGGACCTCCCAGGACGTGCGGAGCAGCCCCGCCATGGCCTCCCGCGCCGGTGCGGTGTCGAGGGACTCGTCCTGCAGCGCCGCGTCCGCCAGGCCCACCGCGTGATCGAGAACGGCGTCCACCAGCGCCTCCCGCGACGGGAAGTGCCCATACAGCGTCACCCGGCCCACCCCGGCGGCCTTGGCGACGTCGGCCACGCTGGCGGCGGGGTCGGCGCCCAGCAGCCGGGTGCCCGCCTCCAGGATCGCGGCGATGTTGCGCTCGGCGTCCGCGCGCCGGGCGGGTACGGGCTGTCGAGCCGCGGTCTTGGCCATGCGACCACCTTACGACGCGGCGGGCCGGCGACTCGACGGGCGGACAGGTCCCCTGGCGGGCTACAACTCCAGGACGTGATCGAGCAGCGACTGCAGGGTGACCGCGCCGATCAGGCGTCTGTTGTCCATCACCGCCACCAGCGGGCTCCGCGTTCTGGCCATCAACGCGGCCAGTTCGAGCACGGTGGCGTCCAGGTCGGTCACCGGCAGCTGGCGCGGCTGTTCCGGCAGGCATTCGCGGACGGTCCTGCCCCCGAGTTGGCGCAGGAACAGGTCGGCGTGCGCCTCGTCCACGACCCGGGCGAGCGCGGGGTCGTCCTGGCAGTAGCGCGGCACGGCCAGGCGCAGCACCTGGGTGCCCGGCAGGATGCTGAGCGGCCGGCCCTTGTCGTCGAGCAGGATGAGGCCGGGCAGGTCGCGCTCGGCGAGCAGCCTGGCGGCCTCCAGGGCCGGGGTGTCCAGGGTGACCGTCGGGAACTCGACGGCGAGATCGCGTGCGCGCATCAGTGGCCTCCGACCGACAGCCTACCTAGGGCCTGTACGGAGTTGAGATCAGAGGGATTGCCTGCGGTATGGCCGAGGGTCCTGGTAGGCCATCGGGCATGGCGCGCGGAGACCTCACTGACGAGGAATGGTCCTTGATCGAGCCTCACTTGCCGCTGGGTGAGCGGGGCCCGATCCCGGATCTGCGAGGCTGTTCAACGCGGTGATGTGGCGGTTTTCGTACCGGCAGCCCGTGGCGGGACTTGCCGATCGAGTACGGGCCATGGTCCAGCGTCTACGATCGGTTCCGCTCCTAGGCGCTGAACGGCGTGTTCGAGCAGCTGATGCAGGCGATGATCGCTGAGACCGCAGCTCGTGGGCAGGCCGACCTCGACCTGGTCAGCATCGACTCCACCACCGCCCGCGCCCACCATCATGCCGCCGGAATGGTCTTGGACGGCGAACTGAGCGCCGCGCTGGAAGAAGCCGCCATACAGGAAAAGGGGCTATGCCAAAGGGGCAAAACGCCCGCAACAGCGATCCCGACGGCGACGGGGACGGCGGCGAGGGAAACGCACGACGGCAGCTACGACGCCGGCACCGGTTCCGGCTGAAGGCGGCCAAACTGGGCCGCTCGCGAGGCGGCCTGACCAGCAAGGTGCATCTGTCGGTCGATGGTCGATGCCGTCCGCTGTCGCTCGTCCTGACGGCCGGTCAGGCCGGAGACAGCCCGCAGTTCCGCGCCGTGCTGGAGCGCATCAAGATCCGCCTGCCGATCGGCCGTCCGCGCACCAGGCCGGACGCGGTGGCCGCCGACAAGGCCTACTCCTCCCGCGGAAACCGTGTCTACCTGCGCCGACGCCGGATCAAGGCGGTCATCCCGGAGAAGGCCGACCAGGCGGCCAACCGCAAGAAACGCGGTTCTCGCGGCGGCCGGCCGGTCACCCATGATCCCGATCTCTACAAGCAGCGCAACACGGCCGAACGCTGCATCAACCGGATGAAGGAGTGGCGCGGGCCGGCCTTCCGGTTCGACAAGACGCCTGACAGCTATCTGGCCAGCCTGCACCTACGCGGAGCCGTCTTATGGATCCGAAGGCCTCCAACCAGCCTAGAGATCCGAACCCCACACAGGCTCTAGTGCCCAGCAGGGCTAATCCCGAGCAGGACGAGCGTGCCCCAAAAAGCCAGGAAGGGGTTCCGTCGACGACACCTCGGCTGGCACCTCCGGTTCGAAGAGGTCATAGCCTCTTGCACGGAGCATGCCTGCGGCGCGTTGAGGACTCGTCTCTCCCGGCCAGTTCTCGACTGGCTCCCACAGGCCGTAGGTCCACGTGGTGAGGTTCTTGCGGGTGCTGGAGCCGCCGTGACGGCGAAGCAGGACGCCATCGGCCCGCAGCAGGAACTGGCCCGTCACAAACCCACCGATGTCGTCATCATTGAAGTCGAAGCAATAGTCCCAGTGACGCACGCTATCGGGTGTGCTCATGGCGCGAGTCTACAGGCGGAGATCGCCAGTGGTCAGATCTGCACCAGCAGCAATCCGCTGGGAATGCAGCGACTGCTGAATGCGGCCTGGTGGGATGCCGACGCCATGGCGATAACCTGCGTGCCTATGTGGTTGAACACCTGGGTGCATGTGATGGTGTACTGTGATCGGCCGCCGAACGCGAACAACTCACCTGCCGCGGGTTCCTGAACGATCGGTTCCGCTCCTGGGCGCTGGCCGGCGTGTTTGAGCACCTGATGCAGGCGATGATCGCCGAGGCCACAGCTCGTGGGCAGGCCAGCCTCGACCTGGTCAGCGTCGACTCCACCACCGCCCGCGCCCACCATCATGCCGCCGGGATGGTCTTGGACGGTGAGCTGAGCGCCGCGCTGGAAGAAGCCGCCATGCAGGAAAAGGGGCTACGCCAAAGGGGCAAAACGCCCGCGACGGCGACGGACGAAGGCAGCTACGACACCGGCACCGGTTCCGGCTGAAGGCGGCCAAACTGGGCCGTTCGCGGGGCGGCCTGACCAGCAAAGTGCATCTGGCGGCCGACCATCGATGCCGTCTGCTGTCTTTCATCCTGACTGTCGGCCAGGCCGGAGACAGCCCGCAGTTCCGCGCTGTGCTGGAGCGCATCAAGATCCGTCTGCCCATCGGCCGTCCGCGCACCCGGCCGGACGCGGTGGCCGGCGCCGACAAGGCCTACTCCTCCCGCGGAAACCGCGTCTACCTGCGCCGACGCCGGATCAAGGCGGTCATCCCCGAGAAGGCAGACCAAGCGGCCAACCGTAAGAAGCGCGGATCCCACGGCGGCCGGCCGGTCACTCATAATCTCGATCTCTACAAGCAGCGCAACACGGCCGAACGCTGCATCAACCGGATGAAGGAGTGGCGCGGTCTGGCCCTCCGGTTCGATAAGACACCCGAAAGCTATGTGGCTGGCCTGCACCTACGCGGAGCCGTCTTATGGATGCGAAGCCTCTGACCGGCCTAGAGATCCGAACTCCATACAGGCCCTAGTTCTCCCCTTGTCGATCTTTGAGATTCCTGCTTTTGGTGGGCTTCGTCGCGGTGCGGGGGAAAGCGTGGCGGATGTCGCTCAGCCGGGAGGCGGTGACGACTTACCGGAGGAGGTCGCGGGCGGCCATCAGGGCGAAGCCGAGCAGGTTCAGCCCCTGCCAGGTCGCCGGTGAGGCGGCGCGCTCGTCGGAGGCCGTCAGGCCGATGCCCCAGACCCGGTCCTGTGGGCTGGCCTCGACGAGCACCCGCCTGCCGGTTTCGAGCAGGAACGTTCGCAGATCCGCGTGCTGCCCGAACTTGGCCACGCTTCCCCGTACCACGATGTCGAAGCGGCGGGCCTCCCATGTCGCCTCGTCGAACGCCCGCACCGTTCGTCCCAGTTTCTTGGCCTCGCCCGGATGCCCGGCGGCGAGGATCTTGCCGGCGTTCTCCTCGTCCCCGAACAGCCACGCCTTGTGCGCCATCATGTAGTGCTCGGCCGAGGCGAAGGTGTGCCCGTCCTCGGTGAACGAGACCGGCCACCACTGGCTCAGGCATCCGGGCCCGACGCTGCCGTCGCGGGAAGGCTGATGTCCCCAGAAATAGAGATATTTCAGGGAATGCCCGGATGATTCCGCAGTTATGGCCTCTTCGACGGTCATGGGAAGCATGCCCTTACGTTGCCACATCGGCGGCCCGCCCGAGTTCTTCCGCGCCCTGGCCTGACGGGAACTCTGATCAGGCGCGAAACGTCAAGAACGCGTAAGGGCGCATGGTTGTCGCGTCAAGGGCCCGTAGTTTCGCTGGCGTTCCCGAGGGCTGTTACCGTAGTGCGCGGTGCGCCGGGAAGTCGGGTCGGCAGGGGTTGTCGGCTGGAGTTCTTCGCGGAGGCGTTCTTCGATGTGTGACCCGAAATGCAAAATCTGAGGGGCGAAGTCCGGCCATGAGCGTGCCGTCGTTCCGGCATCCCGCCCAAATCGTGGCCGCCGGGTTCTTCCTCGCCGTGATGATCGGCACCCTTCTGCTCATGCTCCCGATCGCCACTACCGACCGCCAGTCGGCCGACTGGGTGGTCGCGCTGTTCACGGCGACCTCGGCGGTCTGCGTGACCGGGCTGGTGCTGGTCGACACCGCCTCCCACTGGTCGATGTTCGGCGAGGTGGTGATCGCCGGGCTGGTCCAGGTAGGCGGCCTGGGGATCATGACGATGGCCACCGTGTTCACCCTGCTCGTCGCCGGACGGCTGGGGCTGCGGGCCCGGATCGCGGCCCAGGTCGAGACCAAGACGCTGAGCATGAGCGACGTTCGCCGCGTCGTACGGAAGGTCGTGCTGTTCAGCCTCGTGTGCGAGGCCATCGCCGCCGTCGTGCTGGCCGCGCGCTTCATGATCGGCTACGGCGAGCCGTTCGGCCGCGCCGTCTACCTGGGTGCCTTCCACTCGGTCACGGCCTTCAACAACGCGGGCTTCGCGCTGTGGCCCGACAACCTCATGCGGTTCGTCACCGACCCGTGGATCTGCCTGACGATCGCCATCGCCGTCATCGTCGGCGGGCTCGGCTTCCCCGTGGTGTTCGAGCTGGCCCGAACCTGGCGGCACCCGCGCAAGTGGACCGTGCTGACCCGCATCACCGTGGGCGTGTCCGTCACGCTGCTGGGCCTGGGCACCATGGTCTTCCTGATGACCGAATGGCGCAATCCGGCCACGCTGGGCGCCCTCGACGACCCGGGCAAGCTGCTGGCCGCGTTCTTCGCCGCGGTCATGCCACGCTCGGCCGGGTTCAACACCCTCGACATCGCCCAGATGGAGCCGTCGAGCTGGCTGGCCATGGACCTGCTGATGTTCATCGGCGGGGGCAGCGCGGGCACCGCGGGCGGGCTCAAGGTCACGACGCTCGGCCTGCTGGCCTTCGTCGTGTGGGCGGAGATGCGCGGCGAGAGCCGGGTCAACGTCGGCCACCGCAGGCTCCCCGACGCCACCCAGCGCCAGGCCGTCACGATCACCACGCTGGGGGTCGTGCTCGTCGCGATCTCCACGTACGTGCTGCTCACGATCACCCCGCACAGCCTGGACCAGGTGCTGTTCGAAGTGATCGCGGCCTTCGGCACGGCGGGGCTGTCCACCGGCATCACCGCGAGCCTGGGCACGGCCGGTCACCTGCTGCTGGCGGTGCTGATGTTCATCGGCAGGATCGGCCCGCTCACCCTGGGGTCCGCGCTGGCGCTCAACCGGCGCACCCGCCACTACGAGCTACCCGAGGAGCGAGTCCCCGTTGGCTGAGCACAAGAGTCCCCCCGTAGTGGTCATCGGCCTGGGCCGGTTCGGCACGTCGCTGGCCCTGGAGCTCGTCCGGCGCGGCACCGAGGTCCTCGCCATCGACCACCGGCCCAAGATCACCCAGGGGCTGTCCGGGCAGATCACGCAGATCGCCACCGCGGACGCCACCGACATGGAGGCGCTGCGCCAGCTCGGCGTGCCCGACTTCTACCAGGCGGTGGTCGCCGTCGGCAGCGACATCGAGGCCAGCATCCTGACCACGTCGCTGCTGGTCGAGCTGGAGGTCAACGACATCTGGGCCAAGGCGATCAGCACCCAGCACGGCCGCATCCTGAGCCGCATCGGCGCCCACCACGTCGTCTTCCCCGAACACGACATGGGCGAGCGGGTCGCCCACCTGGTGAGCGGGCGCATGCTCGACTACATGCAGGTCGACGAGAACTTCGCGCTGGCCAAGACCAGCCCGCCCAAGGAGTACGTCGGCGTCCCGCTCGGCACGTCCAACCTGCGCCGCAAGTACGGCGTCACCATCGTGGCCGTCAAACCGCCCGGTGAGGAGTTCACCTACGCCACGGCCGATACCGAGCTGTCCTACGGCGACATCATCCTCGTCTCCGGCCGCACCGAGGAGGTCGAACGCTTCTCCGAACTCCCCTGAGCGCGGGGCCGTCTCGCGAGCCGGGCCGTCCTTGAGGGTGCGGCCGTCTTGGGAGCCGGGCCGTCCCTGAAGGCGGAGCCGTTCCCGGAACGCAGGCAGGCGGCCGGTCAGGTCGGGAAGCGCAGGTAGGCGGGCGGAACGAGATCGGCCAGCCACACCCCGTTGTCGCTGCGCCGGAACGGATGCCCGTCACCGTGCATCGTCCCCGCCGCCACCACCAGCACCACGGGAACGCCCCGCCGGGCCCCCACCCGCATGGCCGTCTCCCGATCGGGCGACAGGTGCACGTGGTGCCGGTTCATCGGCCGCAGCCCCTCCTTCTTGATCGCCGCCACGAACCGCCCGATCGTGCCGTGGTAGAGCACCTCAGGCGGCTCCAGCGCGGGCAGCCCCAGCTCGACCGGGACGGAATGCCCCTGGCTGGCCCGGATCCGCCCGTCCTCGACCGCGTACCTGCGCTTGTCGTTGGCCGCGACGACCTCCCGCAGTTCCTCGGCCGTGATCGGGAACCCGTGCTCGGCAGTCGCCCGCAGCAGCACATCGACGGGCACCCAGCCGCCTGCGTCGAGGGTGATGCCGATGCGCTGCGGATTGTGCCGCAGATGTTTGGCCAGGTACTTCGAGATGCGCACCATGCGTCGTTCGTCCATCACGTCCATGGTCCCGCGCCGGTCAATCCGTTTTCCCCGGTTCCGGCACGTTCGCCCACGCCGCCGGCGGCTCGCACGAACGCAGCCACGCGGCCGGCGGCGCGGCCCGGACGCCGACGATCCCGCCGACGATGGCGCAGGTCGTATCGATGTCCCCGCCCGCCGCCGCGGTGGTCCAGAAGGCCGTCGCGTAGTCGTCCAGGTTGCGGGCCGCCGCCCAGATGGTGAACGGGACCGTGTCATGGGCCGAGACGGCCCGGCCGTTGCCGAGCACGCGGGCAGCCGTGACCGGATCGCCGATCGTCAGCAGGCGCCGGGCCTGGACGATGCCGTCGCGTACCATGCCGCGCGGCGTGTGGTCCAGGACCTGGTCGATGAAGCGCCCCGGACTCGGCACGGACCCCGAGGAGTTGACCGCGGTCGCGACGGCCACCGCGATCGCGCCCGCCGCCGCCTCCGGATGCGTGTGCGTGACCTCGGCCGACAGCCGGGCCTGCGCCGCCGTCCTGGGCAGGTTGTAGGCGAACCAGGCGCCCACCGGCGCCACCCGCATCGCCGCGCCGTTCCCCCATGAGCCCTTGCCGTCGAACAGCCCGGACGCCAGTTCCCGCCAGTTCCCGCCCTCGCGTACGAGGCGGAGCATGCGGTTGGTCGCGGGCCCGTAGCCGCGGTCGAAGTCGTGGCGCTCGGCGAAGCTGCGCGCCAGCAGGTTCTGATCGACCTGACCGGTGTCGACCAGGACGCGGTAGATCGAGCAGGCCATCTCGGTGTCGTCGGTCCACTGCCACGGCCCCGGTGGGAGCGTGCGGTCGGAGAGTGCCTGGCGGTTGGCGGGGACGAAGAACTGGGAGCCGAGCGCGTCGCCCACGAGGAGGCCGTAAAGGGAAGCAGTTGCCTGTATCAAAGAATCGGCTGACATTTCGCGTCATTGTGGCACATATGGTGACTGGGCCCGCACCAGTACGTCCCCCGCCTCCGTCCGGTAGTAGAGCACCGATCGCCCGGCCCGCCTGCGGCCTACCAGGTTCGCCTCCAGCAGCACCTTCAGATGCCGCCCCACGGACCCCAGCCCCTGGCCGGTGAGCGCCACGAGTTGCGTCGTGCTCTTCGGCGCGTCCAGCAGCACCAGCACGCCCGCCCGCGCGGGCCCCAGCAACCGCCCCAGCGCCTCCGGCGCCCCGCTCCCGATGTCCGCCAGCGTCCCCGAGCACGGGTACACCACCGCCGACCGGAGCGAGCCGTCCCACGACACCCAGGTCTGGCGCGGCGTGACCGGCACGAACAGCAACCGCGCCCCCGACAGCTCCCGAGGCGGGTGGTCGTCGGCGTGGACCCGCAGCCGCCCGTCCCCGAGCCAGCGCATTCCCGGCCGCAGCCCGTCCAGCGCGGCGGCCCAGCCGCCCCGGCCGAGCCGCGCCGTGCGGGCGACGGCGTCCGCCTCGATGACGCGCCGCCGCCGCTCCCAGTACGGCAGCACCGACTCCCGCCACACCCACTCCAACAGCTCGGCCAGGCGTCCGGGCAGGTCGGAGCGGTTGAGCGGGGCCGGGAGCGGGCCGCCGAGCGACTCCGCCAAGTCGTCGCGGGCCACCTCAGGCGGCGTGTGGCGGACGTGGGCCAGTTCGTCCTCGAAGGAGGGCTCGCCGTCGCCGGCAGGCGTGGGGGTGAGGAAGGTGGCGTTCCAGGTGGGCCGCAGCGCGGAGCGGACGAGGAGCGCCGTGATCGGGTCGGCCGCCAGCCGCGCCCGGTAGGACGGCAGGTGGGCCTCCAGCCAGGCGCGCTCGCCCGGATGCGCCGCCGTGCCCCGCTCCAGCGTCTTCAGCGTCGCGACGGCCTCGGCCAGCGGCGAGAGCACGAAGCGGCTGCCCGCGAGCGTGTCCGCGTTGATCTGCCACCAGCCCAATGCCGTCGCCTTCCCGTGAAACCGTTGACCGCCCACCAGCCGAATGCTTTCGCCTCCCCGCGAAACATTAACGCCAACGCCGCCCCGACGCCGAGACTCCAGGCTCATGCGCACCTATCGGGAGCTGTTCGGGGCTCCGGAGTTCACGCCGCTCTTCCTGGCCTCGGCCGGGCAGGTGGCCGCCCAGACGGTCGGCGGGCTGGCCCTGGGCACCCTCGTCTTCGCCGCGACGGGCTCGCCACTGCTGTCGGGGCTGGCCATGTTCGGACCGGCGCTCGGCCAGGTGGCCGGCGCGATGACACTGCTGTCGGCGGCCGACCGGCTGCCGCCGCGCGCGAGCCTGGCCGGGCTGGCGCTGCTGGCCGGGTTCGGCACCGCCGTCCTGGCGGTCCCCGGGCTGCCGGTCTGGGCGGTGCTCGCCGTCGTCCTGGGGCAAGGGGTGTTCGCCTGCCTGGGCGGCGGCGTCCGCTACGGGCTGCTCAACGAGCTCCTGACGGCCGAGGGGTACCTGCTCGGCCGCTCCGCGCTCAACATGGCCTCGGGCGTCGTGCAGATCGCCGGCTTCGCGATCGGCGGCGGGCTCGTCCACGTCCTGTCGCCGCGCGGCACGCTACTCGCGGCGGCCGCCCTGTACGCGCTCACCGCCGCCGTCGCCGCCCTGGGACTCACCGGCCGCGGGCCCCGCGCCACCGGCAGGCCCTCACCGGCCCAGACATGGCGGAACAACGCGCTGCTGTGGTCGGAGCGGCCCCGCCGCCGCGTCTACCTGGCACTCTGGCTCCCGAACGGCCTGATCGTGGGCTGCGAGTCGCTGTTCATCCCCTACGCTCCAGAACACGCGGGCCTGCTCTTCGCCTGCGCGGCCTCCGGCATGCTGGCCGGTGACATCCTGGCCGGACGGTTCCTGCCTCCTGCCTGGCGGTTACGCCTCGTGGCGCCCCTGTACCTGCTGCTCGCGGCCCCGTATGTGATCGTCGCCCTGGGCCAGGGCGTGCCCGTCGCGGCGGCGGCCATCGCGGTCGCCTCCGTCGGCTACGCCGCCACCCTGCTCCTCCAGGAGCGCCTCATGGCGCTGACCCCCACGGAGCTGAGCGGGCACGCGCTCGGCCTGCACTCCTCCGGCATGATCACCACGCAGGGCCTGGCCGCGGCCCTCGCCGGCGCCCTGGCCGAGTACCTGACGCCCGCGACGGCGATGGGCGTGCTCGCCGTGGCCTCCGCCGCGCTCACCCTCGCGCTCGGCGTCCCGGGTGGCGCGGCGCGTCCGCGCGTCCGTGGAAGGTCGCGGTTGTGAACCGGCCACGCCGATCTCCTCGGAGATTAGAACGAGGCTTGGCATCCGGTTGGTGCGCCCCTGGGTAGGTGCGCAACATGGACAGCCTGGTCGAAGCACCCGCCCGCCGCATGCCCGCGCCGCCTCGCGAGATCGACGTCGACACCCTGCGCCGCCGTCTGGAAGAGGCCGTCGACGGCGAGGTGCGCTTCGACGACGGCAGCCGCGGCCTCTACGCGCGCGACGCCTCCAACTACCGGCAGGTCCCGATCGGCGTCGTGGTGCCGCGCACGCTGGAGGCCGGGGCGGCGGCGGTCGCGGTGTGCCGCTCCCGCGACGTGCCGGTGCTCTCGCGCGGCGGCGGCACCAGCCTGGCCGGGCAGTGCTGCAACACGGCCCTGGTGATCGACTGGACGAAGCACTGCAACCGGGTCGAGTCGGTGGACGTGGCCCGCCGCCGCGTCACGGTGCAGGCCGGGGCCGTGCTCGACGCGGTCAACCACGTGCTGGCGGCCGACGGGCTCATGGTCGGGCCCCAGCCGTCCAGCCATCCGGCCTGCACGATCGGCGGCATGATCGGCAACGACTCGTGCGGGGCCTCCGCGCAGGCGTACGGGAAGATGGCCGACTCGGTGCTGCGCCTGGAGATCCTCACCTACGACGGCGTGCGCGCGTGGGTGGGGCCCACGAACGAGGAGGAGTACGCGCGCATCCAGGCGGCGGGCGGGCGGCTCGCCGAGATCTACCGGCGGCTGCGCGAACTGCGCGACGAGACCATGGAGCTGGTCCGCACCCGTTTCCCCAAGCTGGAGCGGCGCGTGTCCGGCTACAACCTCGACCAGCTCCTGCCCGAGAACGGCTTCAACCTGGCCCGCGCCCTCGTCGGCAGCGAGGGCACCCTGGTGACCGTGCTCCGCGCCGAGCTGGCCGTGGTCCCCAAGCCGGCCGCCAGGGCGGTGGCGGTGCTGGGGTTCGAGGACATCTTCAAGGCCGCCGACGCCGTCCCCCAGGTGGCCGGGCACCGGCCGCTCGCGCTGGAGGCCATGGACGAGACCCTGTACCGGCTGGCGAGCGAGGAACGGCGCGGCGATCTCGCGCTGCGCGACCTGCCCGCCGGGGCGGGGTGGCTGCTGGTGCAGTTCGGCGGCGACACGCCCGAGCAGGCGGGCGAGCGGGCCGAGGAGCTGATGCGCGACATGGGCCCGCACGTCACCCACTGCTTCCTCGGCAACCAGGCCGAGGAGGACCGGCTGTGGCGGCTGCGGGAGTCGGGGCTGGGCGTCGAGGCGTACCCGCCGACGGGGCGGCAGACCTACGAGGGGTGGTCGGACGCGGCCGTCCCGCCCGAGCGGCTGGGCGCGTACCTGCGTGACTACGAGCAGTTGCTGCGCCGCCACGGCTACGCCGACTCCGCCCTGTACGGGCACTTCGGCCAGGGCTGCGTGCACGGGCGGCTCCCGATCGACCTGCACACCGACGACGGGATCGCGAAATATCGGGCGTTCGCCGAGGAGGCCGCCGACCTGGTCGCCTCCTACGGCGGCTCGCTGTCCGGCGAGCACGGCGACGGCCAGGCGCTGGCCGAGCTGCTGCCGAGGATGTTCGGCCAGGAGATCGTCGAGGCGTTCGGCCGCTTCAAGGCCGTCTTCGACCCCAGGAACCGGATGAACCCCGGCAAGGTCGTCCACCCGCGCCGCCTCGACGAAAACCTGGCCCAGCGGCACTTCTACCCTCTGGAGCCCGCGCGCAAGTACTTCGACTACCCCGACGACCACGGACGTTTCGGCCACGCCGCCGCCCGCTGCGTCGGCACCGGCCAATGCCGCAAACACACCTTCGAGGGTGGCGTGATGTGCCCCAGCTACCGGGTGACCCGCGAGGAGAAGCACTCCACACGCGGGCGCGCCCGGCTGCTGGAGGAGATGGTACGCGGCGACCTCATCACCGACGGCTGGCGCTCGCGGGCCGTCCACGAGGCGCTCGACCTCTGCCTGGCCTGCAAGGGCTGCAAGTCGGAGTGCCCGGTGAACGTGGACATGGCCACCTACAAGGCCGAGTTCCTGGCCCACCACTACCGGCTCAGGCTCCGTCCGCGCGCCCACTACTCGATGGGCTGGCTGCCGCTCTGGGCGGCCCTGGCCTCCGGCGCGCCCGGCGCGGTGAACGCCCTGACCCGGGCCCCCGGGCTGTCACGGCTGGTCAAGGCCGTCGCGGGGGTGGCCAAGGAAAGGGAGCTGCCCAAGTTCGCGGGGCAGAGGTTCATCGACTGGTTCAACCGGCGGGTGCCCGAGGGGCCGGGCACGCGGGGACGGGTGGTGTTGTGGGCCGACACGTTCACCAACAGCTTCGACCCGCACATCGGGCAGGCCGCGGTGCGGGTCCTGGAGGCGGCGGGATTCGAGGTGCGGGTGCCGCCGGTGACGTTGTGCTGCGGTCTGACGTGGATCTCCACGGGGCAACTCGGGATCGCGCGGCGCGTGCTGGCCCGCAGCGTGCGGGCGCTGCGGCCGTGGGCCGAGGCGGGGGTGCCGGTGGTGGGGCTGGAGCCGAGCTGCACGGCCGTCTTCCGCTCAGACGGGCCCGAACTGCTCAACACGCCCGACACGCGACTGGTCTCCGAGCGGACGCTGACGCTGGCCGAGCTGCTCCAGACGCGGGCGGGCGACTGGCGTCCGGGTTCGGCGGGCGGGCAGGCGGTGGCGCAGGTGCACTGCCACCAGAGCGCCATCATGGGCTACGACGCCGACCGGGCTGTGCTCGACCGGTTCGGGATCCGTACGTCGGTGCTCGATTCCGGCTGCTGCGGCCAGGCCGGAAATTTCGGTTTTGAACGCGGCCACTACGACGTCTCCGTCGCCTGCGCCGAAGAAGCGCTCTGGCCCGCCGTACGGGCGGCCGGGCCGGACGAGGCGATCCTGGCGGACGGCTTCTCCTGCCGCACCCAGATCGCCGCCGCCCACACCGGCCGCCGCGCCCGCCACCTCGCCGAACTCCTCGACACGGCCCTCCACCCACAGGCATGATGACCCGCCCGCGCGGGCCCGGCGGTGCGGGTCGTGAGGGAAGGGCGGGCCAGGACTACTCGACGGGCCCGTTCACCTGCTCCCAGCGTTCGTCCGCGGGCAGGTCGCGATGCTCGGCCGCCTTCGGATCGGGCGCCGTCGCCTTGAGCAGCGCGACCAGGGCGTCGGCGGGCTGTCCGACCACCCGCGCCGCCATCGAGTCGTCGTCCTCCGATGCGGCGGCCCTGGCGGCGTCGAGAGTGCGGGCCGTGCCCTGCGACTCGCCCTGCCCGATCACGCCCTCGTCGTAGGGCAGCGTCCCTCCGGGGCCCAGCGGTCCCCAGCCGGTGCTGTAGTGGGACAGCGCCATCAGGTAGGTGTGCCCGCTCTCGATCCGGGAGCTGTCGTCGGGGGCGATCCGCCCCCGTTCCGAGCCGCTGAACTGCCAGCCCGCCAGCTCCATGGTCACGGAGGACGGCAACGGCGCCGAACCCTCCCGGCTCCACAGCACCCGCTGGATCGCCAGGGTGCCGGACCGCCCGATGTACCCCTCCCCGGCCTGCACCTCCTCGGCGGAGGCCGGGATCTCCTGCTCGGAGACCAGCTTCACCTCGGCCACGTGGTCGGCGTAGCTCGCCCAATCGACGGGCAGGACGGACGGCAGGATGGAGTCACCGTGCGCGATCGTCACCTCCTCGCCCGCGCTCGCGGCCGAAGCCGCCGGGTGGCTCCCGGCCGAGACCGCCGAGAAATAGGCGCCCGCTCCGACGACCACCACCGCGGCCGCCGCTGCCAGCAGGCTCTTCCACGCTCGCATGTGCCGCACCTTCCCTAGTACGTGGCGTTGATCATGTCGACGTTCTGCGCGCCCAGGTGCTCCGAGGCCGATGGCGTGGTCATGCAGCCCAGCCTCGAATCGGAGTTGTCCAGCGGGCGGTAGGCGTTCTTGCCGTGCGTCAGGCCCACGGCGTGCCCTGTCTCGTGACAGACGGTGCTCTTGGGCGGCGTGGACGACTTGAACCGCACGTAGTGCTGGTCACAGGCGTAGGGTTTGGAGTCGACCCGGTCGTTGCACCACGCGAAGCCCACGTATCCACTGGGGATGCTGCCCTGGAAGTAGACGATGTCGGTCTCGCCGCTGCCGGACCACACGACCGTGGACTTGTAGCTGAAGTTGAGATCGGTCGAGTTGAACCGGCCGGCGGCCACGTTGATCCGCGACTTCGCCTCGGCCGAGAGGCCGGAGGTGTTGTAGTAGTAGGTGACCGTACGGTTGTCGGTCTGGCAGAAGCCGGCCCTCACCAACGCGGCGCTGCTCGGGCAGTTCCACGTGGTGTTGATCGTCGGGTACATGTTGTCGGTGATCGGCGCGGCGGCGGCGGGCAGGCTGATGAGCCCCATCAGGGTCAGGGCCGTGGCGATCCCGCCGAATCGGCGTAATGTTCTGCGCAACGCGGGGTTCCTCCATGATCGAAGTCGGACGCGCACCACAACTGTGCCCGTGCGCCCCCGGTCATGTCGTTGGCCGTCGATGGCCACTAATTGACGCACAGTCCACTCAGGACTCCAGGCTCAGCTCCAGGCGGCGGGCGAGGCCGGTGTTGCGGCGGCGGCCCAGCCGGTGGACCGCCAGCTCCAGCGCCTCCCGCTGCCCCACCAGCACCACCCACGCCTTGGCCCGGGTCACCAGCGTGTACAGCAGCTTGCGCCGCAGCATGATCCCGCCGGACTCCGCCACGATCGGCGCGACCACGAACGGGTACTCGCTGCCCTGCGAGCGGTGCACGCTGATCGCGTAGGCGTGCGTCAGGTCGTCGAGCTCGTCGAAGCCGTAATTGACACTCTTGCCGTCGTCGGTGCGGATCTCGACCGCGCGCTCCTCGCGGACGACCGCCGTCACCGTGCCGGTCTCGCCGTTGAAGACGCCTTTGTCGTAGTTGTTGCGGATGGGCATCACGCGGTCGCCCACCCGGAACACCGTGGCCCCCGACCAGTGCTCGGCCTTGTCGTCGGCGGCCGGGTTGAGCTGGTCCTGGATCAGCCGCCCGAGCGCGGTGGCGCCCGTCTCGCCCTTGCGCATCGGGCACAGCACCTGCACCTGGCCCGGCTCGACGTTCTGCTTGCGCGGGATGGCGACCATGGCCAGGTGGGCGACCCGTCGCGCGACCTGCTCGGGGTCGTCGAGCTCCTCGAACCAGAACCCGCCCCCGCCGGGCGTCATCGGCATGCGGCCGGCGCGGATGAGGTGGGCGGCCTCGACGATGCCGCTGCCGTCGGCCTGACGGAAGACGTGGGTGAGCTGGACCCTCGGGACGGTCATGACGCGCAGCAGGTCGGCCAGCACGTCGCCGGGGCCGATGCTGGGGAGCTGGTCGCTGTCGCCGATGAACAGCAGGTGGCTGCCCGACGGCACGGCGGCGGTGAGCCGGGTGGCCAGGTGGAGATCGAGCATGGACGCCTCGTCGACCACGATGAGGTCGGCCCGCGCCGGGCTCTCGTCGTCGAACAGCGTCTCGGGGTCGGGGTCGGGCTGGTGGGCGAGCATGCGGTGCACGGTCATCGCCGGCAGGCCGGTCAGCTCGGACAGGCGCTTGGCCGCCTTGCCCGTGGGCGCCGTGAGCGTCACCGTGCCGCCCCCGGCTTTGACGGTGGTCGCGATGGCCTTGACCGTGTGGCTCTTGCCGCTTCCCGGGCCGCCGGTGAGGATCGAGACGGTGCTGGTCAGGGCCATGTTGACGGCCGCGCGCTGGTCGTCGTGGAGGCCGGGGTCCTCGCGGTAGGGGCGCAGGGGCAGGGTGGAGGGGGCCCGCATGAGCCGGGTGACCTCGGCCGTCAGCGCCACCTCGCGGCTGTGGACGTGCTTTGCGTAGGCCACCTCGCGCCCCGGCTGGGCGGGGTCGGTCTCCACGACCAGCCGGCGGTCGGCGATGAGCGCGTCGACCGCCGGACGGACGAGATCGGGGTCCTGCTCGATCAGCTCCGCCGTCTCGCGCACCAGCGCCGGCAGCGGCACGAAGCAGTGCCCTTCGCGGCTGCCGGCCGCCTCCAGCCGGTCGAGCAGCGCCGCCTTGACCCGCTGCGGGCTGCGCTCCGGCACCCCCGACTGCAGCGCGATCTTGTCGGCGATCCTGAACGCGATGCCCCGCACCCGCCCGATCAGCCGGTATGGGTCGGTCGCGAGCACCTCGTCGGCGTCCTGCCCGAACACCTGGTAGATCTTGGCCGCCAGCAGCGGGCTGACCCCGAGCCCCTGCAGCGTCACCATCAGCGCGGCGATCGACTTCTGCTCCCGCCACGCCTCGACGATCTGCCCCTGGCGCAGCGGCCCGATGTTGAGGACCTCGGTCAGCCGCCCGGGCTCGCTGTCGATCACCTTGAGCGTGGCCTCGCCGAAGTGGTCGACGATCGCGTACGCCAGCCTCGGCCCGATGCCCCTGATCAGCCCAGAGCCCAGATAGACGCGGATGGCCCGCACCGACGACGGCGCCACCCGCTCGCACCCGCCGACGGCGAAGCGCCTGCCGTAACGCTGGTGCCTGCCCCATTCGCCGGTCAGCCGCAGCGTCTCGCCCGGTTGCACCCCGGCCAGCGCCCGCCCGGTGGCCACGAAGTCGGGCTCGCCGTCGGCGCTCATGCGCGCGACGGTGTATTCGTCCTCGCGGACGTAGACGAGCTGCTCGACCGACGCCTCCACACCTGAGATCAAACCACCCGCCACCGACAGTCGTTCACATGGCGGTCGGGTACGTCTCCAGTTCGGCGTCGCCCCACGGCTCGCCGTGCAGCGGATGCAGGGCCGTGGTGTGCTCCAGCCAGACGAACGCGTCGTAGCGGCGCCCCGCCGCCGTGGGCACGTAGTTCCCCCAGCCCTCCCGCTCGGGGTGGTAGACGACGCCGATGGCCCGGTGTCCCAGCGGCTCGTCGAACCAGGGGGCGCGGGGCTCGTCAGGCGCGAGGAACAGCGCCCGGCCTTCTGGCAGGTCCGCCTCGTGCAGCAGCGCCTCCAGGGACGCGGGACGGGCGGGCGGCACCCGCATGACCCGGTGCTGCGCGCCCCACCGGTCCGCGGCCACCACCGACCCTCGGTGGGTGCCGAACCCGACCAGCACCGCCCGGTCGCCGTGCCGTTCGCGGGCGAGTTGTCCCAAAGTGGTCATGCCGGCCGCGGCCATGTCCGTGGCGCGGGCGTCGCCGACGTGCGTGTTGTGCGCCCACACGACGCCCTTGGAACCCTCGGCGGCCAGCCGGTCCATGGTGTCGGCCATGTGGAGGTCCCTGATGTTCCACGACTCGGGGCCGCCGCGCATCATGGCCCGGTAGTAGCGCTCGGCGCCCGCGACGATCTCGGCGTTCTGCCGCACCCCGAGGTCCTCGGGCGCGGCCCGCCTGACCGCGGAGAGCAGGTTCACCACCTCCTCCTCGCACGTCTCGGGGACCAGGCGGGTGGCCAGGCCGTACTGCCGCGGGTCGTGGCCGTAGGCCTCGAAGCAGCGCAGGGCCTCCGTCACCTCCCGCGTGCGGCCCGGCAGGTGGGCGGCGGCGTAGCGGCGCACGGCGCGCAGCGAGTCCCACAGGCTGTAGACGTCCAGGCCGTGGAAGCCGCAGCGCTCGTGCGGCGGCAGGTCGGCGTTCCAGCGCCGCAGCCACCGGCAGAAGTCGGCGACCTCCTCGTTGGCCCACATGAACGTCGGCCAGCGCTCGAAGCCGTAGAGGGACTCGAAGGGGTCGAGGTCGTTGGTGACGGCGCGGTTCACGCGTTCGCAGTCGGGCCAGTCGCCCTCGACGCCGACGAACCCGAACTCCTTCTCCATGATCAACCGGCGGGTCAGGGTGGCCCGCCAGGCGTAGAAGTCGTGCGTGCCGTGGCTGGCCTCGCCGATGAGCACGAACCGGGCATCCCCGATCCGGTCGAGCAGCGGGCCGAGGTCGTGGGCGGTGTTCAGCGGCAGAGCCGAGCGCCGCACGTCGTCGGGGTTCGTCATTCGTCCTCCTCCGCGAGCACCTGGAGGCATTCCCGGGCGAGCTGGAGCTCCTCCCGCACTTGGACCACCATGACGGGGACGGCGTCGTCGTACGCGCTGACCGGCCCGTCGTCGTGGCGGTTGCCGAGTGCGGGGGGCCGGATGCCGAGCAGGCCCAGGCGGCGGCAGACGGCCTCGCGCACCTCGGGCTGGTCCCAGCCGATCTCGCCGGTGAACACGAGCGCGTCGATCCGCCTCAGCGAGGTGGCCGCGGCGGCGATCTCGCGGCTCACCCGGTGGCAGAAGACCTTCAGTGCCAAGGACGCGGCCGCGTCGCCGTCGCGTTCGGCGGCCACGAGGTCGCGCGTGTCCCCGGACCTGCCGTCCGACAGGCCCAGCAGCCCGGAGCGCCGTTCCAGGCCCTCCTTCAGCTCGGCGAGGCTCAGGCGGTCCTCCGAGAGCAGCCACATCAGCATCCCCGGGTCCACGCTGCCCGAGCGCTTGCTCATGGGCACGCCCTCCAGCGGCGTGAACCCCATCGAGGTGTCCAGGCTGCGCCCGTCCTCCACCGCGCACACCGAGCTCCCGCCGCCCAGGTGCGCCAGCACCAGCGACAGCTCGCCGGGCGGCCGGCCGAGCAGCTCGGCCACGCGGTCCACGGCCCACGCGTAGGACAGGCCGTGGAAGCCGTAGCGGCGCAGCCCGTACCGCTCGCGCCACTCCCGGGGCAGGGGGTAGACGGCGGCCTCCTCCGGCAGGCCCGCGTGGAAGGCGGTGTCGGGGCAGAGCGCGTGCGGGACGGCCGGGAGCTGCTCGCGGGCCGCGTCCACCAGGGCCAGCGCCGGCGGCAGGTGCAGCGGGGCCAAGCCGGTGATCCCGCGCAGCGCCTCGACCGTCTCGTCGTCGGCGGCGACCGGGGCGCGCACGAGGCTGCCCCCGTGCACCAGCCGGTGCGCCACGGCCCTGATGTCGCGGTCGAAATGGCCGCCGAGGAACGCCGACAGCTCCTGCCCGGCGGCCCGCGGATCGACGGCCCGCTCGGCGTAGGCGCTGTCCAGCACGCTGCCGCCCTGGACGAGGTCCAGACGGAGGCTCGAAGAACCGGCGTTGACGGTGAGTATCGCCGCCGACTCCGTCACCTGCTCGTCGAAGGCCCGGCCCATGCCCGCTCGGCTACCCGTCACCGCACCCACAAAACGGACACGTTTTGGCAGGTCACCCCTTTACGGCCCCCAGAGGTTGTCCGGGGGCGGATCGGGTAGGCGAGCGCCTATGGAAATCACCCTGCAGGTGAACGGCGTGCCGCGCACGGCAGACGTGGATCCCCGCATCTCGCTGCTCGACCTGCTGCGCGAGCGGCTGGGCCTGATCGGCGCCAAGAAAGGGTGCGACCACGGCCAGTGCGGGGCCTGCACGGTCCTGATCGACGGGCGGCGGGCCAACGCCTGCCTGGCGCTGGCGGTGGCCGTGGCCGGTTCGGCGATCACCACGGTCGAGGGGCTGGCACACGGGGACGAACTGCATCCGCTGCAGGCCGCCTTCATCGAGCACGACGCCTTCCAGTGCGGCTACTGCACGCCGGGACAGCTCTGCTCGGCGGCCGGGATGCTGGGCGAGCCGGGGCCGAGCGCCGTCACCGGGGACCTCGCCGCCGATCCGGGGCTGACACCGGAGGAGATCCGCGAGCGGATGAGCGGCAACCTGTGCCGGTGCGGCGCCTACGTCAACATCGTCACCGCGATCGCGCAGGTGGCGCCGTGAAACCCTTCGACTACGCCCGCGCCGCCACCGCCTCCGAGGCCGTCAGCAGTTTCAGGCCGGGCACCATGTACCTGGGCGGCGGCACCAACCTGGTCGACCTCATGCGGCTCGGCGTGGCCCGCCCCGATCACCTTCTCGACGTGAGTCGCCTGCCGCTCGCCGACATCGAGCAGGTCCGCGACCGCCTGCGTGTCGGCGCCGCCGTGCGCAACAGCGACCTGGCGGCCCACCCGCTGGTCCGCGCCCGCTACCCGGCGCTGGCCCGCTCCGTGCTGGCCGGCGCCTCCGGCCAGGTCCGCAACATGGCGACCGTGGCGGGCAACCTGCTGCAACGCACCCGCTGCCCGTACTTCCAGGACGTGACCAGGCCGTGCAACAAGCGCGACCCCGGCTCCGGCTGCCCGGCCATCGAGGGCGACCACAGCGGCCTGGCCGTCCTCGGCGCCTCCGGCGCGTGCGTGGCCACCCACCCCTCCGACATGGCCGTGGCCCTGGCCGCGCTGGACGCCGAAGTGCACCTCACCGGCCCCGGCGGCGACCGGATCATCCCGATTCCCGGGCTGCACCGCCTGCCGGGCGACACCCCGGAGCACGACACCGTCCTGCACCCCGGCGACCTGATCACCGCCGTCGAGCTGCCCGAGCCGCCGTCGGGCCGCCAGGTCTACCGCAAGGTCCGCGAGCGGGCGTCGTTCGCGTTCGCGCTGGTGTCGATCGCCGCCGTGCTCGACGTCCGCGACGGTGTGGTCGGCGAGTGCCGCATCGCGCTCGGCGGCGTCGCGCACGCCCCGTGGCGGGCCGAACGCGCCGAGCGGGCGCTGATCGGCGGCCCGGCGACCGGTGAGGCGTTCCTGGCCGCCGCCGAGGCCGAACTGGAGCAGGCCAGGCCGCTGCCGCGCAACGCCTACAAGGTGCCGCTGGCCCGCAACCTGATCGTCCGCACGCTGGAGGAGCTGGCCGCATGAACCGCATCGAGGGCCGCGTCAAGGTCACCGGGCTGGCCACCTACGCCGCCGAGTACCCGGTCGCGGGCATGACCTACTGCTTCCCCGTGCAGTCCGCGATCGCCAGGGGCCGCATCGTCGGCGTCGACGCCACGCGGGCCCTGGCGATGCCCGGCGTGCTGGCCGTGCTGTCCTGCGAGGAGCCGCCCAAACTGGCCGAGGACGCCGACGGCGAGCTGGCGCTGTTCCAGAGCCGCGAGGTCTGCTACCGGGGCCAGCTCGTGGCGGCCGTCGTCGCCGACAGCTTTGACAACGCCCGCGCCGCCGCCGACGCCGTCAGCGTCGAGTACGAGCCCGCCGTCCACGACGTGACCCTCAGCGCCGACCATCCCGGCCTCTACCGGCCGGAGGTCGTCAACCCGAACTTCCCCTCCGACACCGGCAAGGGCGATGTCGAGGCGGGGCTGGCCGAGGCCGCGTACACCGTTGAGGTGACCTACACCACGCCCGTCCTGCACAACAACCCGATGGAGCCGCACGCGTCCGTGGCCGTGTGGGACGAGGAGGGCCGGCTGCTGATCTACGACACGGCGCAGGGCGCCTCCTGGGCCCGAAACGCCATCGCCGCGATCCTCGGCATGCCCGCCGAGCAGGTGCGCGTGGTGTCCAGGCACGTCGGCGGCGGCTTCGGCGCCAAGGGCACCCCCCGGCCGCAGGCCGTGCTCGCCGCCCTGGCCGCCAGGGCCGTGGGCCGCCCGGTCAAGATCGTGCTCACCCGGCAGCAGATGTTCGACGTCACCGGCTACCGCACGCCGACGATCCAGCGGCTGCGGCTCGGCGCCGACGCCGACGGGCGGCTGACGGCGCTTGAGCATGTCGCCTACGAGCAGAGCTCCAGGCTGGTGGAGTTCGCCGAGCAGACCGCGACCCCCTCGCGCGTCATGTACGCCGCGCCCGCCCTGCGCACCGCACACCGGCTGGTCCGGCTGGACGTCGCCACCCCGTCGTGGATGCGCGCCCCCGGCGAGTGCCCCGGCATGTACGCGCTGGAGTCCGCCATGGACGAACTCGCCTACGCCGCCGGCATCGACCCCGTCGAGCTGCGCGTCCGCAACGAACCCGAGACCGAGCCGGGCAGCGGGCTGCCGTTCAGCTCCCGCAACCTGGTCGCCTGCCTGCGCGAGGGCGCCCGCCGCTTCGGCTGGGAGACGCGCGACCCGGCGCCGGGCGTCAGGCGCGAGGGGGAGTGGCTGATCGGCACCGGCGTGGCCGCCTCCACCTACCCGGCCAGGCGCATGCCGTCGAAGGCCGTGGTCACCGTCCAGGGCGACGACTTCCTCGTCAAGGTGGCCGCCACCGACATCGGCACCGGCGCCCGCACGGTGCTCACCAAGATCGCGGCCTCGACGCTCGGCGTCGTCCCCGACCGGGTGCACGTCGAGCTCGGCGACAGCGACCTGCCCGACGCGCCCGTGGCCGGCGGCTCCATGGGCACGGCCTCGTGGGGGTCGGCCATCGTGCGCGCCTGCGAGGAGCTCAAAAGCAACGGCAAGGAGGGCCGCGCCGACACCGCCGAGGAGATCGCCGCCGACGCCCGGCTGGCCAGGCACGCCTTCGGCGCCCAGTTCGCCGAGGTCCGCGTCAACGCCTTCACCGGCGAGATCCGGGTGCCGCGCCTGCTCGGCGTGTTCGCCGCCGGCCACATCCTCGACGACACGCTGGCCAGGTCGCAGTTCATCGGCGGCATGACGATGGGCCTGGGCATGGCGCTGATGGAGGAGACGCTCACCGACGCCGAGTTCGGCGGGTTCCTGCGGCGCGACCTGGCCCAGTACCACGTGCCCGCCTGCGCCGACGTGCCGCTGGTGGAGGCGGTCTGGCTGGAGGAGCAGGACGCCGGCCTCAACCCCATGGGCAGCAAGGGCATCGGCGAGATCGGCATCGTCGGCACGGCCGCCGCCATCGGCAACGCCGTCTACCACGCGACCGGCCACCGCGTACGGGACCTCCCCATCACCCCGCCCAAGATCCTCATGCCGAGGTTTCAGCCGCAGTAGCCAAGGAAGAGGAAGGTCCCCGGCGAGCGGGCGTGGAGGCGGAGTTGAAGAACGAATCGCGGGCGGAACGCGCCGACCGGAACTTCGTGGAACTTCTGCAAGGGGCCCGCGTGGCGGTGACCGGCGTGCAGGTGCTGTTCGCGTTCCTGCTGACCGTGCCCTTCTCCTCGGGCTTCACCCGGCTCGACGCGGCCGACCGGTGGCTGTACTACGCGGCGCTGGTCAGCGCCGCGATCGCGTCGATCTGCTACATCGCGCCGACCGCCCAGCACCGGGTGCTGTTCAGGCAGGGCCGCAAGGAGACGCTGGTACGCCGCTCCAACCTCTACGGCCTGTTAGGGGCGCTCGCCCTGGCCGTGTCGATGACCACGGCCGCCATGCTCGTCATCGACTACCTCTTCGACGTCGCGCTCGCCTCGATCACGGCCGGGCTCCTCGCGCTGCTGGCCCTGTGGACGTGGTTCGGCCAGCCGGCACTCGACCGCTCCGATCAGTCCTCCTCATCCTCCGGAGGCGGCGGCAGCGCGGTGCCGTCGTCCTCACGGGACTGACGCTGGTAGGCGGCCCGCGCCACCATGTACGCGGCCACCGACACCGTGATCACCTGCGAGGCGCCCGCGAGCAGCAGCGGCCCGGCGTAAGCCCAGGTGGGCCGGTGCAGCCACATCGCCAGCAGCACCAGCAGCACGCCGAGCACCTGCGGCTTGGAGCCGGCGTGCATGCGGTCCAGCGTGGTGCGGAAGCGCACAAGACCGGCCCCCGCCGACAGCGCCAGCCCCGCGCCCAGCAGCATGCAGACGGCCGCCGCCGTGTCCATCATCGGGACCTGCCGGTGAAGAACCTGGCCAATGACACCGACCCGACGAACCCCAGCAGCGACAGCACCAGCAGGATCGGCAGATCAGAATAGTCGTCCCTGGCCACCGCGAACGCCCCGACGCCGCACATCGACAACGACGTCAGCACGTCCAGCGCCACCGCCCGATCCAGCATCGACGGCCCGCGCCACACGCGGTAGAGCGTGGCCGCCGCCCCGCAGCCGAGCAGGGCGAGCGTCATCAGATAGACGATCGTCACAGCACCTCCTCCAGATCGCGCCGGGTGCCGAACGCCGCCACGATGCGCGACTCCAGCCCGGCCACCTCCGCCCTGACCGTCTCGCTGGCGTCCCCGGGCAGGCCCAGCACGTGCAGGACCAGTTCCCGCCGCTCGGCGTAGGCCTCCACGACGAGGCTGCCCGGCACGGTGGACAGCGCGATCATGATCATCACGGTCATCGACTCCGACGACGTGCGCAGCCGCACGCGCACGATCTGCGTCGGCACCACGCCGGGCCGCACGGTCCACACCACCACCCGCACGGTCGAGACCACCAGGTCCCACCCGAAACAGACCAGGAACCGCACCAGCGGCACCGGCCTGACCCTGAAGCCCGGGTCGATGATCGGCAGCGGCAGCAACCACGTCACCACCAAGGCGGCCGCCAGCCCGCCCAGCACGTTCCCCGCCGACGCCTCGCCCCACAACGTCACCCACACCCATGTCAGCCAGGCGACCAGCGGCAGCGGCACCCGCCTGCCGAACACTCTCGGCGCCACGTTCACCGCGACCTCCCCAGAACCGCAGAGATGTACGGGTCGCGCGCCTTCAGCTCCCCGGCCGCCCGGTGTGTCAGGGCCGTCAGCGGCCCCGCGAACACCGTGAACGACAGCCCGAGCACGACCAGCGCCGCCACCGACACGGGCAGCGCGACCGGCAGGCTGGTCGTGGTCACGGTCGGGTCCTGGCCCGTGTACTCCTCGCTCTCCACGACCGTGCCCATCCGCTCCTCGCGCCGGCCACGCCAGAACGCCTTGCCCCACGTCTTGGCGACCGCGTACAGCGTGAGCAGGCTCGTGACCAGGCCCGCGGCCACCACCGTGACCGGCAGCCAGCCGCCCGCGGCCAGGCCCGCCTGCACCAGCATCAACTTGCCCACAAACCCCGACATCGGCGGGATGCCGGACAGGTTCATGGCGGGCACGAAGAACAGCACGGCCAGCAGCGGCGTGGCCGTCATCAGGCCGCCGAGCCGGTTCACCGACGTGGTGCCGGTGCGCCGCTCGATCATCCCGGTGACCAGGAACAGGCTCGTCTGCACGGTGATGTGGTGCACGATGTAGAAGATCGCCCCCGCCAGGCTCGCCAGCGTGGCCAGGGCCACCCCGAACACCATGTAGCCGATGTGGCTGACCAGCGTGAAAGAGAGCATGCGCTTGAGGTCGGTCTGCGCGACCGCGCCGAGCACGCCCGCCAGCATGGTCGCCAGCGCTGCCCACATCAGCAACGTCGACACCGGCCCCCCGGGGAACAGCAGCGCCTCCAGCCTGATGATCGAATAGACGCCGACCTTGGTGAGCAGCCCGGCGAACACGGCCGTGGCGGGCGCGGGCGCGGTCGGATAGGAGTCGGGCAGCCACGCCGACATGGGGAAGATCGCCGCCTTGATCGCGAAAGCCAGCAGCAGCGTCAGCTCCACCAGCAGCTTCACCTGCTCCGGCAGCGGGGCGAACCGCTCGGCGAGCTGCGCCAGCGACAGCGTCCCCGTGGCCGCGTAGGTGATGGCCAGCGCGATCAGGAACAACATCGACGAGGCCAGGGCCATGAGCGTGTACGTGGCGCCGGCCCTGATCCTCGACTCGGTGCCGCCGAAGGTGAGCAGCACGTACGAGCCGCTCAGCAGCAGCTCGAACGCCACGAACAGGTTGAACAGGTCACCCGACAGGAACGCGTCGGCCACCCCCGCCACCATCACCAGGAACGCCGGATGGAAGATCGCCATGGGGGCGTCGTGCTCCTGCTCGTCATAGGCGTTGGCGACCGAGTACACCATCACGCACAACGTCACCGCCGAGGACACCAGCAACACCAGCGTCGAGAGCCGGTCGGCCACCAGGCAGATGCCGATCGGCGGCGGCCAGCCGCCCATGTCGGCCACCAGCGGCCCGTGCGTGTCCGCCGCGACCAGCAGCAGCACCGACACCACGAGCGAGACGGCCAGCGTCACGACGCTGATGAGCGACTGCAGCCGGCGAAGACGCCCCCCGATCGCCAGCTTCACCCCGGCGGCCAGCAGCGGCAGCAGCACCGGCACGCACACCAGGCTCTCCAGGCCCGCCATCAGCCGTCCGGGCTTTCGAGCTCGGGGTCCTGTGCCAGGGCCTGCCGCTCCAGCTCCTGCCTGATGGCCGCCCGCATCTGCTTGCGCGCCTCGCGCTGACGCGCCTTGAGCCGCCTGCGCAGCGCCTTCTCCCTGTCGGCCTGCGCCTCCCGCGCCCTGACGTGCTCCGCGCGCAGCTCCTCGATGCGCTCCAGGTTGTGCCGCGCGGTGGCGTCCTCGTCGGTGTCCTCGAAGCGCTCGCGCAGCTTCTCGCGCTCGTCGGCGTCCTCGAAACGGGCCCGCAGCTCCTCCTCCGACACGCCCTCCTGCCTGCGCCGCTCCATCCACTGCGCCAGCTCGCTGTGCACCCTGGCGATGCGCTGCTCCAGGTCGGCCTCGCGCAGCCGCTCCCGTTCCGCCTGCTCGGACTCCAGGTTGGCCAGCTCGGCCCGCTGCTCGGCCACGAGCCGCCGATAGGCGTCCTGCCGGGCGCGGACGGCGTCGCTCAGCTCGCCGCGCCTGGCGCGCAGCCGCACGCGCCGGTCCTCGGTGTCGTCCTGGACCTCGTCGCTGCCGGTGAGCTGCCACGACCGGTGCACCATGGCCAGCAGGAACGCGGTCACCCCCAAGGTGATCACGATGGCCGTCAGCACCATGGCCTGCGGCAGCGGATCGGCCATGCCAGGGGCGCCGACGAAGGGCGGACGTCCCGGCTCGCCGCCCGAGGTCACGATCAGCAGGTTCACGCCGTTGCCGAGCACGATCACGCCCGCGAGCACGCGTACCAGACTGCGTTCGAGCAGCAGCGTCACCCCGGTCGCGATCAGCGCGAAGCAGGCCAGGAACGGCAGCAGCGTGACCGTCACGAACCCTCCTTCGTCGCGTCGATCTGGCGGTCCAGCTCGGCGCCGAGACCGCGCAGCACGTCCTGCACCATGCCGACGACGGAGATGTACACGCCGAGGTCGAACAGCAGCCCCGTGGACAGGTGCACGTGGCCGACCAGCGGCACGGTCACGTCCGTGGCCAGCATCTCCAGCGCCGCCGTGCCGAACACCAGCCCCACCAGCGCCGTGCCGGTCGCCAGCGTCAGCCCGATCCCCATCAGCACGCCCGCGTGCACCGGCACGGCCTCGGCCAGCTCGTTGCGCCCCGCCGCCAGATAGCGGACGGTGATCGCCAGCCCGGCCACGATGCCGCCCGCGAACCCGCCGCCGACGGCGCTGTGCCCGATGACCAGCAGGAACACCGACAGCACCAGCACCGTGTGGAAGGTCAGCCTGGCCGCCACCTCGAAGGCCAGCGCCCGCTGCCCGCGCGGCAGCGTGGCGGCCAGCCAGCGGGTGCCCCGGTCAGGAGGATGCTCGACCCGCTCGATCCGATACGACCTGCGCCGCAGGAACACCAGGCTCGTCACGCCCATGGTCAGCACGACCAGCACCGTGACCTCGCCCATGGTGTCCCAGGCGCGGATGTCGAGGATCAGCGCGCTGACGATGTTGCGCGCGCCCGCCTGCTCGGCCGCCGGCCCCATGAGGTCGCCGACCGGCTCGGCGCGGCGGGCGCCCGTCGCCAGCATGCCCGCGCCCGTGACCACCACGCCCACGGCCAGGCCCAGCGCCAGCCGGAACCAGAACGGCAGCCGCCCCTTGACCGGGTCGATCGGCAGCCTGCGCAGGACCAGCGCGAACATCACCAGGCTGAACGTCTCGGCCAGGAACTGGGTCAGCGCCAGGTCGGGGGAGCCGTGGGCCAGGAACAGCAGCGCGGTGCCGTAGCCGGTGAGGCCGACGACGAGGGCCAGCAGGATGGAGGCGCGCGAGAGCAGCGTCAGCACGGCCGAGACCAGCATCAGCACGACGACGACCGGCTGCTCGACGCGCTGCCAGGCGACGACCGGCACGTCCAGGTGGGGCGGGCCTCCGTAGGAGAGGGAGAACACGCCGAGGCCGACCGTGGCCAGCAGCGTGAGCATCAGGTAGTCGGGTACGGAGCCGCGCTGGTAGAGGCCGGTGAGCTGGATCGCGAAACGGTCGAGGCGGCGCACGAGCGACCAGAAGATCTGCCCGGAGTCGACCACGTGCCAGGCCGTCCCGGCCCGCGCCACCGGCTCCCTGACCAGGAAGAGCAGCACACCGGCCGCCAGGGCCGCGGCCGACAGCAGCAGCGCGGGGGTGAAACCGGGCCACAGGACGAGATGGGCCGCATGCCCAGGCTCACGATACGTCACGATATATCTGGACATTGTGGTGCGGTATTGGGGCGCCAACGGCGCCAGCGCCAACCCCAGCCCGGACAGCAGCGCGGCCGGCCAGAACATCGCCGCCGGCACCGGCCGCACCCGTCGCGCCGCCACCCCCGGCTTACCGGCGAAGGCACCCCACAGGAAGCGCAGCGTGTACGCCGCCGTCAGCGCCGACCCTGCCACCACCCCCGCCAGCAGGACCGGCGCGTCCAGCAGCGACTCCAGCGCCGCCTCCTTCGCGACGAACCCCGCCAGCGGCGGCACCCCCGCCATCGACGCCCCTGCCAGCACCGCCGTCGCGCACACCCACGGCATCGCCCGGCCCACCCCGCCGAGCCGATCCAGCTCCCTGGTGCCCGCCGCGCGGTCGACGATCCCCACCACCAGGAACAACGCGGCCTTGAACAGCGCGTGCGCCACCAGCATGGCCGTCCCCGCCAGCGCCGCGCCCTGGTTCGCCGCGCCGAACAGCACCGTCAGCAAACCGAGCTGGCTGACCGTGCCGTAGGCCAGCAGCCGCTTGAGATCGGTCTCCCGCAGCGCCCGCCAGCCGCCCAGCAGCATCGTCATCACGCCGAGCGGCACCGCCACCGCCCGCCACACCGCCGCGTCGCCGAACGCGGGGCCCAGCCTGGCCAGCAGGTACACGCCCGCCTTCACCATGGCCGCGGCGTGCAGGTAGGCCGACACGGGCGTGGGGGCGGCCATCGCGGCCGGCAGCCAGGTGCTGAACGGGAAGATCGCCGACTTCGCCAGCGCCCCGGTCAGGATCAGCACCAGGGCTACGGGGGCGGCGTGCGGCGGGTTCGCCAGGATCCGCGACACCTGGTAGGTGCCGGCCGCCTGACCGACGAGCACGAACCCGGCCAGCATGGCCAGGCCCCCGAACGTCGTCACCGACAGCGCCTTCATCGCCGCCTGGCGGCTCGCCCGGCTGCGCGGGTCGTAGCCGATGAGCAGGTAGGAGAAGACGGTGGTCAGCTCCCAGAAGACGTAGAGCAGGAGCAGGTCGTCGGCCGTCACCAGCCCCAGCATCGACCCGGCGAAGGCGACCATGAACCCGCCGTACCTGCCGAGCCCTTCCTCACGCTCGGGGAAATAGCGGGCGCTGTAGCACAGCACCAGCACGCCGACGCCCGTGACCAGCAGCGCCATCACCACGGCCAGCGGGTCGAACCGGAAGGACAGCTCCAGGCCCAGTACCGGCGCCCACGCGGTGCTCTCCCGCTCCGGCAGCCCCCGGTAGGCCACCCAGACGATGTACACGAACGCGGCGGCCGGTGGGAGCGCCAGCACCGCGAAGGCGGCGGCGCGCATCCGGCCGACCAGCCAAGGAGCGAAGACCGCCGCCACCGCGTGCAGGACCAGCAGCGACTCCATGGGCTCCTCTGGCGGGAATCTCCGGCTACGTCCGCCAATCTCTCCCGCCGCCCGGCCGCCGCCGCGCAGGCACGTCCGGGGTTGACCCGAACCTCACTCCGGCTTCAGCATGATCTGGCGTGGAACCCTGGGCGTTTACGCCCGGGAGGAGACGGCAGCGTGGGAGGGCGTCCAGGCCCGGGTGGTTCCGTGACCGTTGGTCCACGTGCTCAACCGTGATCAGGTAGCGGTCGATCTGTCGCTTCGGGCTTCTCGTTTCACCGCCGCGCCGACCGAGCGCCTGGCGAGGCTGTGGTCAGGCGCCGACGTAGGCCGCGAGGTGCTCGCCGGTGAGGGTGGAGCGGGCGGCGACGAGGTCGGCGGGCGTGCCCTCGAAGACGATCCGGCCGCCGTCGTGGCCGGCGCCGGGGCCGAGGTCGACGATCCAGTCGGCGTGCGCCATGACCGCCTGGTGGTGCTCGATGACGATGACCGACTTGCCGGAGTCGACGAGCCGGTCGAGCAGACCGAGCAGGTGCTCGACGTCGGCGAGGTGCAGGCCGGTGGTCGGCTCGTCGAGGATGTACACGCCGCCCTTCTCGGCCATGTGGGTGGCCAGCTTGAGCCGCTGCCGCTCGCCGCCGGACAGCGTGGTGAGCGGCTGGCCGAGGCTGAGGTAGCCGAGCCCGACGTCGGCGAGCCTGCCGAGGATGGCGTGCGCGGCCGGCGTGCGCGCCTCACCGGCGCCGAAG
Organism: Nonomuraea purpurea; assembly: GCF_042650645.1. NCBI lineage: Bacteria > Bacillati > Actinomycetota > Actinomycetes > Streptosporangiales > Streptosporangiaceae > Nonomuraea > Nonomuraea purpurea. The sequence goes on from NZ_JBHSBI010000007.1 coordinate 381,555, forward strand.
AACTCCTCGGCCTCGGTCACCGACATCGCGAGCACCTCGCTGATGTCACGGTCGCCGAGGCGGTGGTTCAGCACCGAGGCCTCGAACCGCTTCCCCTCGCACTCCTCGCAGGTGGAGGCGACACTGGCCATGATCGCCAGGTCGGTGTAGACGACGCCGGCGCCGTTGCAATTGGGGCAGGCGCCCTCGGAGTTGGCGCTGAACAGCGCCGGCTTCACGCCGTTGGCCTTCGCGAACGCCTTGCGGATCGGGTCGAGCAGCCCGGTGTAGGTCGCCGGGTTGCTCCGCCGCGAGCCGCGGATCGGGGTCTGGTCGACCGACACCACACCGGTGTCCGAGGGGATCGATCCGTGCACGAGCGAGCTCTTGCCCGAGCCGGCGACGCCGGTGACGACGACGAGCACCCCGAGCGGGAGGTCGACGTCGACGTCACGCAGGTTGTTCGCCGTCGCGCCGCGGATCTCCAGCGTGCCGGTGGGCTTGCGCACCGTCTCCTTGAGCGCGGCCCGGTCGTCGAGATGGCGGCCGGTGATGGTGCCGCTGTCCCGCAGTTCCTTGACGGTGCCCTCGAAGCAGATGGTTCCGCCCGCCGTGCCGGCGCCGGGGCCGAGGTCGACGACGTGGTCGGCGATCGCGATCGTCTCCGGCTTGTGCTCCACGACGAGCACGGTGTTGCCCTTGTCACGCAGCCGCAGCAGCAGGTCGTTCATCCGCTGGATGTCATGGGGGTGCAGGCCGATGGTGGGCTCGTCGAAGACGTAGGTGACCTCGGTGAGCGAGGAGCCGAGGTGGCGGATCATCTTGACGCGCTGCGCCTCGCCGCCCGACAGCGTCCCCGACGGCCGGTCGAGCGAGAGGTAGCCCAGGCCGATCTCCACGAACGAGTCGAGGGTGTGCCGCAGTGTGGAGAGCAGCGGCGCCACCGACGGCTCGTCGAGGCCGCCGGCCCATTCGGCCAGGTCGCTGATCTGCATCGCGCAGGCGTCGGCGATGTTGATCCCGTTGATCTTCGACGACCTGGCCTCCGCGCTGAGCCGCGTTCCGCCGCAGTCGGGACAGGCGGTGAAGGTGACCGCCCGCTCCACGAACGCCCGGATGTGCGGCTGCATCGCCTCCTTGTCCTTGGACAGGAACGACTTCTGGATCTTGGGGATCAGCCCCTCGTAGGTGAGGTTCACGCCCTCGACCTTCACCTTGGTCGGCTCCTTGTGGAGGAAGTCCCGCATCTCCTTCTCGGTGAACTCGCGGATCGGCTTGTGCGGGTCGAGGAAGCCCGACTCGGCGTAGGTCCGCACCGTCCACCAGCTGTCGGACTTCCAGCCGGGGATGGTGAACGCGCCCTCGGCGATCGACTTGGAGTCGTCGTAGAGCTGGGTCAGGTCGATGTCGGAGATCTTGCCCCGGCCCTCGCAGCGCGTGCACATGCCGCCGGTGCGGGTGAAGGTCTGTTTCACGGCCTTGGTGGCACCACCGCGTTCGACCGTGATCGCGCCGCTCGCCCTGACCGAGGGGACGTTGAAGGAGAAGGCGTTGGGCGAGCCGATGTGCGGCTGCCCGAGCCGGCTGAACAGGATGCGCAGCATCGCGTTGGCGTCGGTGGCGGTGCCGACCGTGGAGCGGGGGTCGGCGCCCATCCGCTGCTGGTCGACGATGATCGCCGTCGTCAGCCCTTCGAGCACGTCGACCTCGGGCCGCGCCAGCGTCGGCATGAAGCCCTGGACGAAGGTGCTGTAGGTCTCGTTGATCAGCCGCTGCGACTCCGCGGCGATCGTGTCGAACACCAGCGAGCTCTTGCCCGAGCCCGAGACGCCGGTGAACACCGTCAGCCGGCGCTTCGGGATCTCGACGCTGACGTCCTTGAGGTTGTTCTCGCGCGCGCCGTGCACGCGGATCATGTCGTGGCTGTCGGCGGTGTACGGCGCGGGCGACCGCGGGTCCGTCCTCATCGTGTCTCCATCTGTCGGGCCGCGGTCGTCGCCTGGCCGGTTATAGCCATATTTGAGTAGTATGTCGGTTTTTCTGGATGATCGCGCCGCGCGGTCATCAGTCCTGAAGCAGTCCGAGGACGTTGCCGTCGGGGTCGGTGACGGTGGCCACCAGCCGGCCGCCGCCGACGTCGTGCGCGGGCTCCTTCACGACGGCGCCCGCGGCGGTGAGCTCGGCCAGTTTCGCCTCGATGTCCGGCACGTGCCAGTAGGCCACCGGGGAGGTCATGCCCTGCGGCCCGCCGCCCGGCACCAGCCCGATGTGCTGGCCCTCGGCCTCGAAGCCGACATAGTACGGCCCGTCGGCAAGCGGCTGGACGCCGAGCAGGGCGGCGTACACCGCCTTGGCCTTGGCCAGGTCGGATACCGGGTGCAGCACGGTCTTGATTCCTTGGGTGGAAGACATGGTCACTCCTGATCGTCGTATGGGGGAAACGTGTGAACCGTGATGTCCACGACGGTTACGTTAGCCGCGGCCCGCTGACCAGCGCTTCTCGATTCCTGCTCGGTCTGGCCACCCTGGTGCCGGGCGGACCCGGGTTCCCATGACGCCGCCCCGGCCGCGTGATCTGCGCGCAAACAGGGACCGTGCTGTCGGGGTCTCCCGCTACGGTGGCGGTGGTCGGTAATCCTGCGGCGAGGGGAGAACTGGGCGATGGCGGAGCTGCCACGGGTGCCGCCGGAGATGTTCCGATTCACCACCACGGATCGGGCTGATCTGCACACCGCGGTCCTCTACGCCTTCGGCGACGCCAACGAGCGCCTTGAGACCGCGCTGACGGTCGACGAGGTGCGCGAGCGGCTGCGCGCCGTCGGCTGGTACGCCCCGGTCGGCGACCAGGACCTCGGGGGCACGCTCAAGCAGCTCGTGGGGTGGGGGCTGCTCGACGTGATCTTCAACCACGCCGGCAGCTTCGCCACCGCGGAGGAGTACGAACGCAAAAACCTCCACTATTCGCTGACCAAACGGGGCGAAGCCGCGTTCGCCGGGGTGCAGCACGCCATGGCGATGCTCGCCTCCGCCGGCGCCCTGCAGACCGCCGTGCTCGACGCGATCGCCGACCGGCTCGGCGAGCTGGAACAGCTCCTGCGCGACCCCGACCCCGGGCGCAACCGGCGCGTCTTCACCAGCCTGCAAGAGCTGGAGGGCCACCTCGACGGCTTGCGCAACAACACCAAGCAGTTCAACGGCGAGCTGCAGCGGCTGCTGCGCGTCGAGGGCACCGACCTGACCACCTTCCACGAGGTCAAGGCCGCCACGGTGGCCTACCTCCAAGAGTTCGTGACCAACCTGGAGCAGCGCGGCGACGCCATCGCCGTCGCGCTCGACGCCGTGGCCGCCCACGGCGTCAGCGTGCTGCACGCCCGCGCCCTCGACGGCGCCGACCTGCCGCGCGTCCCCGGCGCCGATCACGCCACGCCCTGGCTGGCGGCCAGGGCGGCGCGCTGGGACGGGCTGCGGCTGTGGTTCGCGCCCGACGACGGAGGCGTGCCGAGGGTGCGGCAACTCCACGACGTGGCCCGGCGTGCCATCGTGTCGTTGCTGCAGGTGCTCGACCGCATCACCGACTCGCGCCGCCGCTCCTCCAGCGCCGCCGCCGACTTCCGCACGCTGGCCCGCTGGTTCGCCGCCGCCCCCAGCGAGGACGACGCCCACCGGCTCTGGGACGCCGCGTTCGGCCTCGGGTCCGCCAGGCACGCGCATCTCGGCCACGCCGACGCCGAGCTCATCCCCGCGGGGGTGCCGTGGGCGGAGGCCGAGCCGGTGCACGTCTCGGCGTTGCTGCGCTCACGCGGCCGCACCGAGCGGATGGGGCGCACCGGCAAGGTCCGCGACGTGGTGGCGCTGCGGGCCGAGCGCAGAGCCCGCGCCGAGAAGGAACGGGCCGAGCTGGAGGCCGCCTGGTCGGCCCTGGCCACCACGGGCGCCATGCGGCTGTCACAGATGGGAGAGCTCGACCACGACACGTTCGGACGGCTGCTCGACCTGCTCGGGCGGGCGCTGGCCGAGCGGCCCGACTCCACCGGGTTCCGCCGCGCCGTCACCTCCGACGGGCGGGTCGAGATCGTCCTGCGGGCGCCCGACGACGAGAGCGTGGCGGTGCTGCGTACGCCAGAAGGCTGGTTTCGCGGCCCCGACTACCTCATCGACGTGCGCTCGCTCGGGCGCGCCAGGCAGGTGGCGGGCGCATGAGCAGCCTGGCCAACCAGCTCGTCAGGGCGGAGAAGGAGGAGATCGCGCGCGCGATCAGAACCCTCCTCGGCCGCCCCCTGGTGTCCCAGCACGACGACCCCGCCGCCTTCGACCTGATCAGGAAACGGCGCCAGCCGCTGACCCAGTGGTTCGACTACTTCTGCGGCTGGCGGCTGGTCGTGGAGCCCCGCCAGGGCTACGCCCGCCTGGTCAAGGTCCGCACCGAGCCAGGAGCCACCCGGCCCGCGCGCCGCCGCCGCACCACCAGAACCCCCTTCGACCGGCGCCGCTACACACTGCTGTGCCTGTGCGCGGCCGAGCTGCTCACCTCGCCGGTCACCACGATCGGCATGCTCGCCCAGCGCGTGGTCCAGGCCGCCGCGGTCGAGGAGGAGGTGCCCGGGTTCGACCCGGTACGCGCCGACGAACGCGCCGCGTTCGTGGACGCGCTCAAACTCCTCGAACACCACGGCGCGATCAACGCCATGGACGGCGCCACCGACTCCTACCTCGACGACGAGGACGCCAAGGTGCTCTACCGCGTCGACACCACCCGCGTGATCAGGCTCCTGGCCGCCCCCGTGCCGCCCTCCAGAGCCGCCGACCCCCAGCGGCTCACCACCGAGACCCGCTACGGCGGCGAAGAACCCACCGAGACCCAGCGCAACCTGTGGGCCAGACACTCGCTCATCCGCCGCCTGCTCGACGAACCCGTCGTCTACCGCGACGAGCTGACCCCCGCCCAGTCCGCCTACGCGGCCTCGCTCACCGGCCGCCAGATCATCCGCCGCGCCGCCGAGGAGGCCGGGTTCGTGCTCGAAGAGCGCGCGGAGGGGTTCCTGCTCATCGACACCGACGCCACCGCGACCGACACCAAGTTCCCCGACGACGGCAGCCACGCCAAGGTGGCCGCCCTGCTCATGCTCGACCTGCTCGTCTCCTCCGGCCCGGTGAGCGCCGCCCGGCTCGACCGCGAGGCCGCCGGGCTGCTGCGCCGCTTCCCCCAATGGGCCAAGGCCTACCAGTCGGACGGCGGCGGCTCGCGCCTGGCCGCCGACGCGTTCGAGGTGCTCGCGCTGTTCGGGCTGGCCCGCCGCACCGGCGACCAGATCACCGCACTGCCCGCCGCGGCCCGCTACCGGGTCGATCGCGGCACGGCCGCCCAGGAGGAATCATGACCGAGCTTGTCGAGGGCATCAGTAAGCAAGGAATCATGAGGCCGACGAAGGAGGGCTCATGACCGTCACCGAGCTCACGCCCAACCGGGTCGCGCAGGGGCTCGACGCCCGATGGACGCCCGTACGCGCCGGGATTCTCAACGTGTGGCGCTACTACGACGAGGTGTTCGAGTTCCACCGGGGCAGGCTGCTGCTGCGCGGGCCCAACGGCAGCGGCAAGTCCAAGGTGCTGGAGCTGCTGCTGCCGTACGTGCTCGACGCCAGCCTCAAGCCGAGCAGGCTGTCCACGTTCGGCGGCACCGAGCGCACCATGCACTGGAACCTCATGGGCGACGGCGCCACCGGCACCACCCGGGTCGGCTACGTCTGGCTGGAGTTCCAGCACTCCGACGGCCGCTGGTTCACCTGCGGCGCCCGGCTCCAGGCCACCGTCCACACCAAGAACGTCACGGCCGCGTACTTCACCACGACCGCTCGCGTCGCTCCTTCGGGAGGCCGAGGGCTGGGCAGTGGCTCTGATGGTGTCACGCTCGGGGGCCCAGACGGCGTCGTCCGGCTCACCGGGGACGTCGGCCAGCCCCTCACCAAGGCGCAGCTCGTCGAAGAGCTGGGCGCGACCGGCAAGGTCCACGAGTCCGCCGAGGCCTACCGCGTCGTCGTCCGCCAGACGCTCTACCGCGCGCTCAACGAGCAGCGCTACGACTCGCTGCTGACCGCGCTGCGCCAGCTCCGCACCCCCAAGCTCTCCGAACGCCTCGACCCCGGACTGCTGTCCGACCTGCTGTCCAGCGCCCTGCCGCCGCTCGGCGAAGGCGAGATCCACGAGATCGCCGAGGGGTTCGAGCGCCTCGACCGGCAGCGCGAGGAGCTGCGTCTGCTCGACCGCGACGTTGAGGAGGCCGACCGGCTCGCCACCAGGCAGCGCGGGTACGCCCAGCGCGTCCTGCGGGCCGCGGCCGCCGCCGTGACGTCGGCCGGATACACCCTGGAGTCGCTGGCCGCCGAGGCCAAGGCCAAGCGGGGCGCGCTCAAGGAGGCCGAGCAGGAGCTGCACGCGGCGACCGTACGGCTGGGGGAGGAGGAGGCGCAGGAGCTGGCCCTGTCCGCCCAGATCGACGGGCTCAAGGAGAGTACCGCCTACAAGGCGGGCAGCGACCTGCACCGGCTCCGCACCCAGGCGCAGTCCGCCCACGAGACGGCGGCCCGGCTGCGTGACCAGGCCGGCGTCGCGGCCCGCGCCGCCGCCACCAAGGAGGAACTGGCGGCCGTCGCCGAAGCCGGCGCCCGCGCGGCGTCCGGCCTCTCCGACCGTGCCCGTACCGAAGCCCGCCAGGCGGCCGAACGCGCGGGGCTGCTGGGGGTGCACGAGGAGAGCGAACGAGGACAAACCGGCCGCACCGCCACGGACGGCACAGACCCCCGCCACCCCCGCGACACCGCCCCTCGCACACCCGACACCCCGAAGGGCACCGCCCCTCCCACGTCTGGCACGCCAAAGGACAGCGTCCATCGCACGCCCGGCACCCCGGAGGACAGCGCCCATCGTGCGCCCGGCGCTTCGTCGGACGGTGCTCTTCAGAGATCGGCCGCTGGGGACGTGACCGCCCCCGAGGGGGCCACCGGCCACGCCGTGGTCTCTTCGGCGGCGGCCGACAGTGAGGAGGCTGTGCGGCGGGCGCGGGAGCTGCTGCGGGCCGCCGTCACCGCCAGGGCCGCCCAGATCAGGGAGGTTCGCGCCGGAGCCCAGCACCACCAGGAGGCGATCAACCTCCGCACCACCGCCGAGCACGACCGCGACCGCGTCCGCGACGACCTCGCCGCCGCCCAGACGGCCCACGACCAGGCCGAACGCGAACGCGACGACCGCCTGCGCGACCTGGCCGCCGCCCTGGCCGAATGGGCGGCCCGCTGCACCCAGCTCCAGCTCGCCCCCGACGAGCTGGCGAGCCTGGCCGACCGGTTCGAGCAGGCCGACGAGCTGGTCGGCGTCGCCAGAACCACCGCCGCCGTCCGCCTGGCCGCCCAGGAGCAGCACCTGACCGGCATCCGCGAGAACACGCTGGCCGAACGCGCTGAGCTGGCCAGGGAACGCGAACGCCTCGACGGCCAGACCGTCCTCGAACCACCGGCCCCCCATACCAGGGCCGAGGGTGCCAGGTCGGGACGTCCCGGCACCCCGCTGTGGCGGGCCGTGGCGTTCAGGTCGGGGCTCGACCCCGTCGCGCAGGCGGGGGTGGAAGCCGCACTCGAGGCCGCCGGCCTGCTCGACCTGTGGTTGCGGCCGGACGGCGGGTTCGACCCGGGGGAGCACGACGCGTTCGCCGTGGCCGCGCTCGCCCGGCCCGCCCCCGGCTACAGCCTCGCCGACGTCCTGCACGCCGAGGCCGGCTCGCCGCCGGCGGCGGACGCCGTGTTGCGCGGCATCGCGTTCGCGCCCACCGCGATCGGCGTCGACCATCCCGCGGTCGTCGGGGCCGACGGCACCTGGCGGCTCGGCCTTGCGGCGGGCCGCTGGGTCAAGCCCGAGCCCTCCTACATCGGCGCCACCGCCCGCGAACGCGCCAGACGCCGTCGTATCGCCGAGCTCGACGACCAGCTCGCCGAGTTCGCCGGCCGCCTGGCCGAGTGCGACCACCTGCTCGCCGACCTCGCGGGGTCGCGCGAGATGCTGGCCGCCGAGCTGCGCCGCAGGCCCGACAGGAAGCCGTACGCCGCGGCGGTCGAGGTTCTCGACGGGGCCGTGAAGAAGGTGGCGCTGCTCGACGACCAGCTCCGGGCGTACGAGGAGCGGCTGCACGAGCGGGAGAAGGGGGTCGGCAGGTCGCTGCGGCGGCTCACCGAGCTGGCGGCCGGGCACGCGCTGCCCACCGCGCTGCCCGCGCTCGACGACCTGGAGCAGGCCCTGCGCACCGCCGAGGCGACCGGCACCGTCTGGCACGCCAGGCACGCCGCCGCCAACGGGGCCGGGGAACGCGCCGACCTCGCCGCCGAGACCGCCCGCGAATACGAGGAGCTCGCGGTCAAGGCCGTCGAACGCGCGGAGGAGGCCGCGGCCGACGCCGTGGTGCTGGCGGAGAAGTTGTCCGCCATCGAGTCGACCATCGGCGCCGAGCACCTGCGCGTCCTCGAACAACTTCACGACGCCCAGACCGCCTACCAGGCCTGTCGCCGCCTCATCAAGTCCTGCAACGACGAGCTCTCCCGGCTCAACGCCCGGCTCGGGCAGCTCCGCGGCGAGCTCGCCACCGCCGAGGAGAAGCACGCAGAGGCGGGACGGGCGCGTGACGTGGTCTCCGAACGGTTCCGGCGCCTGGCGGGCGGCCACCTGCCCGCCGACGCGCGGATGACGGTCGAGTTGTCGGCCGACGCCGGGGTGCGGGCCGTGCTGGAGTCGGCCAGGGCCGTGGCCGAGCGGCTGTCGGCGGTGCCGTACGAGCAGAAGAACGTCAGGGAGGCCGAGGCCAGGCTGCAGGACGCCTTCCACCACGCCAGGGAAATCCTGGCCAACCGGGCGGATCTGGAGCTTGCCCCCGAAGACGACGTACAGGTGCTCACCGCCACCGTCAACGGTGTCAGAGCGGGCGCCACGGCGCTCAGCGCGGCACTGCGCAAGGAGCGCGACGAGCGGCGTTCCGACATCACGGAGGCCGAGCGCGACCTGTTCGACCGTACACTCGCCGGAGACACCCGCCGCCACCTCGCCGACCGCATCCGGCAGGCGACCGCGCTGGTGGAGGGCATGAACCAGCGCCTCGAACGCGTCCGCACCGCCTCCCGGGTGGCCGTGCGGCTCGTGTGGCAGGTCGACCCGACGCAGTCCGCCGGTACGCGCGCCGCCCGCGACCTGCTGCTCCGCGACCCCGCCGGGCTGAACGAGGCCGACAGGGAAGCCCTGTACGTCTTCTTCCGCGACCGGGTGGAGGAGGCGCGGGCCGACAACTCCTCGGCGAGCTGGGAGGACCAGCTCATGAAGGTGCTCGACTACACGGCCTGGCACCGGTTCATGGTCAAACTGGACCGAGGCGACGGGCAGGGGTGGCAGGACCTCACCAGGAAACTGCACGGGGCGCTGTCGGGCGGGGAGAAGGCGATCGCGCTGCACCTGCCGCTGTTCGCCGCCGTGGCCGCCCACTACCAGACCGACGCCGGCTGTCCGCGGTTCATCCTGCTGGACGAGGTGTTCGTGGGGGTGGACAAGACGAACCGGGGGCAGGTGTTCGATCTGCTGGTGGATCTGGGACTGGACCTGGTGCTCACGTCGGACCATGAGTGGTGCGAGTACCGGGAACTGGACGGGATCGCGATCCACCAGTTGATCACGGGCGACGGGGACGACGCGGTGACCACGGCCCGTTTCGTCTGGAACGGCTACCGAACAGTCCCAACCGAATGACCATCCCTGAGCGGTTGCGCGCGGCGGGGTTGCGGCCCGTGTGGCAGGCGTTGCACGAGCGGCTTTCCTCTGGACACCACGTCAGCCGGGTGAAGGTGACCGGGCTGGGTGAGGAGGAGCAGGCGGCCGTCGCCGACCTTCTCGGCCTCGACCGCTACCCGGGTCCGTCGTTCACGCTCGACGTGGCCCGCCTGGAACGCGTGCTGGGCGGCGGCGGGCTCGACGTGCGCACCGTCACCGAGACGATCGTCGGCCCGCTTGACGACCGCAGGCGCAGGCGGGCCGAGCGGAACCTCGAACGCGAGGCGTTGCTGGAATGGTTCGAGCGGCACCCGGTGGTGGCGGCCCAGCCCGCGCTGCTGGCCCTGTCGGCCGTTCGAGCCGGTCGTGACCTGCTCGAACACGCCCTCGCCGTGCTGGCCGCGCTCCCCGCGGCGGGTCGGCCGCTGGCGGCGGTGGCGGCCGACGTCACCGGCGATCCGCATGCCCTCGACGACGGCACCCGCCTGTCCGGGCTGGTCATGAAGGCGTTGTCGGTCCTCTACGATGTCCCGCCGCCGGAGGGCGCCCAGGCCCGGCGCGCGCTGTGGGAACGAGCGGGCGTGGCCTGCGACGCCCTGTCCACGACCGTTCTGGTCGCCGGTTTACGACCCGCCGGTGACGGAGCCCTGGCCAGAGTCCTACGAATCTGGGACGGCCGGCCCAGCGTGATCACGCTCGCCCAGCTCCAGCAGGACACCTTGGAGCTGCGGGAACGAGACGTACACGTGGTGGAGAACCCGACCGTGCTGGCACTCGCCCAGCAGCGGTTCGGCACGTCCTGCCCGCCCATCGTCTGCACCTCCGGCTGGCCGAACAGCGCGGCCATCCGCCTGCTGCGCTCGCTCCCCGGAACCCGCCTGCACTACCACGGCGACTTCGACGGCGAGGGGCTGCGGATCGCCGCCTACACGATGGCCAAGACGGGAGCCGAGCCCTGGCGCATGTCCGCGGCCGACTACCTGACGGCGCTCGAAGACCGGTCCCGCGTGACTCTCCCGCCCGGCCGGGTCACGGACGCGCCCTGGGACCCCGACCTCGCCCCGGCCATGCGCTCCGAAGGCCTCGCCGTCCCCGAGGAACTGGTCGCGCAACGCCTCCTCGACGATCTCGCCTGAGAAACCCAGCGTCGGCGCGACCGTCGTCCGCCCGGGTCCGCCCGCGACGAAGGGCGAAGCCGACACGCTACGGCTCCGGCCTGGCCGGACCGACCGTCGGTGTCAGGAGCGGGGTCGGGGTGGCTGAACGAGCCCGGCCACGGCGCTCACCACCGCCGCCCGGCGGCTGGCGAGATCATGGAAATTGAACTCCGGTTGCAGCGCCTTCAGCGACCAGGCGGCGCTGTCCCAGCTGATCACCACACCGATCACCATGGCCATGAGTTCCGCGGGCGGGATGTCGTTGCGAAGCTTGCCCGCTCTGCCCTGGCTGACCAGGCGTCTGAGCGTGGCGCGGCCGGTCACCGTTCGGTGATCTCATCAGCCCAGGGCGGGTTCGCTCCCGCGACCGCGCAGGTCAGGGCGGCCACCCGGGATGCGAACTTCGCCGCCGCAACGGCCGTGGTCAGGTCGAGCCCGTCGAGGCGGCCACCCAGCAGGCTCTTCGAGTCGAGCGCGTGCAGCAGGCCGGCCGTGAACGAGTCGCCCGCGCCGACCGTGTCCACGACCTCGACCCGCGGCGCCCGAACGGTCGCCCGCTGTCCGTCGAGCGACACCAGCGCGCCCGCCGCGCCCCTGGTGACGACGATGAGGCGGGCTCCGGCGGCGTGCCAGGCGTCGCAGGCGCGTTCCGCCGGCGTGCCGGGCAGGAGGAACTCGAGGTCGTCCATGCTGAGTTTGAGGATGTCGGCCCACTCGCACCAGCGGGTCACCTGGTAGTCGTCCCTGGCGGCGAGGCTGGGGCGGACGTTCGGGTCGATCGAGATCGTCGCGCGTCCGGCGGCGGCCTTCACGAACTCCTCCACCGTCGTCCGTCCTGGGGCCTTGACCAGCGCCAGGGAGCCGGTGTGCAGGCAGGCGGCCCGGCCGAGGCGTGCCGGGTCCAGCTCGGACGGCGTCCACTGCCAGTCGGCGGTGCCCTCGGCGTAGAAGGTGTACGTGGCCTGGCCTCCCTGATCGAGGGCGGCGACCGCGAGCGTGCTCGGCTCGTCGGCCTCGACGGACGCCGACAGGTCGACGCCGGAGGAGGTGAGGTGGTCGCGGAACAGCCCGCCGAACACGTCACGCGAGACGCGCCCGAGGAAACGTGTCGGGGTACCGAGCCGCGCCAGCGCCACGGCGGTGTTGGCGGGGCCGCCACCGGGCAGCACCCGCAGCTCCAACCTGGCCGCCGCGGTGACTGCACGTGCCTGGTCTTCTGGCGCGCGCACACCGAGGCCCGAGGCGGTCGCGGGTCCGTGCTCCGGTCGGGGCCCGGAAGCGGCGCTGGGGTCAGGGGACGAAGCGGCGAGAAGGGGGATGGGGGGCCGGGAGGTGAAGCCGTCGGCGACGCACTCACCCAGGACAGCGATCATCGAGCCCACCTTTTCGCCACGTTGCCGATTCGTTACGGCAGTAGGGCATTGACCTTTCTCGGATCGGAGTCCATCATCGCAGCACAGCGGATGTCAACGTTGACATATTTCAACGATGACAGCGAATCCTCCCTGATAGGAACCGCCCGTCAACGACCCCCTCCTGAAGGAGGGGGCTTGAAGTGCCGCCTGGTGCTTTGAAGCCCCGCGTTGACCAGCCCTAGTCATCGTCTTTGGAGGTGCAATTCCAGATGGCTATCTTTCACGCAGGACCGCAGACCCACCAGCGAATGCTTCCTCAGTTCGCTGCTCTGGAATCCGTGGGAG